>VBCK01000154.1 GCA_005882215.1 Betaproteobacteria bacterium | reverse complement strand
ATCGGAGATCGCGATGAAAGCGCTGCTGGGCCTGACGCTCGCCTTCGCGATCGGCTTCGCGTGCAAGGCCTTTGGCATTCCCTCGCCCGCGCCACCGGTGACGCTCGGTGCCCTGCTCGTTGTCGCAATGACCACCGGCTATCTGCTGGTCGACCGGTGGATGGCCCGCCCCGCACAGCACGCGGCCGACTGCGGCGGCCCGAGCGGGCTTGCTCCAAGTGTCACACGCGCCGGCGGCGCGGCGCCCAGCGCTTCTTCGGTATGGACCGCCCCGGCGGACCGCCTGGCGCGGGCTTTGGGCCCAGCGGTTGCTGCGCCGGCGATCCGCTTCATCGCGCTGCTGGGGCTGTGTGCCGCGTACCTCCAGGGCGGCCTGGTCAAGCTGCTCGACTTCGGAGGTGCCGTGACCGAGGCGCAGCACTTCGGTCTGCCGCTGGCATCCGCCGTCGCCGGCGCGACCATCGTTACGGAGTTCGCCGGCTCGGCGCTCGTCTTGAGCGGCTGGTATCGCTGGCTGGGTGCCCTGTGGCTGGCCGCATTCACGCTGATTGCCACGTTCGTCGCCAATCGCTTCTGGGACATTCCTCAGCCCGGCCGGTTCATGGTCGAAAATGCTTTCTTCGAGCACCTGGGCCTGGTGGGCGCTTTCCTGCTGGTCGCCTGGTACGACCTTCGCGAACGACATTCGAAAGCCGTTGGAGAGCAGCATGGCAGTGCCGGCGCACGCCGCTGACGCGATCGGGTCCGGCACGGACCGCGATGGTCCGCTTCCGCGTCTGCTGTACGTTCTGACCGTCGTCACCGGACTGGTGGACGCCGTCAGCTACCTCTCGCTCGGGCACGTGTTCGTGGCCAATATGACCGGTAACGTCGTATTTGTGGGTTTCGCCGCTGCCGGGGCACGCGATTTTTCGATTCCTGCGTCGCTCGTTGCGACCGCGGCATTCGTGGCCGGCGCGCTCGCCGGTGGCCGCCTCGGCGCAAGCGCCGGACACCATCGCGGCCGGCTGCTGGCGTTCGCGCTGTTTGCGCAGATCCCGCTGATCGGCACGG
Organism: Betaproteobacteria bacterium; assembly: GCA_005882215.1. Classification (GTDB taxonomy): domain Bacteria; phylum Pseudomonadota; class Gammaproteobacteria; order Burkholderiales; family Burkholderiaceae_F; genus VBCK01. The sequence continues at coordinate 62,182 of VBCK01000154.1, read as the reverse complement.
GGCTCGTCGTTGCGATCGCAGCGGTCGATCTGGACCGCAGCCTCGCCCAGTACGCGCTGATCGTGCTGCTCGCGCTCGCCATGGGTCTGCAAAACGCCGTGGCTCGACGTCTGGCAGTTGCCGACCTGACGACGACCGTGCTGACGCTGACGCTGACCGGCCTCGCGGCCGACTCGCCGCTGGCCGGAGGCAAGAGCCCTCGTCCCGGCCGTCGATTGTTGGCCATTGCCGCAATGTGCCTGGGCGCAGCGGTTGGCGCGTTTCTCGCTTTTCATGCCGGTGTCGGAGCTGTTCTAGCATTGGCGCTGGCCTTGCTGGTATCGAACGGGATTGCGGCCTATCGGGTGTCATCGTCGGCAGCGCCTTGGACGGTCGGCTCCTAGTTCGCGAACAGCGGTTAACGGGGGAGGTTCAAGATGAGTGGTCGCCAATCCAGGGGCGCGGCGTTGCTGCTCGCGCTCAGCGCGGGCGCTTTTGCGCAGGACTTTGCGCCGCACGAAAACCTACCGCAGGGCGAGAAGCTGTTCGAAGCGCAATGCGCCACGTGTCACACGGTCAAACCCGGCGTGAACGGGTTCGGGCCGTCGCTTTCCGGCGTGGTGGGCCGACGCGCAGGGCAGGCGCCCGGCTACACCTACTCCGCGGCGATGGCCAACTCCGGGCTCACGTGGGATGAGAGCACGCTGGATGCGTTCCTTACCTCGTCGACGCAAAAGGTACCCGGCACGAGCATGCCGGTTGCGCTGCCCGACGCGCGCATACGTTCGGCGATCATCGCCTACCTGAAAAGCGTGGCCGCGACCACGGCTGTCGCGCCGGCTGCTGCTCCGGCCGAGGTGGCGAAGCCGAGCGGCGGGCCGACCCAGTGGGAGCTGAACAACGCCGCCGCGAGCACGCACGATTGGCTGTACGCGAGCAAGGACTACACGGGTCAGCGGTTCGTCAAGCTGAGCCAGATCAATACGAAGAACGTGCACGATCTGCGCCCGATCTGCATGTACCGATCGGAGACCGCCGCCCCGACGCAGACCAACCCGCTGGTCTACAAGGGCGTGATGTATCTGACGGTCGACAGCTCGATCGTCGCGATCGACGCCGCCACCTGCCGGCAACGCTGGAGCACCAAGTGGGACGCGAAAGGGCGGCGCGTGCTGTCGCCGGCCAATCGGGGCGTGGCGATCAAGGACGGCGTGCTGGTTCGGGGAACGGCCGACGGCTATCTGATCGCACTCGATATGGACAAGGGACGGCTGCTGTGGTCGCGCCAGATCGGCAGCGCGGATACGTCCCAGTACCTCAGCATGCCGCCGCTGCTGTTCATGGACATGGTGATCTACGGTCCGGCAGGCGCCGACTGGGGCGCGAAGAATTGGATCGGTGCCTTTCAGCTGGCGACGGGAGAGCCGGTCTGGCGCTTCAACCTGATCCCGGACGACAACGAGCCCGGCGCCGACAGCTGGAAGGACCCGAAGGCGCGCGAGCACGGCGGCGGCAGCCTGTGGACCCCGCTGGCCCTGGACGTGGACCAGGGCATCGTCTACGTGCCGGTCGGAAACCCGTCGCCCGATTTCTACGGTTCCGTGCGCGAGGGCGACAATCTGTATACGAACTCCGCACTGGCGCTGGACGTGCACACCGGCAAACTGCTCTGGTACCGCCAGTTCATCTCGAACGACGTGCACGACGCGGATCTGAGTCAGGTCAGCCCGATCTTCTCGGCAACGGTGCGCGGCAAGGCGCGCAAGCTGATCACCGTCAGCGGCAAGGACGGCCTGCTGCGCATGCTCGATCGTGACACGCACGAGACGCTGTACGAGCTGCCCATCACGACGCGAACGAACATCGACTCGCAACCGACCGTCGAAGGGGTGCACCGCTGCCCGGGTCTGCTCGGTGGAATGGAATGGAACGGTCCGGCCTACAACCCGCTCACCAAGACCCTGTACGTGGCAGCGGTCGACTGGTGCGGCACGTTCACCCGGACGGCCGACAAGCCCGATTTCGCGCAGTACGCCCACTATTACGGCGGCAGCGTGGTCCCGGATCCGAAGGAGCAGGCCAAGGGCTGGTTGACCGCGGTCGACGCCGCGACCGGCAAAGTGCGCTGGAAAAAGCAATGGCCGACCCCGCTGGTTGCAGCGGTGACCGCGACTTCCGGCGGCCTGCTGTTCACGGGCGACCTTGACAACAATTTCCTCGCGCTGGATGCGAGCAACGGCAACATGCTGTACCGCTTCAACACGGGCGGCACCGTCGGTGGCGGCGTGCTGACCTACGAGCTGAACGGCCAGCAATACGTTGCGACGACCTCGGGTCTCGTCTCGGGGTTCTTCGGGGGCTCGGGAACGTCTTCGATCATCATATTTGCGCTCCACTAGCCCGGTCCGACCGCCTCATCGACGCGCTCGCCGCGACAACCAGAGCGCGACGTTACGCACGTAGCGCCGGGTCGAGCGCAGAGCCTCGGGAAACTGCGCCAGGCGATCGACCATCGCGTTTGCTCCTTCGGGTGCACCGGATTCTAGGCCCGCCTCCACCTGCCAAGGGCTCGAGTGCGGCTAGACTGTCGCGCGCCCCGGATCGATAACTTCCTTACCAGCTGCTCGACCATGGTCATGCAAGCCGTCGACTTCCGAACGGAGGCGACATGAACGCACTGCTGGGCGCGCTCAGCTGGATGTTCGTTCGGCTGCCGCTCGCTTTCTCCCTGCCGTTCGCAGCGCTGTGCCTGTGGTGGGTGTTTTCCGGCTTCAGGCTTCTGAACGAGAACTTGACGGAGCCCGCAGTAGGCGTTTTTGCACGGTTTCTCGAATCGGAGCTGCCGGGAATCACCCGCGGACCGGTCGCCATCAGCCTGGGCGCGTTCGGTCACGCGCTGATCGTCGTTGCACTGTTTCTTTTCGGATTGCTGGTCGCCTACAACGCGGCGGCGTTCCTGAACTGGGTCCTGGTCGCTCTCAGGCTGAAGCCAGACACCTACGCGGACGGTCCACCGCAAATTCCACAACCGGGAACAATGACAAGCGATCCCTTGGCCGGCGTGAGTCGAATCGGCCTCGTTCTTGCCGGCGGCGGGGCCAAAGGCGCCCACCAGGCCGGCGCGATGAAGGCGATTTACCGGTTTCTGGCCGAACACGATGCTCTGAACAAAGTGAAAGTGATTTCGGGAACGTCGATCGGGTCTTGGAACGCCATGTTCTGGCTGGCCAACCTGATCAAGCCGGAGGGAAACTGGGATGGGCGCGGCCTTCACGAGCGGTGGTGGGGCCGCATTAGCGCGAAGTCGCTGGCGGCGCCGACGTGGTACGTACCGCTGCGCAGAAACGCCCTGCTTTCGTCGCTTCCGTGGCAACAGGTGTTCGATCGGATCTTCGGCCGGCCGGACGTCAGCCAACAGCTGCTGCAAACCGGCATCCACTTCTATCTGACGCGATCCAACGTGCGCTCGGGGGAACTGGAGTGCGCAACCAATAATCCGGCTCCCCCGGTTCTTGCTCACGTCACCTACGAGCAGCTCGACGCGAGCGACCCCGCCAGTTATCTGTCGGGGCTGAAGGCGGCCGTCTTCGCGTCGATGGACATGCCGCCGCTGTTTCCTTACGTCGAGCGGCGCAGCAACCTGTACGAGGACGGGGCCGTGATCGACAACCTGCCGATAACGTTCGCCGCCGCCAGCGAGGAGAACTGCGACCTGATTTTCATCCTCCCGCTCAATTCCGACTTTGAAGACGAGCCCGATACGACCTCGATCCTGCTGAGACTCCTCCGGGTCATGGACGTGCGGCAGGGCGTCCTGGAGCGCAGCGGCTTCAAGATGCTGTACCTGTACAACGAGCTGGCGGCACTGCGCAAGCACGTCGGGTCATCGCAGGCCGGGCAAGCCGAGGCGGCGGCCTCCGCGCCTTTGAGCTTCGCCCTGCACAGGAAGCACGAGGTGATCAGTGTGTTCGCCGTCTGCCCGCTGAAGTCGTTCGTACGCGAGACGCTCGATGCGCGGGAGCTTTGGAAGCGAAAGGAGGCGGCGATCGCGTTCGAGGTGATGCATGACGCGACGGCCAGTCTGCTCCCGGGCTTCCGATACAAGTCGCAGGACAAGGTCCGCGTCGCGCTGGTCGGCGGCGATGGCCGGGTCACCTGGGACGAGAAATTCTGACGGAGCCTCGAACGCGAGCCTGCGGGTGTCCTAGCCCAACACGCCTACCCAGACTTCGTACGCCACTACCGCCGGCAGAGCAACTTCCCTGGGAGCCACGGACAACAGCTTCTCGGCAACCTTGCCTCTGCCCTTGAAGTAGTCGATGACCGTGTTCGTGTCGAGTACAAACATTGCTACAGGCGACGGCGTGCAATGTCCTTCCTAGGCGACTGCCGAACTTCCTCGGCGGGCGGAAGATCGGGCCATGCGCCAGCCAGTTCCCGTACAGCGGCCGGCCACTCCGTGCCGACACCCTTGTGAATCCTCTTTGCGACCCATTTGCTCAAAGAAACCCCGTCGGATTCGGCCGCCTCGCGCGCCCTCTTTTCCGTTTCGTCATCCAGATAGATCGTGACTTGACCCACGAAGTTCTCCTCGCTCCGTATATGTCCAATTATATGTTGTTCTGAGGCGGGACGGGCCCCTTTGCGAAAGCGATCGACACCGTGTTCGCGCACGAACGCTATCGCCTCGTCGGCGGTCACGCCCTCCTCCCGAGGGATCAACCAGAAAACGCCTGAATCCCGGTCTGCGCGCGCCCCAGGATCAGCGCGTGGATGTCGTGCGTGCCCTCGTACGTGTTGACGGTCTCCAGGTTGATCATGTGGCGGATCACGTGGAACTCGTCGGAGATGCCGTTGCCGCCGTGCATGTCGCGCGCGGCGCGGGCGATCTCCAGCGCCTTGCCGCACGAATTTCTCTTGATCAGCGACACCATCTCGGGAGCGGCGCGCTCCTCGTCCATCAGGCGCCCCACACGCAGGCAAGCCTGCAGCCCCAGCGCGATCTCGCTCATCATGTTGGCAAGCTTGAGCTGGATCAGCTGGTTGGCGGCCAGCGGCCGGCCGAACTGGATCCGGTCCAGCGTGTATTGCCGCGCCCGGTGCCAGCAATCTTCGGCCGCGCCCAGCGCGCCCCAGGCGATCCCGTAGCGGGCCTTGGTCAGGCAGCCGAAGGGCCCTTTCAGGCCGGCCGCTCCCGGCAACAGCTGTTCCTCGGAAGCAAGCACGTCGTCCATCACGATCTGCCCGGTGGTCGAGGCACGCAGGGACATCTTGCCTTCGATCTTGGGCGCCGACAGCCCCTTCATTCCCTTTTCCAGCACGAAGCCGCGGATCACTGCGTCCTCGGTCTTGGCCCACACCACGAACACGTCGGCGATCGGGGAATTGCTGATCCAGGTCTTGGTACCCGTGAGCCGGTATCCGCCGGCGGTCTTTCTCGCGCGCGTGTTCATACTGCCCGGATCGGAGCCGTGATCGGGCTCGGTCAGGCCGAAGCAGCCGATCCACTCGCCCGTGGCAAGCCTGGGCAGGTACCGGTCGCGCTGCGCCTGGCTGCCGTAAACGAGGATCGGGTACATCACGAGCGAGGACTGCACGCTCATGGCCGAGCGGTATCCGGAGTCGATCCGTTCGATCTCGCGCGCGATCAGCCCGTAGCAGACGTGATTGACGCCGGCGCAGCCGTAGCCGTGGATGGTCGAGCCGAGCAGTCCCAGCTCGCCCATCTCGTTCATGATGCTGCGGTCGAAGCGCTCTTCCCGATTGGCCTGGATCACGCGCGGCAGCAGCTTCTGCTGGCAATACGCACGGGCCGCATCGCGCACCATCCGCTCGTCCTGCGTGAGCTGCTCTTCCAGCAGCAGCGGGTCGCTCCAATCGAAGCCGTTAGCATCTTTGCTCATGGTCAAATTCCTTCAAATCATACGAAGCCGCTCGTCGGATCGCGCCGCATCGACAGTATCATTTGTCGTTTCAGCCGGGCCGGATATGAATCGAACAGAAATGCCGATCTTTGCGCACGGGTTCTCGGTCGCCGACTTGTACCGGCGCGAGGGCCTGATCCGGCTCGATCAGATCTTTCTCTCGCAGCTTGCCGAGGCCGATCCGCAGCTGCACCAGCAGCTGGTGCAAGCCCGCAGCCATCCTGCCGACGTCACCCGCGCCGCCTCCACCGACCTGGCCCTGCGGATCGCGCCACAGCTCGAGGCATTCATAGGCGAGCTCTTTGGCGTGGGCGCCGAGCTCGCCGCGTTGAAAGGGCACCACGCGGAGCTCGAACCGCTGTTCAGGATCAAGCGCGAATTCGTCCAGCGGCAGGCGGCCAAGAAGATCAAGCCTGAAGAGGCGGCCCGGTTCGACGGCGATGCGCTGTTTGCGCGGCTGCAGCAGCTGCTGGGGGCGCCGTTCGAAGAGCTGCTGTTCGCCCGCAAGGTCGGTGAGTGGCTCGTCGACGAGACGGCCCATGCAGAAGAGCTCCGCATTGCGCAGCAGTATTCGGCGTGGTCCGTGCACACCGCCGCCGGGCGGGATCGGCATCATGACGGCCTGCTGTTCAAGATTCCGGCAAGCGTGGATCCGATCCATCTGATCCGCCCGGCGCAATGGCAGCAGGAAGAAGGCGTCTCGCAGCTGCGCATACGCCCCGATCATATCCGGCGCCGCGCGGGCTTTGGTTTGACCGATGGCGGCTTCGACCTGGCCGGCGCGCTCGACCAGGCCCACTATTGCATCCAGTGTCATCCCCAGAAGAAGGACTCGTGCTCGGACGGCCTGAAGGAGCGGCCATCGAAGGACACCCCGCAGGCGATCGTCTACAAGAAGAGCGCGTTCGGCGTCGCGCTGTCCGGCTGTCCGCTCGAGGAACGGATCTCGGAATTCCACATGCTGAAGACGCAGGGCTTGCCGATCGGGGCGCTCGCGATCATCGCTGTAGAGAACCCGATGGTGGCCGGCACCGGGCACAGGATCTGCAACGACTGCATGAAGGCCTGCATCTTTCAGAAGCAGGAGCCCGTCAACATCCCGCAGGCGGAGACGCGCACGCTGAAGGACGTGCTGGAGCTTCCGTTCGGCTTCGAGATCTACAGCCTGCTGACGCGCTGGAACCCGATGGACATCGCCCGCCCCTACCCGCGCGCGGCGACCGGCCGCAAGGTGCTGGTGGTCGGCCTGGGGCCGGCCGGCTACACGCTGGCGCACCACCTGCTGAGCGAGGGCCACACGGTGGTCGGCATCGATGGGCTGAAGATCGAGCCGCTGCCGGAGTCGCTGGCCGGCGTGCGCCTCGATGGCAGCCGCACCGGCTTCGAGCCGCTGCGCGACGTGCAGTCGATCACCGAGCCGCTCGATCAGCGCGTGCTGGCCGGGTTCGGCGGGGTGGCCGAGTACGGCATCACGGTGCGCTGGGACAAGAACAACCTGAAGCTGATCCGGCTGCTGCTGGAGCGGCGCGAGCAATTCGCGATGTATGGCGGCGTGCGGTTCGGCGGCACGCTCGAGGTCGACGACGCGATGGCGCTGGGGTTCGATCACATCGCGCTGTGCATAGGTGCGGGCAAGCCGACCATGCTCGACGTGCCCAACGGACTGGCGCGCGGCGTGCGGTCGGCGTCCGACTTCCTGATGGCGCTGCAGCTCACCGGCGCCGCCAAGGCCGACTCGATCGCCAATCTGCAGCTGCGGCTGCCGGTGGTCGTGATCGGCGGGGGCCTGACCGCGATCGATGCGGCCACCGAGTCGCTGGCCTACTACGCGGTGCAGGTCGAGAAATTCCTGCAGCGTTTCGAGGAGCTCGCCGGCGACATCGGCGAGGGCGCAATCCGAGAGCGCTGGGACGACCTGGACCGCGAGGTTGCCGAGGAGTTCCTGGCCCACGCGCGCGCGCTGCGCGAGGAGCGCGAGCGGGCTCGCCGGCAAGATCGCGCGGCGCGGATCGCGGAGATGCTGCGCGAATGGGGCGGCGCCACCATCGTGTACCGCCGCCGCCTGATCGACAGCCCCTCGTACACGCTGAACCACGAGGAAGTCGAAAAGGCGCTGGAGGAGGGCATCTCGTTCATCGAGGGCCTCGCGCCGGCCGGAGTCGAGGTCGACAACTTCGGCGCCGTCAAGGGGATCCGCTTCAATCGGCAGCAGCTCGGCGAGGACGGCAAGTGGAGCACGAGTGGTGAGCACTGGATGTCGGCGCACACGGTGCTGGTGGCGGCCGGCACCTCGCCCAATACCGTGCTGGCGCGCGAGGATGCCGCCCATTTCAAGCTCGACGGCAAATACTTCACGGCCTGCGATGAGGACGGCCGGTCGGTCGAACCGGCGCACGGACTGCCCAAACCACCGAGCGCCGACGTGCTGCTGTCGCGGCTGGATGACGGCCGCTTCATCAGCTTCTTCGGAGACCTGCACCCCTCGTATTTCGGCAACGTCGTCAAGGCGATGGCCTCGGCGCGCCAGGGTTATCCGAAGATCTCGCGGCTACTGCATCAGCGCGCAGCGGCCTCCTCGAAAGGCAGCGAGGATTTCTTCGCCGCTCTGGCGGCCGAGCTGCTCGCCACCGTCCACTCGGTGCAGCGGCTGACGCCGACGATCGTCGAGGTCGTGATCAAGGCGCCGGCGGCGGCCCGCAAGTTCCGCCCGGGCCAGTTCTACCGGCTGCAGAACTTCGAGTCGCTGTCCAGGCTGGTCGCACGGACCCGGCTGCATACCGAGGGCCTCGCGATGACCGGCGCCTGGGTCGACGCGGAGCGGGGGCTGGTGTCGTGCATCGTGCTGGAGATGGGAGGCTCGTCCAACCTGGTCGCGGCGCTCGCCCCGGGCGAGCCGGTGATCCTGATGGGACCGACCGGCACGCCGACCCACATCGAAAGCGGCGAAACGGTGCTGCTGGCCGGAGGTGGCCTGGGCAATGCGGTGCTGTTTTCGATCGGGCAGGCGTTCCGGGCGTGCGGCTCGCGCGTGCTGTACTTCGCCGGGTACAAGAAGGTCATCGACCGTTACAAGATCGACGAGATCGAAGCCGCCGCCGACGTCGTCGTGTGGTGCTGCGACGAGGCCCCTGGGTTTGCGCCACGCCGCCCGCAGGACCGCGCCTTCGTGGGCAACATCGTGCAGGCGATGGAAGCCTACGCGACCGGCCGCCTGGGCGAAGTCGCGATCCGCACCGAAGAGGCGGACCGCATCATCGCGATCGGCTCGGACCGGATGATGGCGGGCGTGGCCAAGGCGCGCCACGACGTGCTCAAGCGGCACCTGAAGCCGAACCATTGCGCGATCGGATCGATCAACTCGCCGATGCAGTGCATGATGAAGGAGATCTGCGCCCAGTGCCTGCAGGTGCACCGCGACGTGCGCACCGGCAAAAGCTCGGTCGTGTTCTCCTGCTTCAATCAGGACCAGCCGCTGGACGCGGTCGATTTCGGGTCGCTGAACGAGCGCCTGAAGCAGAACGCACTGCAGGAAAAGGTCACCGCGCAGTGGCTCGAGCACTGCGCGCGCGAATCGGCCTAGGACCCGCCCGCTTCGGCGGTCAAACGACCGCCGAAGCTCTTCCATGGGCCCGTCAACTTCTCGCGCCGGCGGCGCTTTCGAGGCGCTAATCCCGACTTTGAGCCACTGCGGTCGAGGGCGCCTTCTCGTCCTTGCGCGCCGTTTCCCAGCGGTCGGCGTCTGCGTCCGTGACGTAGTCGTAGAAGTAGAGTGCGTAGATGCCTCTGGTGCGGTCAATGAATTGACGCAGCGCGTCCGGCGAATCGCGCTGGGCCAGTTCACAGGCTCGCCGATCTTCCTGCAGCGCTGACGCTCCGCAGCGGTACTCGGCGCGGGCGGTGGCGGAAACGCCGGCGGCCATCGCCAAGACGAGGGCCAGCATCGAGCCCGTGACTGCTCTGGCGCGGTTGACGCGGGGCAACCGCTCGGTGCGCTTGTTCATGATGTTTCTCCCAGTCTGAAATCGAATTCGTCGGTTTTCGGCGGACCGCAATCGGCCGCCTCACCCATTAAGGACGCGATACGCCATCCATTCCCGACATTTGACCCGGCGGGGATTTCAACGCCCGGTCTGCCGGTCCCTAGCGCTGCTCCTTTTCGACGAATGCCCGCAGTCGATCGAGCGCTTCGTCCCACCGGTCCGAGATCCGGTCCAGATATCGGCGCACTTCGGCGAGGCGCCGGGTCTGAAGCTGCCAGATGCGCTCGCGACCGGCGCGCTCGCTGCGGACGAGCCCGGCCCGCGCCAGCGCGTGCAGGTGCTTGGTGATCGCCTGACGCGAAACGCTCGAACCATCCGTCAAGCGGGCGATCGACTGCGGCCCGCCCTCACAGAGCCGGGCCACGATGTGCAGGCGTGTCGGATCGCCGAGGGCCGCGAAAACCGGCGCCGCCCTGGCAGGCTTCGAGGAAACGGAAGCGCGCGATCGCGACAAGCCGGCCGCCTGCGCGTTTCGCTAGGACGTCCGCGCCAGATACTTCTCGAGCAGCTTCGTCTGGGCCAGCCAACCCTGGTCATTCGCCGCGAATGCCTTGGCGCGGCGCGCAAGAGGGATCCGATCGAAGCCGGACTCGGTGATCGTCAACATCGTTCCGCCCGCCGCCGGCTCCAGCTCGAAGGCGACCAGCGTCGCGGGCTCCTTCGAGTAGTCGAGCCCAGGCTCGACCGCAAACGGGTGCCACCGGAAGGACAGCAGTCGCATGGGTTCGATGCGGTCGACCTCGATTTCGAACGCCTTTCCCGAGTATGGCTGCTGGGACTTCGCAACCTCCGGATCGACCTTGGTCGGGGTGATCTTGCCGGTCAGCCGGGCGCCGGCGACAAATTCGCCGTCGAACTCGACGCCGAACCACGTGCCGAACTGCCTGGCGTCGCTGATGGCGCCCCATACGCGCTCGCGCGGAGCGCGCAGCAAGATCTTCTTCTCGATCCGATCGGTGTGCCGGGTCATATGCAACCTCCGAGTTGCGGAAACGCTAGCACGGCCCGGGACGAAATGCAATCGGGTGGTTGCACAATATGCGAGCTTCCGTGGAGCCGTGCTCCGGAACTCGAGGTCCGCGCGCAGGTATTTCGGCTCACCGGGTCATGCGGATGCAAGTCCCGGCAGCTTCGATACTCATCTGGGCCGAGCCCGCACGATCAGATTGCCGACGTAGATCAGCACCGCTTCGCCGTCCTGATTCAGAGCAGTCGTTCTGACCTTGATCAGTCCTTGATCCGGGCGAGACCTGGAAGGCCGCATCTCGAGCACCTCGCTCTCGACCCGCAGCTCATCGCCCGGGCGAACCGGTCGCGGCCAGCGGAAATCCTCGATGCCGGCGCCGACGATGCCACCGGCGGGCTTGAAGTCGCTTTCGACCAGCAGTCGCATCGTTACCGCAGCGGTATGCCAGCCGCTCGCTGCCAGTCCTCCAAAGATCGAGCTGCCCGCGGCCTTCTCGTCGAGATGGAACGGTTGTGGATCGAATTCGGCCGCGAAGCGCTTGATGCCCTCCTTGTCGATCCGGATGCGACCGGACCCGCGGTAGGTTTGCCCAGGTGCGAAATCTTCAAGGTACAGTTCCTTCATCGCCTCGGTTTCCTCCCGGAAGGATTCATACCAGCGGGTCGTCCGCTGCCGCGTCGCCCTGCTGATCGGCCAGTTGCTCGATGCAATCGTCGATCAGCGTATGCAGCGCCGCCACGCGCTCGCAGCCCAGGCGCGCATTCAGAGCGAGTTGCGCCTGCTTCCAGGCGCGCTGGGCCTCCAGCCGCTTGGCGCGGCCCGCCGCCGTCGCTTCCACCAGGCGCGAGCGCGCGTCCTCGCCGGCCCCCAGCCGAAGCCAGCCCTGAACGATCAGTGGCCGCAGATTACGAGTCAGGGTGGACGCCTCCACGCGCATGCAGCGCGCCAGATCGGATGGGCGGACCGGCCCCTGCAGTACCACGTGCGACAGCAGCGAGTACTGTGTGTTCTTCAGCCCCGTGACCGCCATGTACGCGTCGTAGTGACGCGTGACGACGCGATTTAACTGGCGCAGCTTCAGGTTGGTGCAGCCCTTCGGCTTGACAGCATCGTTCATAGAGATTATTGTACATGCAAGTGTTGCATTGGCAACTGTTTTTGGAGACCGCTCATGTCCGAACGCGAAATCGTCATCTGCAATCCGGTCCGCACCGCCATCGGCACCTTTGGCGGTTCGCTCAAAGACGTGCCGGCGCCGGACCTCGGCGCCGCAGCGATCCGGGGGGCGCTGAAGCGCTCCGGCCTCGGCGAGGACCTGATCGAGACCGTCGTGATGGGCAACGTGATCCAGGCCGGTACCCGGATGAACCCGGCGCGCCAGGCCGCAATGGCCGGCGGGCTGCCGGTGCGTGTTCCCGCGCTCACGGTGAACCGGGTCTGCGGCTCGGGAGCGCAGGCGATCGCCAGCGCGGCTCTCGAGATCCTTGCGGGCTATACCTCGTGCGCGATCGCCGGCGGAATGGAGAACATGGACCAGGCGCCGTATCTGGTGCCCGGCGGCCGCTGGGGCTACCGGATGGGCGATGCCCAGATTTACGACAGCATGCTGCGCGACGGTCTGAACGACGCCTTCAGCGGTGAGCACTCCGGCTGGCACACCGAGGATCTGGTGGCCCAGTACCGCGTCAGCCGCGACGACCAGGATCGATGGGCGGCGCGCTCTCAGCAGCGCTTCGGTGCCGCCCAGGCAGCCGGGAAGTTCAAGGACGAGATCGTCGCGGTCGAAGTGCCGAGCCGCAAGGGCCCGGTGAGCTTCGACAAGGATGAAGCCAATCGACCCGACACCACGATCGAATCGCTGGCCAAGCTGAAGGCCGCTTTTCGCAAGGACGGCACGATCACCGCCGGCAACGCGCCCGGTTTGAACAGCGGCGCCGCGGCGATGATCGTGGCCGAGCGGGCGTTTGCGCAAAAGCGTGGCCTGCAGCCCGTGGCGCGGCTGGTGGCGCACGCGGTGGTCGCGGTCGAGCCGGGCATGTTCGGCATCGGCCCGGTGCCGGCCGTGCGCCTTGCGCTGGAACGGGCCGGCTGGAAGCGCTCCGACGTGGAGCGGATCGAAATCAATGAGGCGTTCGCCGCCATAACGCTCGCCTGCTTACGCGAACTGGAGTTCGCCGAGGACGTGGTCAACGTCGAGGGCGGCTCGATCGCTCACGGTCACCCGATCGGCGCGACCGGAGCGGTGCTCACCACCCGGTTGCTGCACTCGATGAAGCGCGACGGCCTGAAGCGCGGCATCGTCACGCTGTGCATCGGCGGCGGGCAGGGCATTGCTCTGGCGCTCCAGATGTTGTGAAGCGTCGAGCGGCCGAACAAAATCAGCAGAGGCTGCCGGACACCGCTCTCAGGGTAATCGGGAAGCTAAGCGCAGGCCGGCAGCGCAGGCCGGCCTACGCGATTTCCCGTTCGATCTGGGCGAATGTGTGGGCGGTAGCAAGTCCCGGCGACGCGGTACCCAGTAACAACTGGATCCGCGCGCCTGAGAACAATCCCCGCACCTGCCACGCCTCGCCATCCTTCAATCTTTCCACCACCACCAGGTAACGCCGGCCGGCGTCGGACATCACCGCCGCCACATCGCCGATGGTCAGGCGCGCGACGGCCGAGTGCTCGAGCACCTGCCACTCGGCCAACGGCTCCATGATGTTCTCGACCGTCACGTCGCGCCAGGCACAGTCATTGTGCGAGCAGTCCATCGACTGCATGTAGCGAATCGGCTTCTCGCCCTGAATGTCGTAGGAGGTCACCGACCCCACCAGCGTTGCCCGCTCATCGACCACGAAAGCGAACCGGGCCCCGGAAAGCTTCATCTGTTGCAGTGCCAGCTCGATCGAGGTCGACGCCGGCGTCGTGATCATCGGGCCGTTCCTGAAGTCGGTCATCGCCTGGGACGCCGGATCCGTCGGGCTCAGATACGCGTAGTCGCTCCGCGAGCCGGGCATCGTGAGCTGGCCCTTCGGACACTCCAGCAACGCGCGCAGATTCATCCTCAGTTCCTCCCGGTACGACTCTCGACCGCGCAAACCATTCTGCCGCAAATTCAAGTGCGAATGAATGCGGCGACCCGGGGATCGATACCCAATTGCGCCATCTGTTCATCCGATGGAATCTGCGGGCGATCCCGTTCCCGGCTTACCAGGCACAGGAAACCCAGCGCCCTGTCTTCGTGCGCCCGGAACTGGTGCCACGTCAGCGCAGGAACACGCACCAGGTCGTGCTCGGCGAGCGAGTAGATCGTGTCGCCGACCAGGCAGCGGCCGCCGCCGTGCAGGATCATCACCGCGTGGGTGTGGTCGTGGCGCTCCAGTGTCGTGTGGCCTCCGGGCGCAACCTCGAAGTAACGCCACTGGGCACCGCCGGCGTCCTCGAACAGCACCTGGCGCGTGACGCCTTCAAACGGTGCCTCGCCCTCCCGCTTGTAGCGCAGCAGTTCCACGCGGTCCCATCGACCGGGCGCGCTGGCCTTTCGCAACACCGGCTCGCTCATTGTTCCCGCCCCGCCGCCGGCGGCCGCAACGAGGCTGCCGCAGCGTGAACCCGCTCGACGAAGGCAGTGGCCCGGGCCAGGATCGAGTCGCCCGCTGCGGTCGCTCCGGCCAGGAGGTGGCCGCCGATCAACAGCATCACGTCGGAACCGAATTCTTCGATCATCTCGTCCACCCGCCCGGTTCCCATTCCCCCGGCGGGCACCGGCAGTATCGCAGCGGCGCCTCCGAGCGGCTCCCGCGCGCGTCGCGCGATCGCCCGGCAGGTCTCACGCGGATACGAGAAGCGGCCGCCGAAGTTCGGGAAGATTGTCGCATCGGCGCCGAATAGCCGGAACATGCGTCCCAGCAACAGGTCGGGCGCGATGCGCGCGTTCCCCGCGAATGCCGGGTGCGCCAGGATGGGAACGCCGGCCTCCTCGCGCACCAGCTCGACCAGCGTCGGCACCCCGCTCAGCATTGGACAGATCAGCACGGCTGCCACTCCCTGATCGTGCACGATTCGCAGCTGCTCGCGCAGTCGCCTGGGTCCCCCCGACAGGGTCGGCGCGTACAGCACGCGACCTGCCGGCATCCGTTCGGCGCCCGCGCGTTCGATCGCGCGCTGCACTGCCGCCACCCGCGGTCCGAATCGCGCATATTCCTGGTCCGCAACAGTTCCCGAACAGCATGTTCAGTAACTGTCCGGCCTCCAGGCCGGTGGTCGCGGTCGCGAACGACAGCTTCACATCGAATCCGGCGCCGCCACCGTCGGCGGCGGCCTCGATCGATTCGACCCGCGCCACCACGTTATCCCGGATGAAATCCTGCGTGACCGCCTCCAGCGGCATCTCGATGCTCTGCTCGAGCGCGAGCGCGCGAGCGCGCGCCTGAACGTCGCGCCCATCGACGCGCAGCCGGTACAGCGCGCTGAATCGCTCGGATGTCCTGCTCGACATTCGCGTATCGTACGAAGCTTTCCGCAATCCGCAAGTCGACTTCAAGCCACGATGGTCCGCGAAACCTGGTGTCTGGGTCTGTGCGCGGCGATGCTGGCGCCGGCGGTCGCGGCGCGCGCGCAGTCGCCGCCGTCGGTCTTCCTGGAGGAGCTCACCTGGACCGAGCTGCGCGGGGCGATCGACGCCGGCCAGACCACCGCGATCGTGCCGATCGGGGGCACCGAGCAAAGCGGACCGGCGATCGTGCTGGGCAAGCACAATGAACGGGTCAGGTTCCTGGCCGGCAGGATCGCCGCATCGCTCGGCAACGCGATCGTCGCGCCGGTGATCGCCTATGTTCCCGAAGGTCGCATCGACCCGCCCTCTTCCCACATGCGCTTTGCCGGAACGATTTCGATCCCGGACGAGGTGTTCGAACGGACCCTGGAGTACGCGGCGCGCAGCCTGCGGACGCACGGTTTCCGGGACATCGTGCTGCTGGGCGATCACGGTGGCTACCAGAAGGACCTGAAATCCGTCGCCGACCGCTTGAATCGCGAATGGGCGCATTCACCGGCCCGCGTGCACGCGATCGCCGAGTACTACCGCGCCAGCGAAGAAGGCTTCGCTGCCGTGCTGCGCGAACGGGGCTTTCGTGACGACGAGATCGGAACCCACGCCGCGCTGGCTGACACGTCGCTGATGCTCGCCATCGACCCGGGCGCGGTGCGGACCGAATTGCTGAAGCAGCCGACACCGCTGGGACCTGCCCAGGGCGTGTATGGCGGCGATCCTCGGCGCGCCAGCGCACAGCTGGGCGCACTGGGTGTCGAGCAGATCATTTCCCAAACGGTGGCCGCGATCCGCGCCAGCGTGGCGCGCCGCGGCTCCTAGAGACTGGACGTACGCGCATGATCATCCGCATCCTCGCAGCCGGCTTCGCGCTGTGCTTCACCCCGCTCGCAACGCCTCAGCCGCTCGCGGCCGCGCCCGCGGTCGACGTCGCGCCCGGAATGCCGCCCGTCCTCGAACCCGGCAACCTGTACTCCGGGGCGCGGGCCGGCAGCCTGAGCGCGGCGGTGGCCGGCGCGCTGCCGCGCGTCTACGTACCGAACTTGCGCTCCAACGACGTGTACGTGATCGACCCGTCCACCCGCAAAGTGGTCGAGCGCTTCAAGGTCGGCACCAATCCGCAGCACATCGTGCCGTCGTGGGACCTGCAGACGCTCTGGGTCACCAACAACGCGGAAGGGCGCACCGACGGCAGCCTGACGCCGATCGACCCGAAGACCGCGAAGCCCGGCAAGCCGATCAAAGTCGACGACCCGTACAACATGTACTTCACGCCGGACGGTCGCGAAGCCATCGTGGTGGCCGAAGCGCACGAGCGGCTCGATTTCCGCGACCCGCACTCGATGGCGTTGAACTCGTCGCTGAAGGTCGCCGGCTGCAAGGGTATTAACCACGCCGACTTCTCGATCGATGGCCGCTACGCGATTTTCACGTGCGAGTTTTCCGGCGCGCTGGCAAAAATCGACATGGTGCAGCGCCGGGTGATCGGGCTGCTGAAGCTGTCAAAGGGCGGAATGCCGCAGGACATCCGGGTCACGCCGGATGGCCAGCGCTTCCTGGTGGCCGACATGATGGCCGACGGCACCTTCATCGTGGATGGGGCGGGCTTCAAGGAGGTCGGCTTCATCGCAACCGGCATCGGTACGCACGGGCTGTACCCGAGCCGTGATGGGACGCACCTTTATGTGGCCAACCGGGGCTCGAACCGGATTCACGGCAAGCGCCATGGACCTGGCAGCGTGTCCGTGATCGACTTCAGCACGCTGAAGGTGGTTCAGACCTGGCCCATTCCGGGCGGTGGCAGCCCCGACATGGGCAACGTCAGCGCCGACGGGCGCCAGCTGTGGTTGTCGGGCCGTTACGACGATGTCGTGTACGTGTTCGACACCGACTCCGGCGCGGTCAGCCAGGTCGCGGTCGGCATGGAGCCGCACGGGCTGACCGTGTGGCCCCAGCCGGGGCGCTACTCGCTGGGGCACACGGGCAATATGCGTTGACCCCTCGCCCCGGCTTCGCCGGGCGTAGCCCCGCTACGCCGGGCGAGCCCGGCCCCGGTCCCGCAGCGAGGGGAGTTTTCGTCAGGTCCTGGCAGCGCTGCGCGCGGCGTCCACGCTCCAGGCCCCGGCACCGGCGACGGCCAGAAACAGGAATACGAAGCAGTACAGCACGGCCGGCTCGCCCTGGTTCATCATCGGCGAGATGATGTCGTGCTTGGCGTGCGCGATGAAATAGGCGAACGCCATTTCACCGGACAGCACGAACGCGGCGGCCCGCGCCCACAGCCCGATCAGCAGCAGCGTGCCGCCGACCAGCTCGATGATGCCCGCGATCCCGATCAGCGACATCAGCTGCAGGCTGTCGAAGAACGCGACGTGCGGGATCCCGAAGAATTTCGCGGTCGCATGCTGCAGAAACAGAAACGAGGCGACCAGCCGCAGCAACCCCTGGGCCCGCGGCGTCCACGTGGCAAAGAACGCTTGATCGATCGGCATGGCAGTCCTCCTCCCATTCGCGCTCCGGCGCTCGAACTCGATAAGGATCGAAGATCACCGAAGCGCGTCCGCACATTACGCCGCCGAAGATGCGGCTCGCTTCGCATCCTGGGCCAGGTCATGGTTATGCCTGAGCAGCTTAAGGACCGCTTACAAACCGCGCCGCCGAGGCGGCGCACCAGGCCGAAATGCAGAGGTTGAACGACAAACTGCAGCAACTGGAGCGCGAGCTGCAGCAGAGCCGCTGGCAAGCGTCGGCGCCTCCCCCGCCCTACCCGGTCGCGGCAGCGCCCTCGTACTACGGCGCGCCGCCGTCGTACGCTCCGGCACCTTCATACGGCAACGGCTGCGACCCCGAGTTCTTCGGTTGCAATTGGGGCGAAGGTCCCATCAATTACAGTGTCGGCGTGGTGCCTTTCTGGTGGGACTTCCGTCATCATCATCACGATCACGATCGCGATCGCGATCGCGACCGATTCGATCACGGATTCCACCGGTTCCCGGGCCCGGTCGGTGGACCGCACTTCGTGTCCGCGCCGCACTCCGTCTCCATGCCGCACTCCGTCTCCATGCCGCACGTCGGTGGCGGCTCCGGCGGTCGCGCGCCGGGGCGCGGCGCGACGCCGGTTTCAGGCCCGATCGCTCGCGGCCGCTAAAGGTCGCTGCCGAGCGCCCGCCTTCGCCCTAACGGGCTTCGGCGGGTTGCACCCAGAACACGTACATGGCCCGGTACGGGACCTCGAGCACCTCGTCGAGGTGCGCGCAGGTGCCCGGCGGCGCTGAACCGCCCGACGTGAAAAGGCGCTGCACCGCGCGGACCTGATCGAAGCGGCCTGGCGTGCCCGCCGATTCGGTCTTCAGCAGCAGCCAGGCAATCGCCCCTGGCTCCGTCGCGTCGGCGCGCGCGGCCACTTTGCCGGTGACCTTGCTGCCATCGGAGGCCTCCCAGGTCGGGCCGGCGTAGTGGCGGCCGACCGGCTGTCCCCGTTGGTCGGTCAGCGTGGCGCGCGGCGCCTCGAAATTCCACACGGCCGCGGCTTTCCCCTCGGCGCCCTTCGGCGGGGCGCATCGATAGATCTGAACGCCCACTGCGCTCGCGTCCAGCAGCCGCTTCAGGCCCGCCGGCGGTGCCAGGCTGTCGGGCACCGCCTCGGCCGCGCTCAGCGCCAGCGGCAACAACACAACGACACTTGCAATTGAGGCATTGCGCATTCGCTCCTCCGGTCGGCTCACGCCGTACGATAGCGGGCCCCGATCTGGCGCTGCAAGCAGCGGCGCCCCGGCCGCGGAACCAGCTGCTCATATTGGCGCCACCGGATCGGCCGCTGATAAGATGCCGAGACGGGTCCGTTTGGTCCCCGCTCGAGGTGATTGACATGTCCAAATCGCACGACACCAAGAAGGACAAGAAGAAGCCGGCGCAGAAAAGCGCCAAGGAAAAGCGGCAGGAAAAGCGCGAGAAGAAACGGCAATGAGCGCCCGGGCGGACGACGCGGGCCGCAAGCCCGCGGAGCCGTTTTCCGCCCGTTTCCGCGCTGCCTGCCCTTCGCTGCTCCCCTCCCAGCCCTGCTGGCCGTTCTGCCGCTTCTGTCCCTCGCTGTCCCTCGCACCCCTTATTTGCGGCTTTATGCGGCACGAGTCGCTGGAACACGTCAGGACGGGGCACTGATTGAACCTTTCACGCTCAAAGGGGATTAACGCACGTTGCTCGGGAAAGTCGCGATGCTGATTGGGCGCACCTCCAAGACGGCCGCGGATCCGGGCCGAACGGTTGACGGATCGGCCGACGAGGCCGTTCTGCTGCGGCGAATTGCCGCCGGCGACCGCTTGGCATTCGAGACGCTGTATCGCGGTTATTTCCCGCGGCTCACGCGGTTCCTTGAGCGAGTGGTCCGGCGCCCGCACGTGGTCGAAGAGGTGTTGAACGACGCGATGTTGGTGGTCTGGCGCAAAGCAGGCAGCTTCAACGGCCAGTCGAAGGTGTCCACCTGGATTTTTTCGATCGCGTACCGCAAGGCGCTTAAGGCGATCGGTCGGTTCGACGAACCAGTGGAGTCCGACGATCGGGATTTCGAATCGACGCTACCCGGGCCGGAAGACACGTTGATGCAAAAGCAGCGCTGGGCGCTGCTGCTGCAGCAGATCGGTCGCATGTCCACCGAGCAGCGGACGGTGATCGAATTGACCTACTACCACGGGTGCGCCTACCGGGAGATCGCGCAGATCATGGGATGCCCGGTGGACACGGTGAAGACGCGCATGTTTCACGCGCGCAAGCGGTTGCGGCAGTTTCTGTCGGAACGCGCGGGGGAGTTCTGATGATGGGGCGCGTGTTGAGTTTCGCCAGATCGCCGCATCAGACGACACAGGAGCTGCTGCCCTGGTACCTGAACGGCTCGCTCGGCGGCGGCGAAGCCGAACAGGTCGAGGAGCATCTGCGAGGCTGTGCGGAATGCCGCTCGGAGCTCGAAGCCGTGCGACTGCTGCATTCGGCCTACATCGTCAGTGAGCTGCCGCCCGACGCCGGGGCCGCGCTGGACAAGCTGCGCCCGCGGCTCGTCGAGGCCGCTCCCGCGCGTCGACCCCGCCGGCCGGCGCCCCGGCCAGCCTCGTCCGCGGGCCTGATGCCGGCCTGGATCAAATTCGCACTGGCCGTGCAGTTCGCACTGATCTTCGCGCTCGGGTGGCAGGTGCTGCAACCGGATCGCACCGCGCTCGCGTATCACACGCTGGCCTCGGCCAGCGCGCCCCAGCACGCCGCCGGCAGCCTGGTGGTCGTGTTCGACCCGGCTGCGCCGCAACGGGAAGTCGCGCGGGTACTGCGCCTTGCAGGCGGCCGCATCGTCGACGGACCAACGGCGTCGAACGGCTTCATCGTGGCGGTCTCCCCGGGGAGCCTGCAGGCCGCGTTGACGCGCCTGCACGAAGAGCCGGCAGTGGTGCTGGCCGAGCCGCTCGAGACGGACAAAGCACGGTGATCCGCGCCTGCGTACTGGGGCTGATGATCGCTGCAGCAGCGATCTGCCGCGCCCAGGCACCCGCACCCGCGAGCGCACCCCCAGGTGGCGAGGAACGGCGGATCCTGGTGATGCTGCGGATTCCGCCGGCGCATTTCCGGCCCGACGCGAGCTATGGCGGTGGCTACGACGCGCAGTCCGGCCGCGCGCTGCGGCACCATATCGCCTCCGCCCTCGCGTCCGCCCACGGACTGGTCCTCGAATCCGACTGGCCGATGGTTTCGCTCGGGGTCGACTGCTTTCTGATGACCGTGACAGACGAGCGGCCGCTGCCGGCGCTGCTGGACGAGCTGGCACAGGATTCCAGGACGGCCTGGGCGCAACCGCTGCACAAATTCCATTCGCTGGCCCATAATGACCCGCTGTTTGCGTTGCAGCCGGCGGCCTCCGCCTGGCATCTGGCCGAGCTGCACGCGGTGACGACCGGGCGCAACGTGTCGGTCGCGCAGCTCGACAGCGGCGTTGAAGTGAGCCACCCGGATCTGGCCGGGCAGATTTCGATCGTGGAAAACTTTGTGGATGCGCACCCGTATGTGGCCGAAATGCATGGAACCGCAGTGGCGGGGATCATCGCGGCGCGGGCTGACAACGGGATCGGCATCGCGGGCGTCGCACCCGGGGCCAGGCTGATGGCGCTGCGAGCCTGCTGGGAGGTCGGCACCGCGGCGGACTGCAACAGCTTCACACTGGCCAAGGCCTTTCAGTTCGCTCTGGACCGCGGGGCCACCGTGATCAACATGAGCGTAACGGGTCCGGAAGACAAGCTGCTGCACATGCTGCTGGATGCGGCGGTCGTGCGCAGGGTGGCCGTGGTGGGCGCGGTCGATCCGCTGACCGCGGGAGGAGGCTTTCCGGCATCGCACCCCGGCGTGATCGCGGTGTCGGCCGACGGCGCCAACGGGGTGGGCGACCCGGCGGCGGCGGTGACCGCTCCTGGCCATGACGTTCCGACCACGCTGCCGGTGGACCGCTGGGGATTTGTCGACGGCTCCTCGTTTGCCGCCGCCCATGTATCGGGAATGGTCGCACTGCTGCAGCAACTGGCTCCCTCGCTGGGGCTGGAGCAGACACGCGCGCTGCTGCGGATCGCGGCCGGCGCCGACTCCGCCACCGGAAGCGCCGCTCAACGAATCGACGCATGCGCGGCGATCGCACGCGCGGCCCGGGCCTGCTCTTGTAAGTGCGACGCAGCCATCAGCGACAAGATCACCTCGCAACACTGAGCTCATCCCGTGCTGCGATGGGCTCTTGCGCTGCTGACCGCACTTGCGGCCAGTACCTCGATCGCCCAGGTATCGGCGACCGCCTCACTGGTGTCCGACAATCGGGTGCGCGGCGTTTCGCTGTCCGATGGCAAACCAGCAGCGCAGCTCGACGTGTCGTACGACCATGACAGTGGCTGGTACGCGGGGGCGTTCGGCTCCAACGTCAAGTTCTACCGCGGCTCCCCGCAGGAGACGGAGCTGATCGGCTACGCCGGCTACGCCCGGCGCCTGGAGCGCGGATGGAGCGTCGATGCGGGCCTGTCGCGCGCGACCTTTATCGGGGACGCCGACTACGACTACTGGGAGCTGCACGCCGGCGTCACGTCCGAGGCCGTCAGCGCACGCTTGCACTTTTCGCCCAACTATTTCGGCCAGAGCATCCACACGGTGTATGGAGAGCTGAACGGGTCGTACCGGCTCACCGACCGGTTCAAGCTGATCGGGCACGCCGGGCTGTTGCAGGCCTTCGCGGGCGCAACCGACCGGGCCGGCAGCCATCCGCACGCCGATCTGCTGGCGGGCATCGAAATCCGGGCTCAGCCGTTCACGCTGCAGGTGGGTCGCGTCTTCAGCGATGGCGCGAGTCGCGTCTATCCGGTCGGATCACAGCATACCGGCGGTGTCCTGACGGTGCGCCTTTCGGCCACCTTCTGAAGTCGGCCAGGGTTACGCGGGACAGCCAATGTCGGGCACACTCCCATCGTGAGCCTGACCACCCTGATTGCGGATTTCGCCGGCAGCGAGGCCGCCGCGAACGCGCCGTCCGACAGCGAGCCGTCGCAGGACGGGGACGCCGTCGACCGCGCATATGCCAGCCTTTCGGCCTGTGTGGACGACTGGAGCCGGATCGATGCCGCGGCGCGGCTCGTTCTGGCCATCTTCGACGACTTCTACGCCAAGCTGTGCGAATACCCGTTCCGGGCCATGTGCGCGTTCGAAACGATGGATCCTCAAGCTTCGATCCGGATCAGCAAGGAGCGCCTCGGGCTGTACAGCCAGTACACCGCGCGCCATGGGCCGAAGATCCGCGCGGCGTTTGCCGCGCTGGCCGACAACCCGAGCGTGTGGGACCAGCTGGACCGGCTGTTCTCGTCGATGATCGCCGACCGCTACGAGGCCGACATCGCATTCAGCTTCGCCCACTCGCTCCGGCGCAACATCTGCCACGAGCTGTGGCGTCCGGTCGCCTACTCGTTCCCGCCGCCCAGCAAGCACCGGGCCCTGTCGATGGCATCGGTGTTCCGGCGCATTCCGGTGCAGGGCCATATCGACGCCGAGCTGGTAGCGACCGCGCTGCGGGTGCCCGGGTTTACGGTTCCGTTCAGGGATCTGCGCGCAGACTCGGAGCGGATCGTCGAACGGATCAACTTCCTGCTCGACAGCGACGCGCCGGAGGCGCCGCTGCCGGTGGCGCTCGATGTGGTGGAAGCCGGATTCTTCCGCGACCGCACGGCATTCGTGGTCGGCCGCTGGGCGCTCAGCGACGCGAGCTTCGTTCCCTTCGTGGTGGCCCTGCTGAACAGCGAATCCGGCATCGCCGTGGATGCCTTGCTGCACCGGATCGCCGACGTGCACAACCTTTTCAGCTCCACGCTGGCGAACTTTCATGTGACGAGCCGGCTGTACTACCAGACCTGCGTGTTCCTGTTCAGCCTGATGCCCAGGCGACCGCTGGGGCACCATTATTCGACGATCGGCTTCAATCACGTCGGCAAGGTCGCGATCCTGAACGAGGTCATCGAGCAGCTGCGGCAATCGGGCCACAAGTTCCAACGCTCGCCCGGCTACGCGGGCACGGTCGCGCTGGGCTTCACGTTCGACGCCTGCTCCTACCACCTGAAGGTGATCCGCGACCGGCCGACGACGTCCTACAAGTGGGGCGAGTTTCCCGGCGTGGCCGCGGTGCTGGACAAGTACCGCGAAGTCCACGAAATCAACCGGGCCGGCAGCATGCTGGACAACGTGATGTATTACAACCTGACGCTCGAGCGGGACATGTTCGACGAGGCTCTGCTGGCCGACATCTGCCGCGAAGCCGGCGGCAACGTTCACGTCGATGGCCAGAGCGTCTTCATCCGGTCGCTGATCGCCCAGCTGAAGATCGTTCCGCTGCCGGTGTACCTGGAGCGCGCCGACGAGAGTGAGATCAAAAATGTGATCGTGAGCCTGGGCAATTGCATCCGGAACAATGCCGCCACCAACATCTTCAACAAGGATCTGGACTCGCGCAATTACGGCGTCGGCCGGTACGGCCGCGTGCTGCTGTTCGACTACGACGCGGTCGAAAAGCTCACCGACGTGAAGATCCGGACCAACCTGGACCGCGAACCCGGCGAGGAGGACGTTCCGGCCTGGTTCTTCGAGGAGGGCGTGGTCTTCCTGCCCGAAGAGATCGAGTACGGCCTGCAACTGAAAAACGAGCTGGCCCGGCGCCATTTCAGGAAGGTCAACTCGGACCTGATGACGGTGCAGTACTGGCGGCAGATGCAGCAGAAGC
The DNA here is from genome assembly GCA_005882215.1 of Betaproteobacteria bacterium. Lineage (GTDB taxonomy): Bacteria > Pseudomonadota > Gammaproteobacteria > Burkholderiales > Burkholderiaceae_F > VBCK01. The sequence continues at coordinate 37,467 of VBCK01000154.1, read as the reverse complement.
TGCTGCGCGGCGAAGTGCCGGAGCTGCGGATGTACCCCGACAGCTGCAAGCTGTCCGCGCCGGCGGAAGCCTCGAGCGCCTGAACCCGCGCGAGTGATTTCAGATGAACAGGCTCACGTCGGCCTTTTGCGCCGTCGGCAGAAACGTGCTGGCGCCGCAAAAGTCGGACACTTCGGCAATGAAGTCGGACTGGCTGAAGCCGAACAGGTCCACCGTCATCTGGCAGGCGATCAGTTTTACCCCGTTTTCAATGCAGGCCGCGCGCAGTTCGGCAACGTCGGCCACGCCCTTGTCCCTGATGGTCCGCCTCATCAGGGCCGTGGCCAGGGACTCGAATCCCGGCGCGATCGCCTGCACCGCGTTCGGGATGTTCCAGTCGATGTTGCGCAACCACTGCGGCCCGAACGGCATCTTCATCGGCATGCCGGGATTGCCCAGCGGGCTGACCTTGAGCGTCGAAAGATCGCGCCGCAGCAGGTTCAGGCCGTAGAACGTGAAGAAGACCGACACGTCCCACCCGAGTGCCGCCCCGGTCGATGCCAGTATGAACGGGGGATAGGCCCAGTCCAGCGTTCCCTTGGTCGCGATGATCGTCATCGAAGGCGGCCCCTTCGGCCCAAGTTGCGCGAGCCGTTCCTCGACCTTGCGCGCCACCACCTCATCGATGCGCCTGGCGATCGACGCGTCCAGTTCGCCCAGTTCCTCTGCGGCACCCATCGTTGGCCCTTTTCCGCGCTGTCGCGCCTTGCCTGTTTCAAACGCCCACACCGTCCAGGCCCGAGCATACTCAAGGTTCGGGCCGACGGTGTAGCGTTGCGGCTTTCGGCTCAGGGCGACGGGATCCCATCACGATGAGCGATGCATTGAATTACCTGGTCAAGGTCAGGCCCGCAGCGATGGGCCACTACTTCAAGTTCCTGAAGCAGGCCGGATCGCACCTGGACGTGAAGACGCGCGACCTGATTTCGGTGGTCACCAAGGTCCACGCCCAGACGGAACGGGGCTTTCGCCAGTACCTGGCCCGCGCACTGCGCGACGGCTGCAGTGCGGACGAGGTGCTCGATGCGCTGTTGATGGCGTTCCCGGCGCTCGGATTGACCAAGATCACGTGGGCCATCGACCTGATCATCGCGATGGATCTGCCCGCATTCCAGCCGCGCGCGCTGGGCGCCGGCGCCACCTGGCACGAGCTGACGGCCACCGATCAGCTGCCGGTCGGCGGCGTGATGCGGATGGATTGCGACGGGCGCGGAGTCTTCATCTACCGCACGGAGGGCGCTTTCCGCGTCTACGACAGCCGCTGCCCGCACGAGGCTACCAATATCCCGCACCTGGCGCTGGACGGCACGACGCTGACCTGCCCCAAGCATGGCTGGGTGTTCGACATCGCCAGCGGAGCGTGCATCGACAAGGGCGACGCGCCGCTGAACGAACGCGAAACCAAGGTCGAAAACGAGCGCCTGTTCGCGTTCTGGTAGACGCTCCGCGCGCAAGCCCGCTTCCGGCCAGCCCATGAGCTTTTCCCCCGGATCCCTGCGCGCACCGGCGCTGCTGGTCGGCGTTGCGGCACTGGCCTGCTGCCCGGCGCTGGCGGCCGACGGGTCCGCTGGCCCGATCCCCTGGTGGGCCTGGCCGGCGTTGCTGTTCGCCGCCTGCTTCGTGCTGGGCATCGTCGCGGTGCCGGCCGGCGTCGGAGGCGGCGTACTGTTCGTTCCGATCGTCGGGGGCCTGTTTCCGTTTCATCTGGATTTCGTCCGCGGGGCCGGACTGATGGTCGCGCTGGCCAGCGCTCTGGCTGCCAGCCCCGGTCTGCTGCAGGTCGGGCTGGCCAGCCTGCGGCTGGCGCTTCCGCTGTCGCTGCTGGTCGGGATCAGCCAGATCGCCGGTGCCGTGGCGGGATTGACCTTGCCGGCGGCCGTCGTGCAAACGATGCTCGGCCTTTCGATCCTCGGGATCGTCGTGCTGATGTGGAAGGCAAAAACCGCAGAGCTTCCTGCCGTGGAAAAGCCCGATGCGATCGCAACCGCACTGCGCCTGAACGGCGTGTATTACGACATCGCGCGCGCAAGACCCGTCGAGTGGACCGTGCACCGCACCCCGACCGGGTTCGTCACATTCGTGTTCATCGGCCTGCTGGCTGGCATGTTCGGATTGGGAGCCGGCTGGGCGAACGTGCCGGCGCTGAATCTGATGATGGGGGCACCGCTGAAAGTCGCTGCCGGCACCAGCAGCCTGATACTGGCGATGTCGTCCTCTGCCGCCTGGGTCTACATCAACCAGGGTGCGATGATTCCGATCATCGTCGTGCCGTCGGTGATCGGGATGATGCTCGGAGCGATGGTCGGGGTGCGCCTGCTGCGGGTCGTGTCGGCGGCGACGCTGCGACGGCTGGTGACGACCGTGTTGCTGATCGCCGGCGTGCGCGCACTCGTGCACGGACTGGGAACTTTCTGAGTGCGCGGGAGGACCGTAACTTGACCAGCGGGCCGGGCATGATTGCATCGCCGGAGCAGCGTCGATACGCGCACGTGCTGGGGATCGGGGCCAGCATCGGCTTCGCTCTTCTGGTGCTGAGTTTCCTGGTCTACGTGCTGGGTCTTCGCAAGCCGCTGCTGGAGCCCGATCAGCTGCCGCTGTACTGGGCGCTGCCGCTGGCGCAGTATCTGAGAGCGACGCACGCGCCTACCGGGTGGTCCTGGATAGCCTCGATCGGCAAAGGTGACGTGCTGAACCTGGTCGGGATCGTCGTACTGGCGGGCACTCCCGCGGCCGCTTGTCTGGCCGTGCTACCGGCCTTTGCGCGTCGCGGGCAATTCGCGCTGTTCGCAATCGCGTTGCTGCTTCTCGTCGTGCTGGTGGCCTCTTCGGCCAACCTGTTCGGATCGGCGCACTAGATCCGCCGCGCACCGCCGTGTCCAGACCCTTCAGCAACGTTCTTCTGGCAACCCAGGGCACGTCCTTCGACGCCGGCGCCGAGCGCGTCGCGATCGACCTGGCGGCCCGCCTGGGAATCGGGTTGCGCGTGGTGCTGCCGGTCGTCAGCAATCCGGAGTACGAGAGCATGGCCCCCTTGCTGGGCGACCGGTCCGTGGCCGAGGCCGCATCGTGGCTCGATGCGCTTCGGGAAGCGGCGCGCGCCAAGGGGGTCGAACTGACCGGGGCCGTCCGGCCGGGGGCGGAGCTTTCCCGGGAGATCGTGGCCGAGGCGCTCGAGCGAGGGGCCGACCTGCTGGTGATGCGGCGTCGCGGCAGGCGCAGCTACCTGGCCAATCTGCTGTTCGGCCAGATGGTGCGCGCGGCGACCGGTCATGCGCCCTGCGACGTGCTGATCGTTCCGCAGGAGTCGGATCTATGGTCGCACTGCATCGTGCTGGCAACGGATGGCTCGCCGCACGCCCGGCGCGCGGCCGACCTGGCCGCCTCGATCGGCGTCGCTTTCGGATTGCCGCTCAGGGTGGTCTCGGCCGCGCTGCGGCAGGATGCGGACGCCGAGGCGGCCGCCCACGTCGAGCGGGCTCTGGCTGCGATCTCAGCCGCGGGCGCCCATGCCACCGGGCGGGTCGTGGATGGCCGGCCCGAAGAGGCGATACTGCGGTGCGCTCGGGAGATCGGCGCCGACCTGATCGTGCTGGGGCGTCGTGGCATGAACCGGGCCGCAAGAGCGCTGGTCGGCAGCACCACCGAGAAAGTCGCCGGCCAGGCGAGCGGACCGGTGTTGATCGTGCGCGCCGAATGAACCATCGGGTGCCCGGCACGCGCGCGGCGTTGGATCCTGGAGGACCCACCGATGGTCAGTGAATCCCTCGTGAACCTGTCGCGGTTGCAGTTCGCCGCGACCGCGATGTACCACTTCCTGTTCGTGCCGCTGACGCTCGGCATGGCGTGGTTGCTGCTGGTGATGGAGAGCGTCTACGTGATGACCGGCCAGGTCGTGTGGAAGGACATGACGCGCTTCTGGGGCAAGCTGTTCGGCATCAACTTCGCCCTGGGCGTCACCACCGGCATCACGCTGGAGTTCCAGTTCGGCACCAACTGGGCCTACTACTCGCATTACGTCGGCGACATCTTCGGCACGCCGCTCGCGCTCGAAGGGCTGATGGCCTTTTTTCTCGAATCGACTTTCATCGGCCTGTTCTTCTTCGGATGGGACCGGCTGTCCAAGGTGCAGCACCTGATGGTGACCGCGCTGATGGCGCTCGGCACCAACCTGAGTGCGCTGTGGATCCTGGTGGCCAACGGCTGGATGCAGAACCCGGTCGGCGCGCAGTTCAACTGGCAGACGATGCGGATGGAGCTGGTCGACTTCTGGGCGGTGCTGTTCAACCCGGACGCCCAGGCCAAGTTCGTGCACACCGTCTCGGCCGGCTACGTGACCGGCGCAGCGTTCGTGCTGGCGATCTCGAGCTGGTACCTGCTCAGAGGGCGCGACGTCGAGTTCGCCAAGCGCAGCTTCCGCGTGGCCGCCGCCTTCGGGCTGGCCTCGGCGCTGTCGGTGATCGTGCTGGGCGACGAATCGGGCTACACGGTCGGCGAAGCGCAGCAGACCAAGATGGCCGCGCTGGAGGCGATGTGGGACACGGAGCCCGCGCCGGCTGGCCTGAAGATCGTCGCCTGGATCGACGAAGCGCAGTCGAGAAACGACTGGGAGATCGAGATCCCCTGGCTCCTCGGCCTGATCGGCACCCGCTCCGTCAGCCGCGAGTTACCGGGCATCCACCAGATCAAGGCCAGGAACCGCGAGCGGATCGAGCGCGGCGCGCAGGCGGTGATAGCGCTCGAAGCGCTGCGCAGCAACCGCGACGACGAATCCGCACGGCGCACCTTCGAGCGAGCCAAGGCCGACCTTGGCTTCGGACTGCTGCTGAAGAAGTATGTCGCCGATGTGCGCCAGGCCACGCCCGCGGTGATCGAGCGGGCCATGAACGACACGGTACCGCGCGTTGCGCCGATGTTCTGGGGCTTTCGCGTGATGGTCGGGCTCGCCTTCCTGATGCTGGCGCTGTTTGCCCTGGCGTTCGTCAGCACACTGAGAAGTCCGGGCACCGCCCGACCGTGGCTGCTCAAGTCGGCGCTGTGGATGCTTCCCGCGCCCTGGCTGGCGGCCGAATTGGGATGGTTCGTCGCCGAATACGGCCGACAGCCCTGGACGATCTACGGGGTTCTGCCGACCAGCCAGTCGGTGTCCACGCTGAGCGTTTCGAGCCTGTATGGGTCGCTCGCCGGCTTTCTTGGCTTTTACTCTCTGCTGCTGGCCGTCGAGATCTACCTGATGGTCAAGTACGCGCGGCTCGGACCCGGAAGTCTGGGTACCGGCCGCTATCTGAACGAGCCGGCCGCGACGGCCGGGCCGGCACACGCCTGACGGCCCAAGGGGATTGCGATGCTCGACTACCCGACGTTGAAAGTGATCTGGTGGTTGCTGATCGGAGTCCTGCTGGTGGGCTTCGCAATCATGGACGGCCATGACATGGGAGTAGGAACGCTGCTGCCCTTCGTCGCCAAGACCGACCCGGAGCGTCGCGTGGTGATCAATACGGTCGGACCACACTGGGAAGGCAACCAGGTCTGGTTCATCACCGCCGGCGGCGCACTCTTTGCGGCCTGGCCGCTGGTGTACGCGACCGCTTTTTCGGGCTTCTACTGGGCGATGCTCGCCGTTCTGTGGGCGCTGTTCTTCCGCCCGGTCGGCTTCGACTATCGCAGCAAGATCCACGATCCGGCCTGGCGTCGCGCGTGGGACTGGGCGCTGTTCGTGGGGGGCGCGGTGCCGCCGCTGATCTTCGGCGTGGCGTTCGGCAACCTGCTGCAGGGGGTGCCGTTCGGCCTGGACAACCGGCTCGTGTCGACCTATACGGGCACGTTCTGGCAGCTGCTCAACCCGTTTGGACTGCTGGCCGGCCTGGTCTCGAGCGCGATGATCACGATGCACGGCGCCACCTACCTGGTGCACCGCACGGAGGGCGCGATCCAGCAGCGGGCCATGCGCTGGGCGCTGGGCGCGGCTGCCGTGACGGCGCTTGCGTTCATCGCGGCCGGGATCTGGCTGCGCGCAGGCGGCATCCAGGGTTTCATGCTGGCATCGGCAGTCGACCCGGCGGCAGCGCCCGATCCACTCGCCAAGGTCGTCGTGCGCGATGCGAACGCCTGGTGGGCGAACTACGCCAGGCAACCGCTGCTGTGGCTGCTGCCCTCGCTCGGGGTTGCCGGCGCGCTGCTCGGCGCGCTGCTGGTGATGGCGCGACGCACGCTGGCCGCGTTCGTCGCCTCCTCGCTATCCATCGTCGGCGTGATCGGCACAGCCGGGGCCACGATGTTCCCGTTCGTGATGCCTTCCTCCAGCATGCCGAACGCCAGTCTGACGGTCTGGGACAGCGTCTCCAGCCACCTGACCCTCGGGCTGATGTTCTGGGCCACGCTGATTCTGATGCCGCTGATCATCCTTTACACCGGATGGGCCTACCGCGTGATGCGCGGAAAGGTGACGGCCGATTACGTCCGCAAAAATGAACACGGCGCCTACTGATACGGATCGCCGGCGGCTGGTTGCCGACTGGAGGTGACGATGTGGTACTTCGCGTGGGTGCTCGGTGTCGGCTTCGCGGTGCTGCTGGCGGTGCTCAATGCGATGTGGGGCGAGAACGAGGCCGCACGGACGGACTCATCCGAATCGGCGGACCGGGCGGCCGAACCCGACGGCTCGCGTGGCCGGCCCTGAAAAGGCCGGACTCGATCGCGCGCCCGAAGTACGGCCGTTCAAACCCTCGCCACCGGTTCCAGATCCCCGATCGCGCAGCGCACTGCGTCATCGACACGGTCGAGCCAGACGAACTGCAGTTTCTCGCGTGCCTCGGCCGGCACGTCCTCCAGGTCTTTCTGGTTGCGCCGGGGCAGCATCACGGTGCGGATGCCGGCTCGCAGCGCCGCCAGCGTCTTCTCCTTGACCCCGCCGATCGGCAGCACCAGTCCCCGCAGGCTCACCTCACCCGTCATGGCCACATCCGAGCGCACCGGTTTGCCCGTCAGCAGGGACAGCAGCGCCAGGAACATCGCCACACCCGCGCTGGGCCCGTCCTTCGGCGTCGCGCCGGCCGGAACGTGCACGTGCACGTCGATCTTCTCGAGCGATTCGCCCGTCCATGTCTTGGCCAGCGTCAGCGCAGCCTGGGCCGATTCCTTCATCACGTCGCCCAGCTGTCCGGTCAGGATCAGCCGGCCACTGCCAGGCACCTTGCTGGCCTCGATGAACAGGATGTCGCCGCCCACCGGCGTCCAGGCCAGCCCCGTGGCCACGCCGGGCACGCTCGTGCGCAGCGCCAGCTCGTTCTCGAAGCGGCGCGGACCCAGGATTGACGCCAGGTCCGGCGCATCCACCACGACACGCTGCGCCTGCCCCTCCGCGATTCGCATCGCCACGTGGCGCAGCGTCGAGCCGATCTCGCGCTCCAGGTTGCGCACGCCCGCTTCGCGCGTGTAGTCGCGCACGATGGCCGCCAGGGCTGCGTCCGTGAGGCTCGCCTGTTCGGGCTTCAGGCCGTTGGCATCGAGCTGGCGCTTCACCAGGTAGCGCCGCGCGATCTCGATCTTCTCCTCCTCGGTGTATCCGGGCAGCTGAATGATCTCCATCCGGTCGCGCAGCGGCCCCGGAATCGTGTCGAGCACGTTCGCCGTGCAGATGAACATCACGCGCGACAGGTCGAAGTCCACCGCCAGGTAGTTGTCACGAAACTTGTGGTTCTGCTCCGGATCGAGCACCTCCAGCAGCGCGCTGGCCGGATCCCCGTGAAAACCCCCGGCTCCCGTCTTGTCGATCTCGTCGAGCATCAGCACCGCGTGGGTCGTGCCGGCACGGCGCATCGCCTGGATGATGTTGCCCGGCAGGGCCCCGATGTAGGTGCGCCGGTGTCCGCGCATTTCAGCCTCGTCGTGCACGCCGCCCAGAGCGACTCTCTGGAATACGCGCCCGGTGGCGCGGGCGATGGACTGCCCGAGCGAGGTCTTGCCGACGCCGGGCGGACCGACGAAGCACAGGATCGGACTCTTGCCCTCCGGGTTCAGCTTGCGAACAGCCAGGTACTCCAGGATGCGCCGCTTGATCTTGTCCAGGCCGAAATGGTCCTCGTCGAGCACGCGCCGCGCTTCGGCCAGGTCGATCGGCTGCTGCGGTGCCGGCTTCCAGGGCAACTCCGTCAGCCATTCCAGGTAGGTGCGCAGCATCGAGTACTCGGCGCCACCCTCGCCCGAGCGCTGCAGGCGCTTGAACTCCTTCTCGGCATGCTTCAGTACCTCCGCCGGCATGCCGGCGGCTTCGATCGCTTTGCTGAGCTCCTCGAGGTCGGCGGCATTCTCCTCGCCTTCTCCCAGCTCCTTCTGAATCTGCCGCAATTGCTCGCGCAGCACGTGCTCGCGCTGGCGCTCGTCGAACTGCGCGCGGGTCTTTTCGCCGATCTCCTTGGAAAGCTTCAGCACCTCGATGCGCGCCGACAGCAGCGCGATCACCTTGTCCAGGCGCCGCACGAGGTCGAAGGTCTCCAGAATGTCCTGCTTCTCCTCGTTCTTCGCGTCGATCAGGTTGGCGACGATGTCGGCCAGCACCGAAGCCGATTCGATGCCGCGCACCACCCCGACCAGTTCGTCCGGCACATGGGGCAGCAATCCGATCGCTTCGATGGCCCGCTCCTTGAGCTGCAGGAAGCGCGCCTCGACCTCCGGCCCCTCGGCCGGGGGCTGTTCGATCATCGCGACCCGCGCCACCAGGAAGGGCCAGCCCTCCAGGAATTCCAGCACCCGGAAGCGGGACTCGCCCTGCACTACCAGGTGATGGGTGCCTTCCGGTCCGGTGATGTAGCGCACGATCGGGCCCGCCGTGCCGACCCAGTACAGATCGGAAGGCACGACATCGGCTTTCTCGGGGTCGCGCTGCAGCAGAAATCCCGCCCGCAACTCGCGCTTGACGACTTCCTGCGCGGCCCCAACCGAGATCGGCCGACCCACCGTCATAGGTGAGAGCACGCCGGGAAACAGCACCGCGTTGCGCAAGGGGATCACGATCAGCGCGTCCTTGGGCAGGGGCCTGGTGACTGCGCCGGGCTGCGCCGCGACTGGCTGCCCGCTTCCGGCAGCACGCGCGCCGCCCTCGCCGGACCACATCTGTTGCCGCGACAGCGGATGCTTCATCGGGACCCCTTCACTTTGCTGAATGTCAGCAGCAGGCAACCGTCGACCAGTTCCTGGCCGGCCGGCTCAAGGGCGTGCATCGGCAGTGCAATACGGCGCTGGAACCGGCCATAGGGTATTTCGATCCGGTGGATGCGCGCCGCCCGGCCCGCGGGGAAGGCCCTGATGCCGGAAACCGTGATGCCGCACGGGTCGAATCCGACCACGACGGCCGCAGCGGGCACGCCCGGCAGGGCGACCTGCACGATCACCGCGCCCTCGCTCTCCATCACGTCGATGGGCGGCTCCCAGCACTGGGCTTCCGAAACGTGGGCGCGCACGAACTGCCGGTGCAGCCGTTCAGCCTGCTCCAGCAAGGACAGAGCATCGCCCCACATCCAGGTCGACAGGTCGCGTGGTCCCATGCGCGGGTGCCCTTCGCACAAAAACGGTACATGGGGGCGCCCACGTGGTCTTCAACGAGACGCCCCGAAAGAACGGCAAGACCATAGTGCCCGCGGTTGCCGCTTGCCGCCCGCCTCGACGGGCGTCCTTACATTATCTTCCGACCAGGGCGAACGGGTCACGCTCCCCAGCCTGCACGATGGAGACGAATGGACCCGTTTCGAGGCCGCGCGCCGCGCCGGCGGCGGCGCGTCGGCCTGTGCGCTCAGGCGGCGGCACGAGCGCCGTGCGCGGCCCCGGCAGCGATCCAGGGCACGATCGCGTTCACCCGCTCCCGCGCGGAGCGCAGGGCCCGGGTGACCGCCTCCTCGCCCAACGCCACGCCCTCGACGCGTACGACCTCGACGTCGGTAATGCCGATGAAGCCGAGCACAAAGCGCAGGTACGGCTCCTGGAAGTCGGCGGCCTTCATCGGTCCGTCGGAATAGATCCCGCCGCGCGCGAGGACGAGCACGCCCTTCTTTCCGGTGACCAGGCCCTGCGGCCCCTTCTCGGAATACGAGAACGTGCGCCCCGCCCGGACGATGTGATCGATCCAGGCCTTCAGCGACGAAGGGATCCCGAAGTTGTGCATCGGTACCGCGATCACGATCGCGTCGGCGGCAAAGAGCTCGTCGATCAGTGCGTCGGACACCGCCAGCGCCTGGCGCTCCTCGGCGCTGCGCTTCTCGGGCGGCAATGCGCGTCCGACGGCGAACGCCGCGCTCACGTGCGGCAGCGGCTGCTTCGTCAGATCGCGCACGATTACGCGCGCGCCCGGATTGCGAGCGACCAGATCGTCGACGAGTTCGCGCGCGACGCGCTGGGAGTACGACTCCTCGCCACGCGGGCTGCTGGTCACCAACAAGATGTTCTTCATCGTGCTCTCCTTGGGTTGCCGTGTGAAACTCTTCTGCACTTCATGATTCATATATGCACTTCTTGCCGAAAAAAAAGCTAACGGATCGACCCCAGCACCCGCACCAGCGCGTCGCGGTCCGCGCCGGCCAGGGTCTTCGCGAATTCCTTATGGACCTGAGCCATCTGCTTCGCTCCCGCTGCCTGGCGCTCGATACCGAGCGGCGTGACCGAGGCGCGCACGCCGCGACGATCGTTCGGATCGTCCACACGCCGGACCAGCCCTTCGGCCTCGAGCCGATCCATCAGCTGGGTGATGTTCGACCGCACGCAGGTCATCCGCTTGGCGCACTCGCTAAGGCTCAGCGCCTCGCCGGCGTCGACCAGGTGCGTCAACGCGGAGAACTTCGCGCTCGACAGCCCCACTTCCTCCATCGCCGCTTCCACTCGCTGCTCCACGCTGTGGGCGGCGGCGATCAGCGAGAACATCAGGTGTTCGGCGGCCGCGCCCGTCGGCCCGGCTGTCTTGACGGATCGTGCGGCTGCTTTCTTCATATATGAATTGTACAGTTGTCACACAGCCTTGTCAAGCCTCGACCTGATTCGGGAGGACATCACTGGGAGCTATCCTTGGGGCAATTGCGTTGCTGTGACAGCCTTGGAGACTTGCCGTGGATCAACCATCTGAATCGAAGTGGCGCAATCACGGCGTGCGTATCGTGCACAGCGACGAACTCGATCTGAACACGCCGCAGACGCCCGGTATGAGTCGCGCCGCAGCGATCACCCACGCGCGCGTGGGCGCCGAGAAGCTCTGGGCGGGAACGGTTGTCATCCATCCCAAGGCCAAGACCGGCGCTCACCATCATGGGCCCGTCGAGAGCGTGATCTATGTGGTCAGCGGGCGCGCCCGTATGCGCTGGGGCGATCGGCTCGAGTTTGTCGCTGAGGCGGGTCCAGGCGATTTCATCCATGTGCCGCCGTACGTCCCGCATCAGGAGATCAACGCAGACGACAATGAGCCCCTATCCTGCGTGCTCGTGCGCAGCGGTCAGGAACCCGTGGTGGTCAATCTGGACATTCCCGTCGCAGAGCAGCCCGAAGAGGTGTATTGGGTCGACAACATCCATCCCGCGCCCAAGCCCTGAGCCTGCAGGCTTGTGGATCGCTGGTTGTTCTGCTGCTTTCGCAATCGACCATGAGCCTGCGCCGCCGTGGTGGCGAGTCTGTCATTCGACGACCTTGCCTCGCCCCGACTTGATCGTGCTGCGACGCGCCTTGCTGTCCAGCCGCTTTGCTTTCGAAGCTCGGGTCGGTCGCGTTGCCAGGCGCTTCCTGGGCAGCACGGCGACGCTGGCGATCAGCTCGTGCAGCCTGCGCAGCGCCTGCGCGCGATTTTTCTCCAGGCTGCGAAATTCCTGCGCCTTGATGATGACCACGCCGTCCTTGCTGATGCGCTGGTCGCCGAGTTTCAAAAGCCGCCCGCGCACCGCCTCCGGCAGCGACGAGGCGGCGATATCGAAGCGAAGGTGGACGGCATTGGCGACCTTGTTGACGTTCTGCCCGCCGGCGCCCTGAGCGCGGGTCGCGGTGATTTCAACCTCTTCAGGTGGAACGGTGAGGTAAGGACGCATACCCGATCAGATCGGGGCTGCCGCCGGTGAAAGGGCAGTCGCCCGCCAGCGAATCAGAGGGAGCCGAACACCTTCTGCAGGATAGCGTTACCCGTTGCAGCCGGGTTGGTGCGAATCTTCTTCTCTTCGTCACCGATCATCATGAAGAGTCCGTCCAGCGCCTTGCTGGTTACATGGTGCTCGATGCTGGCATCCTCCTTGACCAAACCGAGCGATTGCGCGTTCTGTGCAAGGCCGTCGTACCGTTGCGCCAGCCCGTTTCTGCGCGTCACCTTGGTCACGATCGGCAGGAAGCGGCCAGCCAGAGGCGTGCGCGTTTTCTTCTCGAAGTACTGCGTAGCCGAGGTGTCGCCGCCGGTCAGAATCGTTTTTGCGTCCTGGACCGACATCGATTTCACCGCCCCCACGAGCAGTTTGCGTGCTTCCGGTACGGCCTGTTCCGCTGCCCGGTTGATCGACATGTGAAGATCATCGAGTTCCTGCTTGCGCCCCAACAAGCGGAAGACGCTTTCCGCCTTGGCCAGCCAGTCGGGCAGAGGGATACGGACCCGTTCGTTGCCCCAAAAGCCATCGGTCTTGCCCAGCAGGTCAACCGCTGCTTCGGCGCCGCGCTGCAACGCCGCCCGGATCCCGGCCGTGGCATCCGAGGAAGACACTGACGACAACAGATCGGCATAGGCCCGCGGCTGCAAAACGAGCACCCCGGCAGCGGCCAGTATCAGCCGGCGCCGGCAGTCGCGCCGCGCAATTGTCATTGGAAGTGGATCGCTAACCTGCCGCCGCTCGTCGCCTCTGACAGTCACAATCGACCCGAAGCAGTCAAATGCGATGCTCTTGCCTTTCTCAAAATCATGATCGGCCTTCCCAAATAAGTGGTCATGGTGTCCTCCGCGAATCCGAATTTTGCGGCCAGGTGCATTGATGTCCGGTTTTCCGGATTGATGATGCAGCTGTAGTCGAAGGACGGAAAGGCCGTCTCCGCCCAGGTCATCGCGGCGCTGACGGCCTCTTTGGCGTAACCCCTTCCTTGATAAGCCGGAAGGATTCCCCACCCGGTTTCCAGAGTTCCTTCAATCGAAGGAAGTAAGTCCCGGCGCATCTCCTGAAATCCTGCCTCGCCAATAAATCGTCCGCTGGCCTTTTCTTCGATCGCAAAGAATCCAAAACCCAAGAGCTGCCAATGTCCCGTAGTACTTAGCAGGCGCTTCCAAGTGTGCTCTCGGGAGACAGGTGTCCCCGTGATGAACCGCACCACCTCTGCGTTCTGCCAAAACTCGAAGTAGGCTTCAAAATCCTGCAATACCAGCGGTCGAAGCGTCAGACGATCCGTTTTCAATATGAGAGGCATCTGTAAAATTTTTCCATTTAACAAATGCGGGCAATGCACTTCAGCGGGCCATGAGGCGCTGGAAGAGCTCGCGCGCGCTCTGCGGCCTCGCGCGTGGGTCGAGCTCCAGGCAGGCCTTCGTGACCGAGAGAATCTGCGGCGAGTAGGAGCGCTCCAGGATCTCGAGAGCCAACGGAACCAGGTCCTCGCGGGCACGCGAGGTCGCTTCCTGCGGCGGCCTGGCGCTCATGCAGGCGAGCATGCAGGCCCCAATTCCGTAGACGTCGCTCCAAGCGCCGACTGCGCCGTCGCGCTCGTGGGCCTCGGGCGCCGCGAAGCCCGGAGTGAACATCGGGATTACCGAGGCCGAATCGCGCCCTACGGTGCGTCGCGCGGCGCCAAAGTCGATCAGCGTGGGCACGTCGTCAGGCCGCATGAAGATGTTCGTGGGCTTCAGATCGAGGTGCAGCAGCTTGCGGCCGTGGACCTCTTGCAGACCGTCGAGCACCCGCGCAAAGACGCCGACGATGAAGTCCTCGGGCAGCACTGCGATGCGGCCCTCCACGCGGTGGTTCAGGATATATTTCTCCAGGGAGGTCCCCTCGATGAACTGCATCACCATGTAGATCGTCTCGTTGGCGCGTACCAGTTCGAGCACCTGCACGATATTCGGGTGGTTGATCGCCGCGAGGATCCGTGCCTCCTCGAAAAACGCGGCCAGGCCGTACTTGTAGGGCGCGAGGTCCTTGGCCCTGATGTAGGGAACGAGGTCCCCAGGCCGCCGCAGGGCCCGGTTCGCGGGCATGTATTCCTTGATCGCCACGCATTCTTCGCTGTGCTCGGAGTACGCGAGATAGACGATCGAGAACCCGCCGCTCGAGAGGGCCTGAAGGATGCGGTAGCGACCGATCTCGGCGCCCTCGGGAAGCGGGGCGGAGCTCTGAACTTTCATCTCGGGGTTCGGATATCGCCGGTAAAGGCCCCATTGTCGCCGCCTGTGGAGATTTCTCCGTTGGTCCGCGGCCCCGTCAAGCTTCTGCTAAACGCCGCGAACACGGTAGGGACAGCGCGTGCAATTGGCGTCATCGGGAGCATTGCAGACGTGACTGCCTCTCGACCGCGCCGCGCCTGGACTGGCGATGTTGCGCAAACGCGAAAATTGCCTCGGCCTAGCGTGCCAAATTCCAGTCTTACTCAGGGCTCTCTTATGTTGATATGGTGCTCGGCCGCCTCGATTAGCCGCAGTAAGCACGCCCGCCAATGCCTGTGGACCTCGATGATCTGACGGAACTCGCTGCGCAACTTCACGCAGCCTCGCTGGAGCAAGCCGCCGACCGTCGCCCCCGCTGGTCGGCTTTGTCTCTAAAGGCGGCCGCCGCTCTCGAAGCGATCGTAGAACCGAACAGGCCAGGCCGCAGCCTGCGCGACACGAGCCTATGGGCACGCTTTCGCCGACGGCTGTGGTGGGTACTGAACCTCGGAGGCCCACGATGAGCGGCGGGAGCATGCACTGCCAGTGCCTGATCCGCAACCCCGAGGCCACAGCCGGATACTGATCGCGGATCAGACCCGCTCGATCACGAGCGCGATGCCCTGCCCGACGCCGATGCACATGGTGCACAGTCCGTAGCGGCCGCCGACGCGCTCGAGCTGGTTCAGGGCGGTCGTCGTCAGCCGCGCCCCCGAGGCGCCCAGCGGATGGCCGATGGCGATCGCGCCGCCGTTGGGATTGACGTGCGCGGCGTCATCCGGCAGCCCCAGGTCGCGAGTGACCGCCAGCGCCTGCGCGGCAAAGGCCTCGTTCAGTTCGATCACGTCCATCTGGCCCAGGCTCAGGCCCGTCATGGCCAGCACCTTGCGGGTGGCCGGCGCCGGGCCAAAGCCCATGATGCGCGGTGCGACCCCGACGGCGGCCATGCCCAGCACGCGCGCACGCGGCTTCAGCCTGTACCGCTTGGCCGCGGCGGCCGAGGCGAGCAGAAGCGCGCAGGCGCCGTCGTTGACGCCGGATGCGTTGCCCGCTGTGACCGTTCCGTCCGGCCTGACCACGCCCTTGAGCTTGGCCAGTGCCTGCAGCGTGGTGTCGGGGCGGGGGTGCTCGTCGCAGTCGAAGACGGCGGGATCGCCCTTTTTCGAGGCGATCCGCACCGGCACGATTTCGGCGCGGAAGAAGCCGGCGGCATGGGCGCGGCTCCAGCGCTGTTGGCTGCGCAGCGCAAATGCGTCCTGGTCGGCGCGAGCGATGCCGAACTCCTGGGCCACGTTCTCCGCGGTCTCGGGCATCGAGTCGATGCCGTAGCGCGTCTTCATCAGCGGATTGACGAAGCGCCAGCCGATGGTGGTGTCTTCGATCCGGGCCGCTCGGGAGAATGCGGAGTCCGTCTTGCCCATCACGAAGGGCGCGCGGGTCATGCTCTCCACGCCGCCGGCGATCAGAAGATCGGCCTCACCGCACCGGATGGCGCGGGCGGCGCTGCCGACCGCATCGAGGCTGGAGCCGCACAGGCGGT
The DNA here is from genome assembly GCA_005882215.1 of Betaproteobacteria bacterium. Classification (GTDB taxonomy): domain Bacteria; phylum Pseudomonadota; class Gammaproteobacteria; order Burkholderiales; family Burkholderiaceae_F; genus VBCK01. The sequence continues at coordinate 21,541 of VBCK01000154.1, read as the reverse complement.
TGACCGTGCTGCCGGGGACCTCCTGTGGGAGTCCGGCCAGCAGCGCGGCCATGCGCGCCACATTGCGGTTGTCCTCGCCGGCCTGGTTGGCGCAGCCCAGGATCACGTCCTGCACCGCCGACCAGTCCAGCGTCGGGTTGCGCTCGATCAGCGCCTTGATCGGCAGGGCCGCCAGATCGTCGGTGCGCACCGAAGACAACGCGCCGCCGTAGCGGCCGAACGGGGTGCGGATGGCGTCGCAAATATAGGCGTCGTTGATTTTCCGATCTCCGAGGGGTGTCAGCACGCGATCGACGGATGGACGGTGGCGCCGGGATTGAACCCCGAGCCGGAGCGCACGCGTTGATCGAGCAGCGGCGCGGGCGTCCAGAAGTCCGGGCCGAATCGTTCCTGGTAGCCAAGGATGGCCCGCAGCACCTTAGGCAGACCCACCTGGTCGGCCCAGAACATCGGTCCGCCGCGCCAGCGCGGGAAGCCGTAGCCATGCAGCCAGACCATGTCGATATCCACCGGGCGCGCGGCCACGCCTTCGGCCAGGATCCTGGCGCCTTCGTTGATCATCGAGTACAGGCAACGCTCGACGATCTCCTCGTCCGCGATGGTCCGCCGCACGATCCCCTGCCGGCGCGAGTGCTCGACGATCAGCGTCTCGATGGCCGGATCGGGGATCGGTGTGCGGCTGCCGGGCTCGTAGCGGTACCAGCCGGCGCCCGTCTTCTGGCCCAGCCGTCCTGCCTCGCACACCTGGTCCAGCAGGTTGCAATCGCGCAGGCCGGGCTTGCGCAGGTAAGCGCGCGCCTGGCGGACGCGCCAGAAGATGTCCAGTCCGGACATGTCGCCGACGGCGAACGGCCCCATGGCAAATCCGAAATCCGTGAGGGCCCGGTCCACCTGCTGCGGCAGCGCGCCCTCCTCCAGCAGGAACAAGGCCTCGCGCGAGCGCTGGGCCAGCATCCGGTTGCCCACGAAGCCGTCGGCGCCGCCGACCAGCACCGCCACCTTGCCCAGGCGCTTGCCCAGCTTCATCACGGTGGCCAAAACGTCCGGCTGCGTCTTCGGCGCGCGCACGTTCTCCAGCAGCTTCATCACGTGGGCCGGGCTGAAAAAGTGCATGCCCACGACATCCTGCGGCCGGCGCGTGAACTCGGCGATGGTCCCGACGTGCAGGTACGAGGTGTTGGTCGCGAGGATGGCGCCCGCTTTTGCGACCTGGTCCAACTGGCGGAACACCTGTTCCTTGACGGCGATGTCCTCGAACACCGCCTCCACGATCAGGTCCGCGTGCGCCAGGTCCTGGTAGGCCAGCGTCGGCCGTATCAGCGCCAGCCGTTCGTCCGCCTGCGCCTGGGTCAGCCCGCCGCGGGCCACGGTGGCCGCGTAATTCCTGCGGATCGCCTCCAGGCCTCGCTCCAGATTCCCGGCCTGGGCCTCCAGCAGCCTGACCGGGATACCGGCATTGGCGAAGCACATGGCGATGCCGCCGCCCATGGTCCGGATCGGCAGCCATCACGGCCAGCAAGCCGGTGCGTCGCGGCGCACCGCCCGCCGCGATCAGTCGCCGCGCGGCGGCCACGGCGGCCGCTTCGAGCTCGCCCGGCGCGATCTCGTCGATCGCACCGGCGGCCAGCGCGTCCTGCGCGCTCACGGGCTCACCGCCCGTGATCATCACCAGCGCGCGAGCAAAGCCCACCAGCCGCGGCAAGCGCTGGGTGCCGCCCGCCCCTGGCATCAGCCCGAGTTTGACTTCGGGCAGTCCGACCTGCGCGCTCGGCGTTGCGATGCGATAGTGGCAGGCCAGCGCAATCTCGAAGCCGCCGCCCAGCGCGGTGCCATGCAGTGCGGCGACCACCGGCTTGCGCACATCCTCGATGCACTGCGCCAGCTCGGGCAGATGCGGCGGCTGCGGCGCACGGTCAAACTCGGTCACGTCGGCCCCGGCGATGAACGTGCGCCCCCGGCACAGGATCACGACGGCGCGCACCGAGGCGTCGGCGTCGGCTTGCCCGACGGCTTCGCGCAGGCCGGCGCGCACCGCCTGGCTCAGCGCGTTCACCGGCGGGTTGTTCACGGCGATCACGGCGACCTCGGCATCGCGGGTGGTGCTGACGACGGTCGTCATACGCGTTCAGCGTCCACGCAGGGATTGGGCCGTTCAGTACGTCTCGATGTGCAGCCGGCTCTTGGCATGCAGTTCGGGCTTGAGCCGGTCCCAGTCCAGGCCGTGGTCGCGGCACACGTCGCGGAAGGCCTCCAGCACCCCGGTCTCCATCCCCTTCAATCCGCACAGGTAGATGTAGCAGGACTCGTCCCGCAGCAGACGCGCAACGTCCTTGCCGCGGGCCCGGATCAGATCCTGCACGTAAGTCTTGGGCTGGTCGGTCTCGCGCGAGAAGGCCAGATTGATGTCGATGAATTCCCTGGGCAGCTTCATCAGCGGCCCGAAGTACGGCAGCTCTTCCTTGCGCCGAGCGCCGAAAAACAGCATCAGCTCGCCGCCCTCCTTGAGCGCCGCGCGCCGCCGGCGCCGCTCGGTCATGGCACGCATCGGCGCCGAGCCGGTCCCGGTGCAGATCATCATGATCGAGGAGCCGGGATGGTTCGGCATCAGGTAGCTGGTGCCGTAGGGGCCGACCACTTTCACCGCGTCGCCGATTTTGAGGTCGCACATGTAATTCGATCCGGCCCCCGACGCCGGGCTGCCCTGATGGTCCTGGGTCACCCGCTTGATCGTGAGCGCGATGTTGTTGTAGCGGGGACGCTCGCCGTCGCGCGGGCTGGCCACCGAGTAAAGCCGCACATGATGAGGCTTGCCGTTGGGATCGAGGCCGGGCGGCAGGACGCCGACGCTCTGCCCCTCCAGGACCGGGAAGGCGCTGCTGCCGAAGTCGAGCACGATGTGGCGAACGTCGGCCGAAGCGCCATCGTCGGTCAGGCGGAAATTGCCGGTCACGGTCGCAATGGCCGGTCGGTCGACCGAGTACAGGTTCACGTAGGGGTGCGCAGCCGACCACGGCGGCGCCACTGCGCCGCCTTGTCCGGCCGTGGCGATCTCGGTGAGCTGGCGCACCTCGGCCGGCACCTCGGCATCGGACCCCACCTCCAGATCGGACTGGGGTGGCAGGCTGTCCCAGGAGAACTGCTCGTCCAGGCTGAACGGCGTGGTCTTGGCCACCTGCCGCCAGTTGTCGATCGCCCCGGTCGGGCAAGGTGCGATGCAGGCATTGCAGAAGTTGCAGGTATTGAAATCGACCACGTAGTTGCGCGAATCGTGCGTGATCGCCTTGACGGGGCAGGTCGCCTCGCAAGTGTTGCAGCGAATGCAGATCTCCGGGTCGATCAGGTGTTGCACTGCGTATCCGACACTCGCAGCGGCGGCCATGCTGCTGACTCCTTCAGTGAGCTCGGCAGATCCTCGCCCACCCTTCGTTATGTCGTCAATTGAAACGGACATACTGGAAATCCACGGGCTGGCGGTTGATGCCAGTGGCCGGCGGCGCGATCCAGCCCGCGAACTTGCCCGGCTCGGCGACCCGGCCCATCAGCGAAGCGACAAAAGCACGGTCCTGCTCGCTCGGCAACCACTCGCGCACGTTGGCCTGCCACTGGGCTTCCGGCAACACGCGTCCGTCGGGCGACACACGCACTCCGGCGAAGGTGCCTATCTTGCGGTTGAATGCCTTGTGCGGAACCCTCAGTCGGAATGCTACGCCCGCCTTCTCGATCACCTTGTTCCAGCGCTCGACGCCGCCGATCGAATCCTTGATGTAATCGTCTCGCAGGCGCTCGTTCAGCGACAGCAGCGCCGGCACCTCCTTCTCCAGCAGCCGGTCGCCGGCCAGCTCGAGCACCTTGTAGGTGTCGTTCTTCAATACGTGATCGTCGCCCAGCTTGGTCTCCTCGTAGCGGCCCTTCAGTCCGCTGCTGTAGAAGCTGGCCGCGTTGGACGACTGGTCGGAACCGAACAGGTCGATCGTCACGCTGTAGTGGAAATTCAGGTAGCGCTGGATCGTCGGCAGGTCGATCGCGCCCAGGGCGCGAACGCGGGCCGGGTCCTCGACGCCGTGCTCCTTCATCAGTTGGCTGGTGCGCTGGATCACGCGCGACACGCCCGATTCGCCCACGAACATGTGATGCGCTTCCTCGGTCAGCATGAACTGCGTGGTGCGGGCCAGCGGATCGAAACCCGACTCGGCCAGCGCGCAGAGCTGGAATTTGCCGTCACGGTCGGTGAAGTAGGTGAACATGAAGAACGACAGCCAGTCCGACGTGCGCTCGTTGAAGGCGCCCAGGATGCGCGGGTTGTCGGCATCACCCGAGCGGCGCTGCAGCAGGGCTTCGGCCTCCTCGCGACCGTCGCGCCCGAAGTAGCGCTGCAGCAGGTACACCGCGGCCCACAGGTGACGGCCTTCCTCCACGTTGACCTGGAACAGGTTGCGCAGGTCGTACAGCGACGGCGCGGTCAGACCCAGGTGGCGCTGCTGTTCGACCGAGGCCGGTTCGGTGTCGCCCTGCGCCACGATGATGCGGCGCAGATTGGCGCGGTGCTCCCCCGGCACCTCCTGCCAGGCCGGCTGGCCCTTGTGTTCGCCGAAATGGATCTTGCGCCCGGCGTCGGCCGGGTTCAGGAAGATGCCCCATCGATAGTCGGGCATCTTGACGTAGCCGAACTGGGCCCAGCCGTCGCGATCCACGCTGACCGCCGTGCGCAGGTAGACGTCGAAGTTGCGCGAGCCCTCGGGTCCCATCGCGCTCCACCATTCGTAAAACTCGGGCTGCCAGTGCTCCAGCGCGCGCTGCAGCGTCTTGTCCTCGGACAGATTGACGTTGTTCGGGATCTTCTCGCTGTAATTGACACTCATCGATTGGCTCCTGATGGATCGACCTGCCGGACGGGTCGGCGCGCGGCCGCCTTTACGCCCGTTCCCAGTTGAACTGCGCCTTGTTGCCGGTCCCGAACACCTTCAGGGCACCCGACTCGCCCACGGCATTGGGGCGGATGAAGATCCAGTTCTGCCAGGCCGACAGGCGGCCGAACACGCGCGTCTGCATGGTCTCGGTGACTCCGAAGCGCAGGTTGGCTTCCATGCCGGTGAGGGCATCGGGCGACATGCTGGCGCGCTCCTCCAGCACGATGCGGATCTCGTCGGCCCAGTCCAGCTCGTCCGGCGCTGCCGTGATCAGCCCCAGATCGAGGGCTTCGCGTGGAGCGAGCTTGCGGCCGGTGGCGGCCTGCACCGCATTCACCGCCTTGGCCTCGCCGTAGAAGCGCGACTGCACGCGTGCCAGCCCATCGACGCGCGGATAGGCGCCGAAGTTCAGGTCGGATACGGTGACCCGGGGCCCGCCGTCTGCCGCGTCCAGCATGTAGCTGCGATCGGCGGCCAGCGCCAGTTCCAGCAGTGTGCCGGCGAAGCACGAGCCCGGCTCGATCAGCGCAATCAGGGTGCGCGACGACACGTCCAGGCGTGCCAGTGTCCTGCGCAGCATCCCGATCGTCTCGCGCACGAACCAGTGGTCACGGTGCTTGGTCAGCGCCGTATCGACCGCCAGCACCTGCCCGGCATCGCCGGCGGTCTTCAGCAGCCAGGTACCGAGCTCGCGCTGGTTGGTGCGCAGCATCAGGATCGCATCGTCCAGTTCGCGCGCCATCTTCAGCGGCCACCAGTTCGCACCAAGGGCCGCGATGCCGGCGACGTCCTGCGGCTGCGCCGCCTGCGGCGCCTTCACGGTGATGCCGGCCTGGCGCGCCTTGACATCGAGCTGTACATCGACGAACTCGTAGTGATAGCCGCGACTGTCGATGCTGCGGTCCAGCGCAGTCAGCGTCACGCCCCTGGCGTCGTGCGGCCGCTCGCTCTGAGCGGCAAGCTCCAGGGCACGGCGCTTGACGTAGTCGCCGAACTGCTGCGGCTTGACGACCGCGTCCACCAGGCGCCAGTCCACGGCACGCTGGCCGCGCACACCCTCGGTGGTGGTGCAGAAAATGTCGGCCAGATCGCGCCGAACCTTGCGCTTGTCGGTGACCCGGGTCAGCCCGCCGGTGCCCGGCAGCACGCCGAGCAGGGGCACTTCGGGCAGGCTGACGGCAGAGGAGCGGTCGTCGGTCAGCACGATCTCGTCGCAGGCGAGCGCCAGCTCGTAGCCGCCGCCGGCGGTGGTGCCGTTGCAGGCGGCGATGAACTTGAGCCCGGAGTGGCGGCTGGAATCCTCGATGCCGTTGCGCGTCTCGTTGGTGAACTTGCAGAAATTGACTTTCCAGGCGTGGCTCGACAGGCCCAGCATGAAGATGTTGGCGCCGGAGCAGAAGATGCGCTCGCGACCCGAGGTGACCACCACGCTGCGGACCTCGGGATGCTCGAAGCGGATGCGCTGCAGGGCGTCGTGCAGCTCGATGTCGACCCCCAGGTCGTAGGAGTTGAGCTTGAGCTTGTAGCCCGGGCGGATGCCGCCGTCCTCCTTGATGTTGAGCACCAGCGTGGCCACCGGTGCGTCGAACTGCAGGCGCCAGTGGGCATAGCGCTCCGGGTGGGTCTGGTAATCGACCAGGTCGGTACCGGCGGTGGCGGTGCTTGGTGCTGCTTCCATGTGTGCTCCCAGGGGTCGGCTCATGTGGTTCAAGCAACAACGAGGCCCCGCAACTTGGCGAGACTCGCCTCCGTTGTCTGGCCGGACGTGTCGACCACGGCGTCGGCCTTGCGGTACAGGGGCTCGCGCGCAGCCAGGATGCGCTTGAGGTCGTCCATCGCTTCCTCGTTGCCGGCCATGGGCCGCAGGTCGCCCTGCGCGACCACGCGCGCCATGTGTTCCTCGGGCGCCGCCTTGAGCCAGACCGTGAAACAATTGCCCAGCAGCAACTTGAATCCGTCCTCCTCGGCAACGATGCCGCCGCCGACCGAGATGACCGCTCGTTCATGCTTCTCGATCACCCGCTCCAGGCAGCGCCGCTCGATGCGCCGATAGCCCGCCTGACCGTAGAGGGAGAAGATCTCGTTCAACGGCAGACCGGTTTCGCGCTCCACTTCACCGTCGAGTTCGATGAAGGGCGCGTTCAGTTCCTTCGCCAGCAGTTTGCCCAGCGTGCTCTTGCCCGCGCCGCGCAGCCCGATCAGCGCAATGCGCTTGCGCCGCGCTGCCTCTTCGTGGCCGAACTCGCGCATCAAGCGGAAGATCACGTCCTCCAGGCGATGCGCCGGGATCCGCTCGAGAAAGCGCCGGATCAGGCGCCGCTCGACCGAGTCTTCCTGTTCCGGCAGCAGCACTTCCCCCAGTGTGACGTTCAGCGCAGCGGCCACCCGGCGCAGCAACAGCATCGATACGTTCCCTTCGCCGGTTTCCAACTGGCCAAGATAGCGCTCCGATACATCGGCCTCGAGCGCCATCCGCTTGCGGGTCATGCCACGGCGCTCGCGCAACTCGCGCACCCGCCTGCCGAGCGCGGCCAGGAAATCGCTATCGGCCGACGACAGTTCCTCGGCCACCTGAAGCTTGGCCTGCGGCTTCACTTCCCGCTCAGCGGTCATGGTTCGGTTCCTGTTCATTCTTTAATCCGAATAGGTAGTATAGTACCTGTAATCCAGTCATATTGCATGATAATACTTGACGACCGAATTTTGCAAGTAATATAGTTCATATCAATCACGGCAAACCGCCGATCGCGCTCGCTCGCGTCCCCGGCATACAAAAGGCGACAGCTGATGAAGCTACCGAACCTCGTCCCAGGCCGCTGGCAGTGCTGCCGCCGACCATCGCCGCTGAAACTCGCGGCCTATGGCCTGAAGGAGACCCGAAAATGAGCCCCGAACGGTTTCGCGAGCTGATCACCCACATCACCGGCCGCATCGCCGGCAAGCCGCTGGGCCCGCAGCTCGAGGCCGAGCTCAACCAGAGTTTTCCGGCCGCAGGCCCCGAATACGTGGCGATCTTCGAGGCCTGCCGCGCCGCGATCGCGGCGGGCTGGATGTGTGCGCGTGAGGCCGGCGGCATTCGCTACGGGCGGGTGATCAAGCCGGAGCCGGGCACTGGTGGCTTCAGCGTGGACGTGGTGGACATGGACGCGGTCGAGGGCCCATACCACCGCCACCCCAATGGCGAGATCGACTTGATCATGCCGCTGACGGAGCACGCGCGGTTTGACGGTCGTGGAGCCGGCTGGATGGTCTATGCACCGGGCAGCGCCCACAGCCCGACGGTCAACGGGGGCCGCGCGCTGGTGCTGTACCTGCTGCCCGCCGGGGCGATCGAGTTCACCAAGCCATGAGGTGGCCGGCCCACTGCGCCGCATTCGAGGAATCGAACAGGAGGAGGCCATGCCGGAATTGAGTTCCGCGGACCACGCGGACAGTCCGCCCAGTATCGCCATTCCGCGCGAATACAACGCGGCTCACGACCTGATCCAGCGCAACCTTCGGGCAGGCCGCGCCGATAAGAGCGCGTTCATCGACGATCTTGGCAACTACACCTACGCCGAACTGGACCGGCGCACCAGCGCGTTTGCCAACGTGCTGCGGGCGCAGGGCCTCGGGATGGAGGATCGCATCCTGCTGTGCCTGCACGACACGATCGATTTCCCGACGGCATTTCTGGGCGCGATCAAGGCTGGCGTGGTGCCGGTGGCGGTCAACACGCTGCTGACCCAGGGCGACTACGAGTACATGATGCGCGACAGCAGGGCGCGGGTGGCGGTGGTTTCGGCGGCTCTGCTGCCGCTGTTCCAGACCCTGGTGGGCCATCTGCCCGCTCTGGAACGCATCCTGGTCTCGGGCGGGAACCCGGGCGAGCAGGACTCGCTGGCGCGGCTGATCGCGCAGGCACCCTCGACCTTCGCCTCCGCTCCCACCACCTGCGACGATGTCTGCTTCTGGCTCTACTCCTCGGGCTCCACCGGCGCACCCAAGGGCACGGTGCATGTGCACTCGAGCCTGATCCAGACCGCCGAGCTGTATGCCAAGCCCATCCTCGGGATCGAGGAGACGGATGTGGTGTTCTCGGCCGCCAAGCTGTTCTTCGCCTACGGGCTGGGCAACGGGCTGACGTTTCCGATGTCGGTCGGCGCGACCGCGGTGCTGATGGCCGAGCGACCCACCCCGGCGGCGGTGTTCGCGCGCCTGCGCCGCCACCGGCCGACGATTTTCTACGGGGTGCCGACGCTGTACGCCGCGATGCTGGCCAGCCCCGAGCTGCCGCCACGCGAGCAAATGAGGCTGCGCCGCTGCACTTCCGCCGGCGAGGCGCTGCCCGAGCAGATCGGCAAACGCTGGGCCCAGCACTTCGGGGTCGACATCCTCGACGGCATCGGTTCGACCGAGATGCTGCACATTTTCCTGTCCAACTGCCCGGGCGACGTGCGCTACGGCACCACCGGCAAACCGGTGCCCGGTTACCAGGTGCGCCTGGTCGAGGAAGACGGCAACGAGGTGGCGCGCGGCCAGCCCGGGGAGCTGCAGGTGGCCGGCCCCACCAGTGCGGCCCAGTACTGGAACAATCGCGAGAAAACCCGCGCCACGTTCCAGGGACCGTGGACCCGCTGCGGCGACAAGTACTCGCAGGATGCCGACGGCTACTTCGTCTATGCCGGGCGCAGCGACGACATGCTCAAGGTGAGCGGCATCTACGTCTCGCCGATCGAGGTCGAATCGGCGCTGATCGGCCACGACGCGGTGCTCGAAGCGGCCGTGGTGGGCAAGGAGGACGAGGATCGGCTGATCAAGCCGATCGCCTTCGTGGTGCTCAAGCCCGGACGTGAGGCGACGCCCGAGCTGGCCGAGACGCTCAGAAAGCACGTCAAGTCGCTGCTGGCTCCCTACAAATACCCGCGCTGGATCGAGTTCATCGACGAGCTCCCGAAGACGGCCACGGGAAAGATCCAGCGTTTCAAGCTGCGCGCCCGGCTCAAGACCGGTTGAGACGCGGACAGGAATCGGTGGCACGATGAACGCGGATAGCGCTGGCGCCAGCCTGGCGGGCATGCAGCGCCACCCGGTGCGCTTTGTCGAGGCGTGCGGGCAGCGGCTCGAATACATCGATATCCCGGCCCAGGCGGCGCGCAGGCCGCCGCTGATTTTTATGCACGAAGGGCTCGGGTCGGTTTCAATGTGGCGCGATTTTCCGGCGCGAGTGGCCGCCGCCACCGGCTGCCGCACCGTCGTGTACTCGCGCCACGGGCACGGGCGCTCCTCGCCGCCGGCCGGCCCGCACACGGTGCAGTTCATGCACGAGGAGGCGTTGCAGGTCCTGCCGGCGCTGCGCGAGGCGCTTGCACTGGCGCGAGCGGTGCTGGTCGGCCACTCCACCGGGGCCTCGATGTCGCTGATCCACGCCGGCGCCGGCCAATGGGAGGTGGCGGGCGTGGTGGCGATGGCGCCGCTGTGCTTCGCCGAGGAATTCAATCTGCAGAGCATCCGCAAGGCGAAGGACCTGTTTCGCAGCACCGACCTGGCGCAGAAGCTGTCGCGCTACCACGACGACGCTCAGGCCGTGTTCTGGAGCTGGAACGACATCTGGCTCGATCCGGCTTTCAAGCAGTGGAGCATCGAGGACTATCTGCCGGGGATTCGGTGCCCGGTGCTGGCGATACTGGGCGAGAACGACGAGTACTGCACGCAGCTGCAGATCGACGCGATCCTGAAGCGCGCGGCGAACTCGCCGAACGTGGAGTTTGTGAAGCTGACCGACTGCGGCCACTCGCCTCACCGCGATCAACCGAAGACGGTGCTGGCGCGCCTGTCGCAGTTCGTCGACCAGGTCACGGAGTAGCCGATGTTCCGCGTGGACAAGCTGATCCGATTCCACCACTGCGACCCGGCGGGCATCGTTTTCTACCCGCAGTACTTCGTGCTGATGCACGAGCTGGTGGAAGACTGGTTCAGCCAGGGACTGAATATCGATTACGCCGAGTTCGTCCGGGAGCACGGAATGGGCTTGCCGATGGTCAAGCTGGAATGCGAGTTCCTGGCTCCGATCCCGATGGGCAACGTGTTGACGCTGGAGCTCGCGGTCAAGCGCATCGGCAACAGCTCATTGACCTTGTCGGTGCGCGGAAGCGCCAACGGACGCGAATCGCTGCGCGCAGCGCTGACTGTCGTGCACACCTCGATCGCACCGATGCGCCCTGTGCCGATCCCGCAGGCGCTGCGCAGCGCGATGGAACGCTTCCGCGAGGATCCTTGATCCGATCCTCAGGGATATATTTCTACAGCCTGCTACCGACCCCGCAAGATCCAAAACACATTTAGTCGTAAAATCAACGACTAACATGTCAATTGGCAAGTTGCAGCGAACCTTGATTCATTGGCGCAACTGCACTTCGCAGAATATCACTTGTAACGAGTGTTAGATAGCAGTATTGTGCCTCGGCGCCCTATCAGTGCCACCGTTCCCGCCGTTCTGAGAGTGCTGAAGGGCCGCGCAGCGACCCTCGAAGCCGCGCACTACAACCAAAAGGAGGAAATCCGTGAGCACCCGAATCAAGAACTTGATTCTCGCCACGCTGCTGCCCGGGGCGATCGCCGTCCCGGTTTCACACGCAACTGCCGCAACCTGCGAGAGCCTGTCCGGCCTCTCGCTATCCGAGGTGGTCTCCATCGAGGCGATGTCGTTCCCTGGAGGGACCTTCCAGCCACCCAACCCGTCCGGGTTCGTGCCCACTGTCACCCAGCCTTTCGTCAGTGCACCGATCGCCGGCCTGCCCGCGTTCTGCGAGGTTTCCATCGTCGTTGCTCCGCAGATCAACATCGAGGTTTGGCTGCCGCTCGCGGGTGCCTGGAATCATCGCTTCAAGGGGGTCGGCGGCGGGGGCTACGCCGGGACGATCTCGTGGTCGGCACTGGCTACGGCACTGGAAGCGGGATTCGCGACTGCCTCTACCGACACCGGGCATTCCGCCTTCGCACCCAACAACGGCGCAAGCGGTGGAGGATTTGCGCTGAATCAACCCGCCGACACGCTCAATTGGGGACTGATCGTCGACTTCGCCCAGCGTTCAGAGCACCAACTGGCGGTGAAGGCCAAGGCCGCCATCGAGGCCTTCTTCGATGAGGCGCCCGTGTTCTCGTACTGGACCGGATGCTCCACCGGCGGCCGCCAGGGGTGGATCGAGGCACAGCGCCATCCCAGTGACTACGACGGCATCCTCGCGGGAGCACCGGCGATGAACTGGGACCGCTTCATTCCCGCAGAGCTATGGCCGCAGATCGTGATGCACGAGGAGGTCGGCGCCCCGATCGCGGCGAGCAAGCTGAATGCCGCAACCAGCGCCGCAATCGCCGCATGCGTCGGCAAGGACGGCGGGCTGGCAACCGACGCCTACCTTTCTGATCCGCGTCTGTGCCGGTTCGATCCGACGGTCAATCCTGCGGCGGTGGGGCTGACTGCGACTGAGGCGGGCGCGATCAAGAAGATCTGGGATGGTCCGCGCAACGGCCGGGGCGAGCGCGTCTGGTTCGGCCTTGCGCCCGGCACCCCGCTCGCGGGTCTGGCAGGAAGCTCTCCGTTTCCGATTGCGCAGGATCACTTCGTCTACTGGCTGCACCAGAATCCGGCTTTTGACTGGCACACCGTCACGGAGTCCTCCTTCTTCACCGACTTTCACAAGTCCGAGGTGCTGTTCGAAAATGTCGTCGGGACCGACCGCAGCAACCTGAACGGGTTCATAAGGCACGGAACCAAGCTGATCGGCTATCACGGCTGGGCGGATGTCCTGATATTCCCGGCAGGATCGGTCAATTACTTCGCGCGTCTGTGGGAACGCTACGGCCGCGAGGACGTGGACCAATTCGCCCGCCTGTTCATGGTTCCCGGCATGGGTCACTGCGGCGGCGGCACAGGAGCCAACGCTTTCGGCAACGGTCTTCCAGTTCCCGCCGATGCTCAGCACGATGCTTTTATCGCGCTCCAGCAGTGGGTCGAGCATGGGGTTGCGCCCGAGCAGTTCATAGCAACCAAGTACGTCAACAACAAGCCAGCGAGCGGAGTCGCATTTACCCGGCTGCTGTGCAAGTTTCCGCAGGTGGCGCGCTACTCGGGTACCGGCGCAACCACGGACGCGGCGAACTGGAGCTGTGTGGACCAGCCGGCAAGCCCAGCCATCGAGGAAGCCGACCAGGTTCTCCCGGACCACGGCGCTCGAGGCAACAGCGACAATCCCGGCCAAGGTGACTAGACCGTAGAACAGCCAGGCATGGGCCCGGTGCCATAAGAGGGCCCATGCCCGGTACAGAGCAGACTAGTATTGCGATTCCCGAACGTGCTTGAGGGCGCTGCCCATGAACGTCATCCGAAGCCTGCTGATCGCCGCTGCCGCAGCCGTACTCGCCGCGCCGCCGGCTGCGGCGCAGACCGCTCCCAAACTCAAGGTCGGCCTGATGCTGCCGGCCTCCGGCACGTACGCGGCGCTCGGGACGGCCATCGAAAACGGCTTCAAGCTGTACGTCGCCGAACAAGGCGGCAAGCTCGCTGGGCGCGAGGTCGAGTTCGCCCAGGTCGACGACGAGTCCGACCCGGCCAAGGCCACCGACAACGTCAACAAGCTGCTCAAGCGCGACAGCGTCGATGTGCTGGTCGGTTCCGTGCATTCCGGCGTGGCAATGGCGATGGCCAAGGTCGCCAAGGACACCGGCACCCCGCTGATCGTGCCCAACGCCGGCGCTGCGGCGGTGACCGGTTCCATGTGCGCGCCCAACATTTTCCGCAGCTCGTTCTCCAACTGGCAGCCCGGTTATGCGATGGGCGAGGTGGTTGCGGCCAAGGGCCACAAGAACGTGGTGACCATCACCTGGCACTACGCCGCCGGCGACGAATCGGTGCGCGGTTTCAAGGAGGCCTTCGAGAAGGCCGGAGGCAAGGTGGTCAAGGAACTGAGCCTGCCGTTTCCGAACGTCGAGTTCCAGGCCCTGCTGACCGAGATCGCCGCGACCAAACCCGATGCCGTCTACACCTTTTTTGCCGGCGGGGGCGCGGTCAAGTTCGTCAAGGACTACGCGGCCGCGGGTCTGAAGAAGAGCATTCCGCTCTATGCCGCGGGCTTCCTGACCGACGGCACGCTGGAGGCGCAGGGTGCCGACGCCGAGGGCCTGTTGACCACGCTGCACTACGCCGATGACCTGGGAACGCCGCGCGACAAGGCGTTTCGCCTGGCTTACGCCAAGGCCTACAAAGTACAGCCCGACGTTTACGCGGTGCAAGGCTACGATGCGGCGCAGATGCTCGCGGCCGGCCTGACCGCGGTCAAGGGCGATCTGACCCGCAAGCCCGAGTTCGACTCGGCCATCGAGAACGCGAAGATCGACAGCCCGCGCGGTGCCTTCACGCTGTCCCGGTCGCACAACCCGGTGCAGGACATCTATCTTCGTCAGGTCGTAGGCAAAGAGAACAAACTGGTCGGGGTGGCCAGCAAGGCGCTGGCCGACCCGGGCCAGGGCTGTTCAATGTAAGGCGCGCGCCTTACGCTTCGGCCCGGACACCCGGGCCGCGCCGGGCCGGCCCGTAGCAGGCTTCGCCGATGGACCTTGCCACCTTCCTGATTCAGTGCCTGAACGCGCTGCAGTACGGCCTGCTGCTGTTCCTGGTCGCCTCGGGGCTGACGCTGATCTTCGGAATCATGGGCGTTATCAACCTGGCGCACGGCAGCTTCTACATGATCGGTGCTTACATGGCCTATGCACTGGCGCCAATCGTCGGCGCCACCTTCGGCGGCGGTTTCTTTGCAACGCTGCTGGTGGGTCTCGTGCTCTCGGTGCTGCTGGGTTATGTGCTCGAGTGGGCCTTCTTCAGCTTCCTCTACGATCGCGAACACCTGCAGCAGGTGTTGATGACCTATGGTCTGATCCTGGTCTTCGAAGAGCTGCGCAGCCTGCTGGTGGGTGACGAGGTGCATGGCGTCGCGCCACCCGAGGTCCTGTCCGGCGCTCTGCCGCTGGGTGGGTTGATGACCTACCCGGTCTATCGCCTGTTCATCTCGGGCGTGTGCCTTGTGGTGGCAATCGGCATGTACCTGGTCTTCACGCGCACACGGCTGGGCATGATGATCCGCGCCGGCAGCACCAATCGGGAAATGGTGCAATCGCTCGGCATCGACATCCGGTTTCTGTACCGCGTGGTGTTTGCCGGCGGCGTCGCGCTCGCGGTCCTCGCCGGTATGATCGCCGCGCCGGTCTCGTCGGTGTACCCCGGTATGGGCAACACCGTGCTGATCGTCTGCTTCGTGGTAGCGGTGATCGGCGGCATCGGCTCGATCCGCGGCGCGCTGCTGGCCGCGGTGCTGGTCGGCGCGGTGGATACGTTCGGCAACGTGCTGCTGCCGCAGGCCGCCGGCGTGCTCATCTATGTGCTGATGGCGCTGATCCTGCTGTGGAAGCCGCAGGGCTTGTTCCGCGCAGGCTAGCGCCGCGGACGCAGATGGATCGATCCGGAGCCCTTTTCGCCGTTCTCGCGTTCCTCGCACTCGCAGCGGTCCCGGCGGTGGCAGGTTCGTTCGGCGTCGACCTCGTCACCAAGATCATGATCTACGCGATCTTCGCTCTGAGTCTCGAACTGCTGGCCGGCAGCACCGGACTGGTGTGCTTCGGCCAGGCGGCTTTCTTCGGCATTGGTGCCTACGCCACGGTGCTGCTGTCACCGCAGCATGGGCCGCCCTCGCTCGTGTGGATGCTGCCGGCGAGCGTGCTGTGCGCCGCCGCCTACGCGCTGATCGTCGGCGCCCTGTCGCTACGGACGAAGGGAGCGTATTTCATCATGGTCACGCTCGCCTTCGCGCAGATGGCGTACTACGTGGTGCACGACACGCCGCTGGGCGGCGGCACCGACGGCATCTACCTGGCCACCAAGCCGGTGCTTGGCCCCTGGCTTGATCTGAACAAGCCGCTGGCCTTTCTTGGCTTCACGCTAGGCTGCCAGGCCGCGGTATTCGTCTTTCTCGCACTGCTGCTGCGGTCGCGCTTCGGGCGCGCGCTCGCGGGTATCCGCGTCAATGAGCAGCGCATGCGCGCCAGCGGCTTCTCGACCTACCCGTACAAGCTGGCGGCTTTCGTCATCTCGGGCGCGATCGCAGGGCTGGCGGGCTTTCTGTTCGCGGTCAAAGATGGCTTCGTGACCCCCGAGCTGCTGAGCTGGCACCTGTCGGCCGCGGTGCTGGTGATGGTCATTCTGGGTGGGCTTGGCCATCTGCGCGGCGCGCTGATCGGGGCGTTCGCGTTCGCGCTGCTGCAGGAGTTCTTTCAGTCCGAGGCGATCTTCGGTGCCTTCGCCAGGCATTGGCATCTGGGCTTGGGTCTGACGGTCATCGCCTGTGTCGCCTTGCTGCCGCACGGCCTGGTGCAGGTGCCCGGGCAACTGCGCGAGCGCCTGCTCGGGCGGGCACAGCGCAGCGCAACGGAAATGCGGAATGAGCCGCTCTGAGATCCTGTTGCGTTGCCGCGAGATCACGCATCGCTGGGGCGGCCTGGTCGCGGTCGATCGCGTCTCGCTGGAACTCGAACGCGGCAGCGTTCACGCGGTGATCGGTACCAATGGCGCCGGCAAGTCCACGCTGGTCGACATCCTGTCCGGAGAGATTGCGTCGGCCGCTGGCCGGGTCGAATTGCTGGGGCAGGACGTGACCGGCTGGTCGCAGCCGCGACGCGCCAGTGCGGGTCTGGGGCGAAGCTATCAGCGCACCACCATCTACCCGAGCTTCACGGTGCTGGAGAACTGCCGCCTCGCAGCGCAGGCGCGCGCGCAGAAACCGTGGGCCTGGTGGCGCGACGCGCAACGCTGCAAGGCCAGCATCGCAGAGGCCCGCAACGCGGCGCAGCGGGCCGGCCTCGAGGAACTTCTCGATCGTTACGCGGGGCTGCTGTCGCACGGTCAGAAGCGCCAGCTCGAGATCGCCCTGTGCCTGGCCACGAAGCCCCGGGTGCTGCTGCTCGATGAGCCGCTCGCCGGCATGGGCGCCGGGGAGACCGAGCGCATGCTGAACCTGCTCGGCGAGCTGAAGGCAGACCACGCGATCCTGCTGGTCGAACACGACATGGACGCGGTGTTCCGTATCGCAGATCGGATCACCGTGATGGTCAATGGCGCGGTCATCGCATCCGACACCCCGCAGGCGGTGCGCGCGAATCCGGAAGTGCAGCTGGCCTACCTCGGGTGCGATTGACATGGCCCACCCGGAATTGATCGTCGACGCGCGGGCCGTCCACGCCTGGTACGGTTCCAGCCATG
The DNA here is from genome assembly GCA_005882215.1 of Betaproteobacteria bacterium. Lineage (GTDB taxonomy): Bacteria > Pseudomonadota > Gammaproteobacteria > Burkholderiales > Burkholderiaceae_F > VBCK01. Next base: position 4,348 of record VBCK01000154.1, on the reverse strand, counting down.
TTCTGCACGGCATCGACCTGCAGATCGCGCGCGGGGAAACGGTGGGGCTGCTCGGCCGCAACGGCATGGGCAAGAGCACGCTGATCCGCACCTTGCTCGGCCATGTGAGGCAGCGCAACGGGCATATCAGCCTGTTCGGCCAGGATTGCTCGCGTGCCAGGCCGCACCAGGTGGCGCGCCTGGGCCTGGCCTACGTGCCCGAAGGCCGTGGCATCTTCCCCACCCTCACGGTTCGCGAAAACCTGGTGATGGCCGCGCGCCGAGGCCGCGACGGCCGCAACGACTGGCCGTACGAGCGAGTGCTGCAGACCTTTCCGCGTCTGTCCGAGCGCCTGCGCAACCTGGGCGCACAGCTGTCCGGCGGCGAGCAGCAGATGCTGTCGATCGGCCGCGCGCTGATGACGCATCCCGAGTTGATATTCCTCGACGAGGCCACCGAAGGCCTGGCGCCGTTGATCGTGATGGAAATCTGGCGAGTGATCGGCGAGATCTGTGCCAGCGGCATCGCCGCACTGATTGTCGACCACGACTACCGAAAGGTGCTGGCGCGCTGCGACCGCACCGTGGTACTGCAAAAAGGCCAAGTGGTGCTGCAGGGCTCCTCTGAAGAAGTGACCGGCAGCGAGTCCCTGGCGGCCTACCTCGGCGTCTGACACCGATCGCTTTATCGGGCCAGACCGACTTGCGGCAATCGGCCGGGCGGCGCGATCGGCCGTGCTCAATGGTCCAGATGCAGATACCTTGGCTGGCGCGGCAGCCGCAAGCTGACCAGGAACGCGACCACCAGCATCGCGGTCACGTACCAGTAAAAGGCCGATTCGTGGCCGATCGACTTCAGGCCAAGCGCGACATACTCGGCTGAGCCGCCGAAGAGCGCGTTGGCCACCGCGTAGGCCAGGCCCACGCCCAGGGCACGGACCTCGGCCGGGAACAGTTCCGCCTTCACGATACCGCTGATCGAGGTGTAGAAACTGACGATCGCCAAAGCGACGACGATCAGCCCGCCGGCGAGGAACGGACTGGTGACCGTCTTCAGCGCGGTCAGTATCGGCACGGTCGCCAGCGTGCCCAGCGTGCCGAACAACAGCATGTTGTTGCGCCGGCCGATCCGGTCCGAAAGAGCGCCGAACAGCGGCTGCATGCACATGTAGATGAACAGGCAGACGGTCATCACGTTGCTGGCGGTCTTGATCGACATTCCGACCGAGTTGACCAGGTACTTCTGCATGTACGTGGTGAAGGTGTAGAAAATCAGCGAGCCGCCCGCGGTATAGCCCATCACCGTGAAAAAGGCGCTCTTGTTGTTACGGAACAAGCCCGCCAGGGTGCCGGCCTCTTTGCTGCCTCGCGTTTGCGCCGTCGAGGTCTCGGTCAGGGTGCGGCGCAGCAGCAGCGCGACGACCGCGGTCACGGCCCCGACCACGAACGGAATGCGCCAGCCCCAGTCCTTCAGCTCGCGCTCGTCCAGCAGTTGCTGCAGGATGACGACCACGATCACCGCCAGCAACTGGCCGCCGATCAGCGTCACGTATTGAAACGACGATAGGAAGCCGCGCTGCCCGCGAAACGCGACTTCGCTCATGTAGGTGGCGGTGGTGCCGTACTCGCCGCCAACCGACAGGCCCTGCAGCAGCCGGGCCAGCAGCAGCAGGACCGGGGCCGCCGCGCCGATACTGGCGTAGGTGGGCAGGCAGGCGATCATGAGCGAGCCCAGGCACATCAGCGTGACCGAAGTGACCAGGGCGGTCTTGCGGCCGCGCTGATCGGCGATGCGGCCGAACATCCAGCCTCCGATCGGCCGCATCAGAAAGCCGGCCGCAAAAATCCCCGCCGTGTTCAGCAGCTGGGCGGTGGGATCCGACTTCGGGAAAAACGCGGGCGCGAAGTAAATCGCGCAAAACGCGTAGATGTAGAAGTCGAACCACTCGACCAGGTTTCCGGACGAAGCGGCGACAATCGCGAAAACCCGCGAGCGCTTCTCTTCAAACGTGTAATTGGGAGCAGGACTGATCGGAACGGCGCTCATGTCGGCTCGGCACCTTTTTCGCTGTCGCCGCAGGATAGCGCGAAAGCGTCCTCGAACGCCCCAAATTCGAGCAACTGACGGGCCAAGCACCCGGCAACCCGGAACGCCCGCCGAGGTCCCGGCCGGCACGGCCTCCTGGGTCGTCGAGCAGACGCAAGCACCGGCGCCAAAGTAACTTTCGTCAATAGAAGGACGGCGCCAACTCGGTCACCATTCGTTTCGACGCATTCACGCGCTCCGCCCTTCCAACAAGTAAAGGCCGGCCATGTACAGCACCATCACTCGCCGCGGGCCCTTCGTCGTGCTGCTGGTACTGGCGGCCCTCTTCGCCGTCTACCGCTATCTTGAATCCAGGGTCGAGCTGCTTGCGCGGGAGATGCAAGAAGAGTCGTCGGTGCACGGCGACCCCACAAAAAGACCTCTCGATCCGCAACGGGAGGCAGCGTGGCTTGCTTCTCAGCGCTCATCGACTGGTGCAACGACTCCGCTTCCGGACGATGACTCCGTAGTCACGCTAACGCGAAGAGGTTGCATGGGGTCATGCCCCGCCTATTCCGTGTCGATCTATCGCTCCGGGCGCGTGGAATTTGTCGGGGACCGCTGGGTTTGCACGCCACGGCCTTCGCCGATCGTTATCGATCGCGGTGCAGTTGCGCAGCTTGTGAATGGTCTTAAGGCAGTGAGCTTCGACACGATGCCAAGCTACACGTGGGGCCACGGGGGAGATGGCCCAGCGGCAACGATTACCTTCAGACGGCAGAATGTGGCACACCAGGTCGATCACGAAATCGGAGACTTCGCGGCTCCGCGACTGTTGGATTGGATCGAGAAAAGAATCGATGAAGTCTCCGGCACTGCTTTGTGGCTTCCAACGCATGAAGGCTATCGGCTGACGTGCGTGCTGCCCGATGGAACGAAGCAAAGTTGTCGGCCGGTTGATGGCGGTCACACCTGTAAGCCGATTCAGGGTATTCGTTCCTGATCAAGCATTCAACGGTCTCGAGGCGCGCGGAATGCGCTGCTTTTCCAGCCAGTGCACGACGCCCGCAAACACACCGTAGAACACGAGCGCCGTGATCGCAGCGGCCTTATCCGACACCGGCGGAGGCCCGAAAAATGCGATCCATTGGACTGCCGCCATCGCGATACCGAAAATCACCATGCCGTACCGACCGGCACGAGAGACGGGCTCGGTCGCTTTTAGGTACAGATACATTCCACCAAAAAGCACGGCCAGTTCGAGCAGAAAGGCGGGCACAGGGTAATTCCACAGTCCCAGCCCCACCTTGAAGGTATCGTCGTACAAAGGCAGGTCGGGCCGATGCACCAGCAAGTCGAGCACCCAATGCGAGAAAACGGCCGCGCCAACGATGAGGGCAGCTAAGCTGCCATCGACCCTGCGAACCAGGTAGTAGATAAAGCCCGCCGCGGTGGACCACAGCACCGCACCGACCAAACTGTGCGTGTACGGCATGTAGTAAAGATCGAGCGGATTGGTCGCCGTGATGCCGGGCACGATTCGGACTTTCTCGATGCCCAGCAAGACAAAAACGGCCCACCACACATCAACGAGCTGGACCGCTACGAAGACAACCCACAAAGGGATCGATTTACTCGCAGCTTTTGCCGCGAATGCTGGCCCGTAGTGACCTACAAACACTTACCCTCCTGTAAACCGCTGACATCGCGTCGCACAATGTACCCTGGCCCACGGGAGTCGTCCGGCCCGCGAAGCTCGTACGAAACGCGCCGTTGGGCGCAGGCCGGAGAGAGCCCTGCGCGACGCAGTTGTCTTTCCGGAACAACGGAGCAAACTACTTTCGGCCGAACGTCACCCGTGCTTAGTGCCGAAGCTGATCTGTCCATTCGCACAAGGAGGCTGTCATGTCGATTCCCTTGCGCTTGACGAACTACCTCGAGCAGTTCGGTGCAGGCTTCGAAATCCGCGAGCATCAGCGCAGCCGTAGCAGCGCAGAAACCGCTCGCACCGCAAGTATCCCGCCGAACCAGCTCGCCAAGTCGGTGATCGTCGAAGACGACGCAGGCTGCGTGATGGCCGTGGTGCCGGGTGACAAGACCGTCAGTTTGGGCGAGCTCGCCCGCCTGCTCGGCCGCACGGGCTTGCGGTTGTCCGACGAGGACCGCATTTCCACGCTCTTCGGTGATTGCGATCGCGGAGCGGTGCCCCCGGTCGGCATGGCTTGGGGCATCGAGACGATTGTCGATGATGAGCTTGAGGCGTGCGAAGTCGTGTATCCGGAGGCCGGCGATCACGAGCACCTCCTGCGGATGTCGCACCGGCAATTCCACGAGCTGATGGGT
>VBCK01000153.1 GCA_005882215.1 Betaproteobacteria bacterium | reverse complement strand
ACGACACCCTGCTGCCTTACCTGGTGCGGCGCCTGCTCGAAAACGGCGCCAATACCTCGTTCGTCAGCCAGGTCGCGGATCCGCAACTGGATCTGGCGCAGCTGCTGGCCGACCCGGTTGCTCAGGCGCAAGCCGTGCGCGGCGCTGCGCACCCGCGTATTGCGCGGCCGCCCGAGCTGTACGGCTCGCAACGGGCCAATTCGCTCGGCCTGGACCTGAACGACGAGCCGGCGCTCGCGGCGATCGAGTCCGGTTTCGACTCGGCGGCGCGCCGTCCGTGGCACGCGGGCGAGCCCACCGGCCCGGCGGGCGAAGTGCGCAGTCCGGCCGACCGGTCCCGGCGGATCGGCACCGCGGTCGAGGCCGGCGCCGCGCAACTCGAACACGCGCTGGCGGTGGCGCACGACGCTGCGCCGGCCTGGGCGCTGGTGTCGGCGCCGCAGCGGGCTGCGATTCTGCGCGCGGCCGCGGACCGGCTCGAGGCGGACCGTCTCTCGTTGATGTGGCTGGGCGTGCACGAGGCCGGCCGAACGATCGGCAACACATTGACCGAGGTGCGGGAAGCGGCCGACTTCTGCCGCTATTACTCCAGTCTGCTCGAGGGCGGGCCGCCGTTGCCGGGCGAGCCGCTGGGGCCGGTGGTGGCGATTTCGCCGTGGAACTTTCCACTGGCGATTTTCACCGGCCAGATCGCCGCCGCGCTGGCGGCGGGCAATGTCGTGATTGCCAAGCCGGCGCCACAGACTCCACTGATGGCTGCCGCCGCGGTGCGCCTGCTGCATGAGGCGGGCGTGCCGCGCGAGGCGCTGCAGCTCGCGCCCGGCGGTGCGGCGGTCGGCGCGCATCTGGTGCGCGATGCGCGCTTGCGTGGGGTTCTCTTCACGGGTTCTACGCGGGCAGCGCAGTCGATCGACCGCGATCTGGCAGCGCGTGCCAGCAGCGCGCCGGCCGTGCTGGTGGCGGAAACCGGCGGACAGAACGCGATGATCGTCGATTCCAGTGCGCTGCCCGAGCAGGTGGTCCGCGACGCGCTGACTTCGGCCTTCGACAGCGCCGGCCAGCGCTGCTCTGCGCTGCGGCTGCTGTGCCTGCAGGACGAGGTCGCGCCGCGGATCCTGCCGATGCTGTACGGAGCCGCCGCCGAGCTGCGGGTCGGCGACCCGGCGCGCCTGGACACCGATGTGGGCCCGGTGATCGACGCGCAAGCGGCGCGGGCGATCCAGCAGCACCTGGACCGGATGCAGCAGCGGCATCGGATCGAGCGGGTGCCGCTCACCCCCGAGTGCGAGCAAGGCACGTTCATCGCGCCGTCGGTGATTGAAATCGACTCGGTCGATGAGCTGCAGCACGAGGTGTTCGGTCCGGTGCTGCATGTGCTGCGTTACCGGCGCGATCGGCTGGGCGAGCTGATCGATGCGATCAACGCCACCGGCTATGCGCTCACATTCGGCGTTCACAGCCGCATCGACGAAGCGATCCGCTTCGTGTCCGATTGCGTCCGTGCCGGCAACATCTACGTGAACCGCAACATGATCGGCGCGGTGGTCGGCGTGCAGCCGTTCGGAGGCGAGGGGCTGTCCGGCACCGGTCCGAAAGCCGGCGGCCCGTGGATGATGCCGCGGCTTCGAACCGGGACCGACGCGCAGGCGCTGGCGCCGGTCGGCGCCAGCGCTCGCGAGCCCGGGCCGCCCGAGCTGGCGGCGCTGACGGAGTGGGCCGCAAAAAAGGGGCACGGCGAACTCGTCCGGGTATGTCGCCGTTACCGCGACACAACGCCGATCGGATGCCGGCACGAGCTGTCTGGCCCGACCGGCGAGAGCAATGTGCTCGATTACCGGCCGCGTGGCCGCGCGCTGTGCCGCAGCGCGGACCCGAGCGCGTGCCTGCTGCAGATCGCGGCCGCGATCGCGACTTCGAACCGGCCGCTGCTGGAAGACTCGCCCTGGACGCGTGCGCTGGCCGGCGAGTTGCCGCCGGCGGTCGCGGCCCGGATCGACTGGACCGATCGATGGGAGTCGGCCAACTTCGAGGTCGCGCTGGCCGACCGCGGGTCGGATCCCATTGCGCTGCGGCAGCAACTGGCGCAGCGCGATGGCCCGCGCGTGCGGGTGCTGCAAGGCGGGCCCGAATACGGGCTCCAGTGGATGGTGGCCGAGCGCGTGGTCAGCACCAACACGGCGGCCGCCGGCGGCAACGCGAGCCTGCTGATGCTGGACTGATCAGGGCGAAAACTTGGGCTTGGGCTGGTAGACGTAGCCCGGCATCTTCACCCTCGACTGCTCGAACCGCGCCTGCTCGTCCGGATCGAGCGCTTTGTCCCACCAGATCTCGCGCGCTTCGCGCTGCTTGCGCTCCAGGTCCGGCCGGCGCTGCTTCATTTCACGCAGAAAGCTCGTGATCTCGGATTCGTATTCTTTCATTCGGGTTCACCTCACGCGCATGCCCGGGTGGGCGCCCGGGTCCGGATCCAGCAGGAACAGTCCCGGGTGTCCACCCTGTTCGTCGCTGGCGGCCAGGACCATCCCCTCGCTCAGCCCGAACTTCATCTTGCGCGGCGCCAGGTTGGCCACCACGACGGTCAGCCGTCCGACCAGGTCGGCCGGCCGATACGCGGACTTGATGCCGGAGAAGACCTGGCGCGTCCGGCCGTCGCCCACATCGAGCGTCAGCTTCAGCAGCTTGTCGCTGCCGTCGACCGCCTCGGCCGCGGTGATCCGCGCGATCCGCAGATCGATTTTCGAGAACTCGTCGATGCCGATCGTCAGCGGCTCGGGAGCCTGGGCGGCCGGCGCGCTCACCGGCGTCACCACCGTGCGCGGCTCGAACAGGGCGGCCACCAGCTTCGGATCGACCCGCACCATCAGGTGCTGGTAGGGCGCGATCCGGTGCCCGGCGGGCAGCAACTGCTGCGCGTGGGCCCATCGCAGCGGCTTGACCCGCAGGAAGGCCTCGGCCTCGCGCGCGAGCGCGGGCAGCACCGGTGCCAGGTAGATCGTCAGCAGCCGGAACAGGTTGATCGCCACGCTGCAGACCGCGTGCAGTTGCCGCTGCTGATCGGCTCCGCCGGCCTTGGCGAGCTCCCACGGCCGGCGCGCGTCGAACCATTCGTTGGCCGAATCGGCCAGCGCCATCACCTCGCGCATCACTTTGCCGAATTCCCGCGTCTCGTACAGGTGAGCCAGTTCGCCGGCGCGCCCCTGGAAGGCCTGCACGATCGGGTCCGGGTCGACGCCACCGGCGGTCGGGCTCGTCTCGCCCAGCATGCCGCCGAAGGTCTTCTGGATGAAATTGGAGGCGCGGCTGGCGATATTGACGAACTTGCCGACCAGGTCGCTGTTCACCCGGGCGACGAAGTCCTCGGTATTGAAGTCGATGTCCTCCACATGCGAATTGAGCTTGGCCGCGATGTAGTAGCGCAGCCACTCCGGATTCAGGCCCACCTCCAGGTACCGCAGCGGATCGACGCCGGTGCCGCGGCTCTTGGACATCTTCTCCCCGCTCACGGTGATGAACCCGTGCACGTACACCCGATCGGGAACTTTGAACGGCGGCCCGGCGAACTTCAGCATCGCGGGCCAGAACAGCGTGTGGAAGTAGATGATGTCCTTGCCGATGAAGTGAATCTGCTCGGTGGCCGGATCGCGCAGCAGGGCCTCGAAGTCCAGGCCCTGGCGCGCGCAGTACGCCTTCAGGCTCGCCAGATAGCCGACCGGCGCCTCGAGCCAGACGTAGAAGAACTTGCCCGGCGCGTCGGGTATCGGAATGCCGAAATAAGGCGCATCGCGCGAGATGTCCCAGTCCGCGAGCCCCCGTTCGCCTTCGAGCCATTCGCGGGCCTTGTTGGCGACCTCCGGCTGCAGCCGCGAGCCCTGCGTCCACTGGCGCAGAAAATCCGTGCAGCGTGGATCGGAGAGCATGAAGAAGTAATGCTCCGAGGTCCTCAGTTCCGGCTTCGCACCCGACAGCACCGAATACGGATTCTTCAGCTCGGTCGCCGAATACACGGCGCCGCACACTTCACAGGCATCCCCGTACTGGTCGGGCGCTCCGCAGCTCGGGCACTGGCCCTTCACGTAGCGGTCGGCCAGGAACATGCCCTTGACCGGATCGAACAGCTGCTCGACCGGGCGGATCGCGATCAGCTCGTTCTCGCGCAGGCGCACGTAGATTCTCTGGGACAGCTCGGTGTTCTCCGGCGATTCGGTCGAGTGCCAATGGTCGAACCCGATCTCGAAACCCTGCAGCGTGCGCGCGCGGTCGGGTCCGATCTGCGTGACGAACTCCTTGGGCGACATCCCGGCCTTCTCGGCCGCGATCATGATGGGCGCGCCGTGGGCGTCGTCGGCGCCGACGAAGTAGACCGTGTGGCCCTGCATCCGCTGGAAACGGACCCAGATGTCGGCCTGGATGTACTCCATGATGTGGCCGATGTGCAGCGGGCCGTTGGCGTACGGCAGCGCGGTCGTGACGAACAATTTGCGCAAATTCATCGGGGAGGTGGCCGTGGGACGGCCAAGGGGCTTGGTCTGAAGTATCCTATCTGGTGGTCATTCTACGGGTGAATCAAGTGCTGGACGTTGCGGCTGTCAACCAGGTGCTCTCGACGTTGATCGATCCGAACAGCGGGCACGACTTCGTCTCTTCGCGCGGCGTTCGCAACGTCCGGATCGAAGGCGAAGATCCCGCGCAGCGCGTCAGTCTCGACGTCGAGCTCGGTTATCCGGGGGCCAGCCAGTTCGGGCCGATCCGTGAGCTGATACGCGGCGCGCTGAAGCAGGCCGGCGCTGCCGAAGTCGAGGTCAACGTCAGCTCCAGGATCGTGCCGCACGCGGTCCAGCGCGGGCTGAAGGTGATGCCGAACGTGCGCAACATCGTGGCGGTGGCGTCCGGCAAAGGCGGCGTTGGCAAGAGCACGGTGGCGGTCAACCTGGCGCTGGCGCTATCCGCCGAGGGCGCGCGGGTCGGCATGCTGGACGCCGACATCTACGGACCCAGCCAGCCCACGATGCTGGGGATTTCGGGCCGGCCCGAGAGCATGGATGGCAAGACGATGGAGCCGCTGGAGAACCACGGTATCCAGGCCAACTCGATCGGGTTCCTGGTCGATCCCGACCAGCCCATGGTCTGGCGCGGTCCGATGGTGACCAACGCGCTGCAGCAGCTGCTGACGCAGACCAACTGGAACGACCTCGATTACCTGGTGGTGGACATGCCGCCGGGTACCGGCGACATCCAGCTGACGCTGGCCCAGCAGGTTCCCGTGACCGGAGTGGTGATCGTGACCACGCCGCAGGACATTGCGCTGCTGGACGCGAAGAAAGGCCTGAAGATGTTCGAGAAGGTGGGAGTGCCGATCCTGGGCATCGTCGAGAACATGGCGGTGCACGTGTGCTCCCAGTGCGGCCACGCCGAGCACATCTTCGGTTCGGGCGGCGCCGAGCAGATGGCGCGCCAGTACGAAGTCGAGTTGCTCGGGTCGCTGCCCCTGGACATCCGGATCCGCGAGCAGACCGACTCGGGCCGGCCGACCGTGGTGGCCGAACCCGAGGGCGCGCTGGCCGTTCAGTACAAGGCGATCGCGCGCCGCACTGCGATCAAGATCTCGGAGCGCGCCAAGGATCTGTCGCTGAAGATGCCGACGATCAAAGTCTCGAAGACCTGAGCTCGAACGGCAGGCCTGTATGAGCAGAAGGCCTTCAATAGGGCACGAGCGTCCGTTGCGCGGCGGGACAGTACTCGCCGTCTTCCTGTCATGTATGCCGGTGCTCGCTGCACCTGAAGCACCGCCCAACCCAACCCCCAACGTGCTGATTCATGCCAGCCGCCTGCTCGATGTCCGCACCGGCAAGATTCTGACGGACCAGGCGATCCTGGTGGAGGGCCAGCGCATCAAGGAGGTCGGCGCTGCGGCATCGGTTGGAAGTCACGCTGGCCCGGACACACGTCGTATCGAACTCGGAACCGCCGCGGTTCTGCCGGGACTCGTTGATGCTCACGTTCATCTGCTGTCGAACTGGAAGGACGAATCCCCCGTCAGCTCCTTGCGTACGTCATCGCCGCAGGGCGCGCTGTGGGGAGTGCACAATGCGCAGACTTATCTGAGCGAAGGCTTCACCACGCTGCGCGACGCCTGCGAGTCGGACGCACAGTACGGGCAATTCGCGCTACGCGACAGCATTGCAAAGGGGCTGATTCAGGGGCCCCGCATCGTGTCTGCCGGTGGCTGCGTTTCCGTGACCGGCGGCCACGGCGACGCAGATTTTCTCGCACCGAACTGGGCGCTGCCGCGCCAGCCGAACCTCGCGGATTCGCCGGACGAAATCGCCACGATCGTGCGACGCGATCTCAAGTACGGTGCCGACTGGATCAAGCTGATGGCGACGGGCGGCGTCGGTGATGTGCTCAGCGATTACCGCGTCCAGGAACTCAGCGAAGCCCAAATGGCCAAGGCCGTCGAGATCGCGCACCGCGCCGGCCGGCATGTGATGGCGCACGCCGAAGGCACGGAAGGCATCAAGGCCGCTGTGCGTGCGGGGGTGGATTCCATCGAGCACGGCACCATGCTCGACGAAGAAGGCGCAGCGCTGATGGAACGGACTGGCGGCTTTGGAGGCGTTGCGGGCGGCGACCATCAACGGCGCAACGCTGCTAGGGTTGGCCGATCAGATCGGCAGCGTGGAGGCAGGCAAATTCGCTGACATCATCGCTGTCCAGGGCGATCCTTTGTCCGACATTCACGTCCTGGAGCACGTCGCCTTCGTGATGAAAGGCGGCGCAGTGATCCGTAACGACATCGCTCCCGCCCATTGAGGCGGCCACGCAGGAGTGCGTCCTGTGCGTAGAGCGCGGGCACCGCTTTCGCGTCGCCGCCGTTATAGGCTTTCACCCAGCTTGTCGTTTGTGCGCGGATGGCGGCCTCATCCGCACTCGACGGTGAGGCCGCGTGCGCAAGACCCACCATCGAGCCGACCAATGCGTCGATTCCGACCGCAAGCCAGGGCATATTCTTGGACCGAAACATGTGCTCTCCTTCCAGTGACCGCACGCTGCCGCGCCGTCACCGACCACATTTCCGCGGCGCTACCCATACGCGACTTGCCAGTTCTCACAAAGCGGCCGCAATTTAGGGTTCGATGACTGCATTTGCGTGAATTCTGCGGTGACCGCCAGGGGCCGGACACAGCCGACTACGGCGTCGTCTCGCCCTAGGGTGCCTGCAATTCCTCACGCAGGATCTTTCGGAGGGTAGAAGCTGTCAGCGGCTTGTCCTCCGACTTTTTGCCTTTCGCGTCAGCAACAGCGGCCCTCAGCACGGAATTGATCATCGTCTGGTACCCGGTTCCAAGACCTTCCGCGGCTTCTCGAAAATGCTCGATCACGTCGTCGTCGAGCATGATCGTGATTCGCGTCTTACCCGGCGACGGAATCGCGGGGCCCCGTTTGCCCTTTCTGAAGTCATATTCCTTACGCATGGTATTGCTCCCTTTCGCCTCCGCGTGAGCAAAGCTGATCCGGTGTTTGGCCAGGTTCGACTTTGCCTTGGAAGGATCGAACTCGATCTCCATGGAACTATTATGCATATAATATGCATATCGTCAAGTGCTTTGGTTCGTCGTGCCATCCTCGAAGCAAACGTCAAGAGCCCTGCGCCGCGCCCGGCGTCTGCTGCGCGGGCCAGGGGTGTTCGGACTTGCCGTTGAAGATTGCGTCCTTCTCGGCGGGCGCAAGGGTCCAGTCGCCGCGTGCGATCTCGGCCTCGAGCTGGCCGGGCGCCCAGCCCGAGTGGCCGATGAAGATCCGCAGACCGTCCATGGGTTTGTCTCGGCCGAGCAGCTCGCGCAGCAATTCGCGGTTCGCGCTGACGTAGACGCCGTCAAGTGCTTGGATCGCATGTTCGCGCGGCGTATCCGTGCGAAAAAGAAACCACACCGACCCGAATTCGACAGGGCCGCCGAAGTACACCTTGTCGTGCAATTGCGCGAGGCGTTCGAGATCGGGAAAAAGACGCGAGACAGCCATCTTCGTGGGCCTGTTGACGATAACGCCGGCGGGGGCAGAACCGATGTTGTTCATCACCAGCACAACCGAGTCCTTGAAATTGGGATCGGGCAGCTCGGCGCGAGCGACGAGGAGGATTGCCGTTAAAGGTTTCGCGTTGTCGGCGGACGTCGGCCACGACGTCCCGAACAGAAGCAGGAATGCGCAGACGGCTCGGGTCGCGTCCCGCAAGGGCTGAAGGCAGATACCGCTTCTCACTGGCCGACACTTGCCTCCGTGTCATTTAGCGCGGTGTATCCGACCGCTTTCGGCCGATTTTCTCAGCTCCAGCGGATTTCCGGAAGTGGCCGGTCCGCTTTCGCGCCACCTCTGACGCGCAACGGCGCAAAGCCTGCCTGATCCTGTTATCGGCAGCAATGTGAAAGCCCTTTAGCCCGATTGCGCGAGAGAAGATGCCCGTCACGTTGGCGATGAGCGAGTTGCCGTGAAATCGGCTCGTCGGCACATTGGCGCTTGCCTGAATTGCGCCGCAGCTTCAGGTTGATCCCAGTGTGCCGATTCATCGTTCATGGAGAAATCCGCCAGGCTCGGGTTGCGAAACCCGGCTGCCGCTGAGGGCGCCCGCGAGCGTACTGCTGCCGTTCAAGGGCGCTCGGCGATGAAGTTCCTGCCGCTTCAGATCCGCAGCGCCCTCGGGCGGCGCGTGCTGAGCCAGTACCTCTGCATAGCGATGCTGCCGGTCGCCGCCCTGGCGGGCCTGTTCTACGTGCAGGCGAATGCCGTACTGCAGGAAGCGCGCGACCAGGAACTCGCGCAGGCCGCGCGCGCGTACGCCGACGCCCTTAAGGACAGGCTGATCGTGGCGGAGCGCGCGGTGAGCGCCGCTGCCGCTGCGGGCGTCGCCAATCGAATCCGGGACGATCTGATGGACGGCGCCAGCCGACAGTTCGAAGCGGTCGCGCTCATCAGCGCCGCGGGGCTGCAAGTCGATGCGCCCGGCAAAGTCGGGGAGCTGCCGGAGCTGGACTTCGAAACTCGCCAGCAGCTGGACGCGGGCCGGGCACTGATGCGCTTCACGGAAGAGCGCATACCGCGCATCGTGCTGCTGCACGGGCTGCCTGCCGGCGGCCGAGAGCGCCTGTACCTCGCCGCGGTGATCGATGCTCGCTACCTGGCCGGCGACCCGCGTCGCAACCCGGTGCAGACCGAATTTTGCGTGATGTCCGCCACGCGGGTCGTCGCTGGATGCCGTCGCAGTGTGGCCGGCTCGCCGCGCGCACAGCTGCAGCAACATGCCGAGTCCAGCAGCGACCAGGCCGTCCGCTGGCGCGACGGTGAGGACGACTATCGATCCACCGCTTTGCGCCTGTCGCTCGAACCCGCGCACGCCGGGTCGAGCTGGACCGTGATCGCCACGCAATCGGAGTCGTATGCGCTGGCCCCGACCCGCTCAACCGGCGGCGCCTTTCTCTGGATCGCCGCCATCACTGCGGTGCTCGCCGTGGCGCTGGGCGCGCGCCAGGTGCAGCGTTTCGTCGCGCCGCTCGAGCAGCTGCTCGCCGGCACGCGGCGGATCGCGCGACAGGACTTCTCGGCCCAGATTCCAGTGCAGGGACGCGACGAGATCGCCCAGCTCACCCGGGCACACAACGAGATGGCGCGCGACCTCGGCATGAACTTCGCAGCGCTGAACGTGCTGTTGCACATCGACCAGGCCATCCTGACCAGGCCCGACGTCGGCGAAGGGGTCCGCAGTGCGCTGCGCTACGTGCGCTACATCACGGCGATCGATTCGGTGATCCTGTGCCTGTTCGAGGGCCATGACAACGGTGTGATGCGTCTGTACTCATTGCGCCCGAAGGGTCGCAAGCGGCACGATCGAACGGTGTTCCAGTTGCCCGACGAAGTGCGCCAGCGTGGTCTCGCGTCGCTGCCATGCGGCCGCTGGATCGACGATCCACCGCTGCCGATGGATCTGCAGATGCGGCTGCGCAACGAGGATGGCATCAAGCATTTCTGGATCCAGCCCGTGGCACGTGACCAGCGGATCTGGGGCATCATCGTACTGGGGCATTCCGCGCAGCCGGCGCTGTCAGACAGGCAGCTGGCGCTGCTTGCGGGAGTTGCCGGCCGTCTCGAGGTGGCGTTTTCAACGGTCGAGCGCGATCGCAAGCTGCACGCCTTGGCCCACGTCGATGCCCTGACCGGATTGCCGAACCGGCCTGCGCTGGTGACGCTCCTGACGCAGCATCTGGCGCACGCCCACCGTCACCGCTGCTACGTCGGTGTCCTGTTCCTCGACCTGGATCGATTCAAGCAAGTCAACGATACCCTGGGGCATGCCGTCGGAGACCTGCTGCTGCAGCATGCCGCCCAGCGCATCCGGCGCAACCTGCGCGAGGACGATACCGTAGCCCGGCTCGGCGGCGACGAATTCACCATCGTGCTGGGCAACCTCGTTTCCGGGCGCGATGCGGGTACGGTGGCGCGGCAGCTGATCACGGCGCTGTTGCGTCCGTTCGAGATCGACGGCCACATGATTCACGTCGGCGCGAGCATGGGGATAGCAATCTATCCGGTCGACGGCACGGAAGGCAACGATCTTCTGAAGAAGGCCGATACCGCGATGTACCGCGCCAAGGAGGAGGGCCGTAACCGCTTTGCGTTCTACGACGAGAACATGAACGTCGAGGCACGGCAGCGCGCAACGCTGGACCGTGAGTTGCGCCACGCCATCAAGCACGACCAATTCGTGTTGCACTATCAGCCGCAGATCGACCTGCAGACCGGGCGCGTGTGCTCGGTCGAGGCCCTGGTGCGCTGGCGCCATCCGGAGCGCGGCCTGCTGTACCCCGACGCCTTCATCGCGTTCGCCGAGGGAAGCGGACTGATACCCCAAATCGGGATTTGGGTCATGCGTGAGGCTTGCTTGCAGCACCAGCGCTGGCGCGCTGCGGGCGTGCCGATACCGGGCATCGCGGTGAATGTCTCGAACGACCAGTTGCGCCGGCCGAACTTCGTGCGCTCTGTCCTATTCCTGCTGAATCTGGCACAGATGCCCCAAGGAAGTTTCGAGATCGAGGTGACCGAATCGATGTTCCTCGAAGGCGGCAAGACTGCGCTCGATGCCCTGCATACGCTGGTGGAAGCCGGGGTGAAGGTGGCGATCGACGACTTCGGCACCGGCTACTCGTCATTCGGTTACCTGAAGACGCTACCGGCCTCGGTACTCAAGCTGGACAAGAGCTTCCTGGTCGACGTCGCCGCCGGCAACGATGCCGCCACGATTGTCGAAGCGCTAATCGACATGGCCCACACGTTGCGAAAGGAAGTTGTGGCCGAAGGTGTCGAGCGCGAGGATCAACTCGAGTTCCTGCGCGGACTCGGCTGCGAGAGGGTACAGGGCTACCTGTACTCCCGGCCGCTGCCGGCAGACGAGATTGCACGCTACGCGCTCGCGCGCAGCGAGCAGTACCAGCTGCCTGCGGCCAGCGTCAGTCAAGCGGCGGCGCCAGCTGGTTTCAGATCCGCTGTTGCTCCGTCCGCAGGGGTCCAGCGTGCCGCAAATCGACCGGACGAGACTGCCGCCGAAGGATCGGGCGCGCGCGACGGTGACGTCGAGGAGGTGGTCATCGACGACGGCCTGACCACGGAGGACATCGTCGAGCCGGCAGCCGTCCGTAATCGCTCGTGGCGCGTGCTATGGCCAGGGCCTGCAGGCACCGCCGCGAAGGAAACGATGACCAACGACGCGGTTCACCGGGATTCGGCGGTGCTCGAATAGATCGGCAAAACGGGCTCGGCACCTCTCGCCGTAGCTCACCCGCCTACGGCATTTTGTCAACAAGAGCGCGACCGGCTTTCGTAGCCATGAACCACGCGGTTAGCGGTGGGTTTTTCGATGCTATCGACCGAAATGAATTCGTAGCTTGATCAAGTTCGAACGCCTGAGCAAAGCCCATTTCCACCAGCCGCGAAAGTGCCGAAGATATCGACGCCTCAGAGACCGAACTTCCGAACTCCCGGGAAATATCGCCAGCCAAGGTTTGGGGAGTCTCGACACCGTCCAATAGCCACCCCAATACTTCCGCTTCGAGAGGATCGAGATTCATGTTGTCGGGTGCGGTGCAGGGTAGGTTAGAGCGCAATCGAGCGCCTGATAGTCGGTCCGCCGTGAAAGCGCGTGCGCTGGCGATCAGCAGCGTGCAGAGGCGCTCAACGGTCCGACAGCGAATGCAGAAAGTCCAGCGCCGCCTGCCATGCCGCAGGCGAGTTGAGGATGCCCAGATGCGCGGTCCCCAGGACCAGGTCGTACTGGCCTTGCCCCGCCAGGTCGATGGTCGGCGCACCGGCCAGCAAGGCGCTGTCGGAAAAGTCGTGCGGATTGCCGTCGCGGTCCTCGGCGGGAACGGCAGGCAGCACCCCGTCCTGCGCCGAGATATAGACAAAGTCGCCGCTGGGCGGCGAGCTGCGCGCCACGTTGCGTATCACCAGGTAGCGTGTCGGCCCCGGAGTCTCGCCGGCGCCATTTAACACCGACAACAGCTGGGTGTGATCCGAGCCGTACTCCTCGCAGATCGCGCTGTCGGGCACGAACCCGCCGCTTGCCGGCAGCTGGTAGAAATTGCCCGCCGCCGGCGAGCAATTGATGATGCCGTGGTTCGGGCCGTCGATCGCCACGAGGCCACGCACCAGGTCGTACGCGTTGTCCTGCAGCATCCACTCGCGCGCCACCGTGACGCCCAGGCTGTGACCGATGATGTCGACCTGATCGGCGCCGGTGTATTGGAGCACCGCGCGCACGAACGCGCGCAGCAGCGGTACGCCAGCCGCCGTGCTGTGGCCGACACCGGACTTGCGGGTGATTTCCGGTATCAGGTCGCACTGGTCACCCTGGTAACCCAGGCCCCAAAGTTCCGATGCGCGGTAACCGTGCGCCAGGAAGAACTGCGCGGCATTGTGGATATAGCCGAAGGGATTGCAGGCCGTGGCGAACGGCGTGTCGTTGTTGCCATGCAGGAAGATCACCGGTACGTGCTCGACGTGGCCGCGCGCTCCGAAGCCGAGCACCGGCACGCCGAGGTAAGGATTGCGGATCGACGGAAAATCCGCCGGCAGGCTGTTGCCGACCACGTGAGAGGTCGGGCCGCTGTCGGAGGCGAAGGCGGCAGAATTTGCAACCGCAAGCATCGCCGCGCACAACCAGCCTACGCATAGCTTCATCGGAGTCCTCCTTGTTGCCCGGCGCTTGGGAGCCTTGCCGGCCGCGGGATGCGACCCGCCTGGGTTTCTTCTAATGTACTAGAAGGAACTGTTTCTCCGTCAAGCTCCCTCGAACGGGTATGGCCTTCACGCGGCGGGCATGGTTTCGTTTGGCGCGGGCCGAGTCGCGATGAAAGCGTCGGTTGCTTCGAGCGCGTTGCACAGGGCCGCGAGGCGCGGATAGCCGCCTTCCGGAAACGCGGGCGCTGCCCTCAGTTTGAGATAGAAGACCAGGGCGGCCGCCGAGATGTCGGCCTGGGTGAGTGCGGGCCCGCACAGGCGGCCGTCCCGGCTTTGCGCATCGAGCCATGAGAGCGCGCCGGCGAGTTGCGCCTCGTAACGCGCGAGCATCTTCTCGCTGCGTTGGCCCGGCGGGTGGAAGTGGCGCTCATAGACCCACGCTCCGGCTTTGTCGATCGCCCCCGTTGCCATCGCGGTCGCCTGCAGCACGCGCCGCCGTGCCGCCCCGGAGGGCGGCGTGAGTGCACGACCTGGTCCCGCCATCTCGTCGAGCGTGTCGAGAATCGCCGCGCTGTCGATCAAGGTCTCGCCGCTGTCGAGGACGAGCGACGGGATGCGCACCAGCGGATTGATCCGTGCCATCTCGCCGGCATCGCTGAAAACGGAGAGCGTGTTGCGCGTGAACGGCATCCCGTACAGATGGAGCGTGACCGCGACGCGCCGCACGAAGGGCGAATCGTACTGACCGACGAGGATCATCGAATTAGTCCCAAAACTTCAATTCGCGCTGGACTCGCATAATCCGTATGCCCGGTCTCGGCGGCTCGACGTCATCGACCGATCTCCAGCAGCCGAAGCATGAACGCGTACTCGAGCGCCGTGTTATCGAACCGCTGGAAGCGGCCGGGCTTGCCGCCGTGGCCGGCAGCCATGTCGACGCTGAAAAGGAGCGGATGCTCGTCGGTCTTGGCGGCGCGCAGCTTGGCGACCCACTTTGCCGGCTCGTAGTACTGCACCTGCGAGTCCCACAGGCCGGTGAACACGAGCATGGCCGGATAGTCCTGCGCCTTGACGTTGTCGTACGGCGAGTACGAGAGCATGTAGTCGTAGCTTTCCTTCTGCTTCGGATTGCCCCACTGGTCGAACTCGTTGGTCGTCAGCGGAATGCTCTCGTCGAGCATCGTCGTGACGACGTCGACGAAGGGGACGTACGCAACGATGCCGCGGTAGTCCTTCGGCGCCATGTTGGCGATCGCGCCCATCAGCAGGCCACCGGCGCTGCCACCCTCGGCGAATACCTTGTCGCTGGCACCATAGCCGCGCTGGACAAGAAAGCGCGTTGCATCGATGAAATCGGTGAATGTATTGAGCTTGTGAAGCAGGCGACCGTCCTCGTACCACGATCGACCCAGCTCCTGCCCGCCGCGCACATGTGCAATCGCGATGACGAATCCCCGATCCAGCAGGCTCACCCAGTTTGAGCGAAAGCTCGGGTCCGTGGAAATTCCGTAGGACCCATAGGCGTACTGCAACAGCGGGGCACTGCCGTCCAAGCGGGTGTCCTTGCGATAGACGACCGAGACCGGAACCCGCTGGCCGTCGCGCGCGGGCGCTTGCAGGAATTCCGTGACGTAGTTGCCGGAGTCGAAGCCGCCAAGAACCGGGTCGACTTTTCGGAGCATCTTGCGGCCGGTCGGCACCTGATAGTCGTAGGTGGTGCGCGGCGTCGTCAGCGAGGTGTAGATGTACCGGATCGAGGTGCTCTCGATGTCGGGCGTGTCGACCAGCGTCATCGTGTAGGCGGCCTCGGACGCGTCGATCAGCGTGTCCGT
This sequence comes from Betaproteobacteria bacterium, assembly GCA_005882215.1. Taxonomy (GTDB): domain Bacteria; phylum Pseudomonadota; class Gammaproteobacteria; order Burkholderiales; family Burkholderiaceae_F; genus VBCK01. Next base: position 23,163 of record VBCK01000153.1, on the reverse strand, counting down.
TCCGGTTTTCCAGGACTTGACGCGAATCTTTCTGAGTCCGCCGGAGCGCTCGTTCAGGGCGAGATGGCCGGTCGCGACCTCGAAACGCTCGACGAACGCGTCGGCCCGGTGCGCTACGACGTCTTTCCAGCGGCGCTTGTCGGCGCTCAGGGCAATGGGCACCCGCACGATGCGGAAGTTGCGCGCCTGCCAGTTCGTCCGAATGATGAAGTCGCCGCCGAGGTGCTCGACCTGGTACTCGTGCTCCGGCTCGCGCGGCAGGACGGGATGGAAGCGCAACAACGGGTCACTGGCGTCGGCGTAGCGCCATTCGCTCTGCTGGGTGCTCTGAAGGGCGATGAACAGATACTTCTCGGATCGGCTCTTGTCGATCGACAGGTAGTAGGTGTGATCGGCCTCCTCGTACACGAGCGGATCCTGCGCCGGCTCGGTACCCAGCGTGTGCCTGCGCAGCCGAACCGACAGCAGCGTCACCGGGTCCTTCTCGACGTACAGCAGTGTTTTGTTGTCGGCCGCCCACACGATTTCCGGCTCGACATTTTCAACGAGATCCGGCAATACGTTGCCGGTTTGCAGGTCCTTGACCTTGAGCGTGAACTGGCGACGGCCGACCAGGTCCTCCGTATAGGCGAGCAGCCGGCCGTCGGGGCTGACGGCGGTCGAGCCGATGTTGAAGTACTCGTGGCCCTTGGCCATCAGGTTGCCATCGAGCATGACCTGTTCGACGGCGCGCAGCGAGCCCTTTTTCCTGCAGTACAGCGGGAACTCCCCGCCGACCTCGAAACGCTGGTAGTACCAGACCCCGCGCCGGCGCACGGGCACCGTATCGTCGTCCTGCTTCAGGCGCCCGACGAGCTCCTCACGCAGCTTCTTCCGAAGCGCGCTGGCGGGCGCCATCCAGGCGTCCCGATACGCGTTCTCCTGCTTCAGGTATTGCAGAACCTCCGGGGACTGGCGCTGGTCGTCCCGCAGCCAGTAGTAATCGTCCTCGCGATTTCCGTTGGGCGAGGTGACGATGAAGGGCTTCTTCGGCGCCACCGGCGGCGCCGGTGGCGGCAGCGCTTTCGACAGGTCGGGCTCGTTCATTGCCTGCTGGGTCACGCCGGTCGCGGAGTCGACTGCTGATTCGTGCGGCGCCGCTGGCGCGATCCCTGCGGCGCAGAAAATCAGGGCCGCCAGGCCGCCACGACCGAGGTAGTTTGCCACGTGCAATCCGTGATCGCGTGATCTTCCGAAAAATTGCTCGAACCCTGCCAGACCTTGCTGTCGGCGATTGTTGCCGCCAATCGTCCCTGCGTAATTCTTATAGTAGGCTGCGACAGCCGCTCCAGGAGACCGAATGCTAAGCCCCCAGGTGCTCGCGCCGCGCACGGAACCATCCGATGGCTAAAGGCGAGGCGCTGCATGCGCTGCGTCCCTTCCTGCGCAACTGGGTCTGGGAGCACGGACGCGTCGGCACCCGCTACCTCGATTGCAGCACTGGCGAGATCAGGTTCGACGAAGGCAAAAAGGCGCATTTCGCCAGCGAGACCCACATCTACGTCTCGCTGCTGAAGGACGCCGATCCGGCGGCACATGATGGGCCAGCGCTGCACGAGGGCGGTCTGGCCCGATTGCTGCACGCCGCGCAGCAGGGGCGCCCTGCCGACGCCGGCTCTGCCGCGGAAGTGCAGCGCGCGGTCCAGGACTGTGTCGAGCTGGCCCTGGTCAGCGCGTACCAGCGCGACGCCGAGCAAGCCCAGGCGCGTTACGCCCAGGAGCCGATGTTCGACGACGAGATCCGAGCCGCGGTCATCGAGGATGTGCGGCGCATCTGGGTCGGCGTGCGCGAGCAGCTTGCGCTCTACGACTACACGATCTTCCACGGTTTTCCGCAGCCATTCCTGATCAGCGATGCCCCGTTCATCGACTGGCGCACGCGCGCCAAGCCGGCGCAGCCTTTCGTTTCGCTGCCGCTGGGGCCGTACTGCCTGCTGGTGGGAACGCCATCGACCCGGACCAGCCGCAGCGCACCGCTGCTGTGGAAGGAGGCGCCCGCGATGGGCCCGTTCCGCGATCACAACCGGCACCAGGTCGACAGCGCGCGCCGCTGGCTGGCCGCTACGACGGACGAGCTGCTGGTCGCGGTGCGGCCTCGCTTCGCGCCGCCCGAGACGGCCCAGCCCGGTCAATCCGATGGGACCGACGCACCGCCGCCCCCGCCATCGCCACGGCGGCGAAAGGCTTGACAAACGAGGGACGGATTTACCAGGCCGTTGAAAAAACGTCGCGAGCAAAGCCGGCCCTTGGCATCAACCTCGGGCGCAGCCGCTCACTCAATAAAGCGCGCCGCGCGCGTCGACGGGCCAGACCGCTTCGACGACGTTGTTGCGGATCGCCACGATCCAGTCGTGCAGGTTTACCGTCAGGTCGCAGCGGCCGGGGATCAGCAGTGCCTTGTCGCCCAGCTTGACCGGCACGCTGCCTTCGGCCGGCATCATCACCGTGTGCTCGTCCGAGACCCCCCGCACCCGCCATCCGGCGAAGGTCGGCCGCGGAGGCCCGCAATCGGTCGAAAACGCCTTGAGTCCGGCATCCAGCGTGGCCCTTTCCTCACCGACGCTCATCACGCAGCTGAGAACGAACATTGCGAACTCGAAGCTCGGGCCGGCCGGATCGTGCTCGTTCCTCGCGTAATTGACGTCCATCAGCGCAAACGAGCCGGGATGGATCTCGTTGAACACTCCGCTGGCCGCCTCGTACAGGAACGATCCGGTGCCGCCGCCGCACACGACATCGCACGGCAGGTTGGCCGACAGCAAGGCATCGCGCGCCAGGGACACCCGCATGGCGGCCCGGTCGACCGATTCGCGCCGCTCCGGCACGCCGCGCCGATGCTGAGCCAGGCTGGAGAACGCGTGCAAGCCCATGAACGACAGGAAAGGGCTCGCGACCAGGATCCTGGCCAGATCGACCGCCTCCTCGGGGCTCTCCACGCCGGTCCGGTTCTGCCCGAGATCGACGTCGACATAGACCTCGACGCGCGCCTCTTCGGCCTCGCACACCGTGGCCAGCTGGCGCGCAACGTCCACGTTGTCCACGCACACGCCCAGCCGAGCCGGAGCGTACGCGCGCGCCAGCCGCGCCAGGCGCCGCAGCTTGCGCTCGCCGACCACCTGGTTGGTGATCAGCACGTCGGTGATGTCGCCCTCGAGCATTGCTTCGGCTTCGCCCAGCTTCTCGCAGCAGACACCATTGCCGAAGGCGGCGACCTGGCGCCGTGCGATCTCGGCACACTTGTGGGTCTTCGCGTGCGGACGGACTCGCACCCGCGCGCGCGTCGCGAAATCCGCCATGCGCTTCAGATTTTCCTCGAACTTATCCAGGTCGAGGACCAACGCGGGCGTGTCGATTTCCCGGATCGGGTCTCCCGGCTGGGCTGGTATCCAGTCCATCGGGGCGGCGCGGCGCGCGCCGGCATCCAGCGGCGCGCCCGGGCGACGGGAGCGGCTCCAGTCCAAAGGCATTTTCCGATTCCGGTTGGGGGTCTACGGCGGCATGGAGCCATCGATCCGACCCTTTTATCCTAGGTGCGCCATCAACGCAAGTCCTGTCGCTTCTTGTATCGTCTTTGCCATGACCGTCAAGAGCGACCGCTGGATCCGCCGAATGGCCGCCCAGGGGATGATCGAGCCGTTCGAGCCGACCCAGGTCCGCAGCGTCGGCGGCCACCGGGTCGTATCTTACGGAACCTCGAGCTACGGTTATGACATCCGCTGCGCGCCCGAATTCAAGATCTTCACCAATATCAACTCGACGATCGTAGATCCGAAGGCATTCGACCCGAGCTCGTTCGTCGACGTTCGGAGCGACGTGTGCATCGTTCCGCCCAACTCGTTCGCGCTGGCCCGCACCATCGAATACTTCCGGATACCGCGCAACGTGCTGACGATCTGCCTGGGCAAGAGCACGTACGCGCGCTGCGGCATCATCGTGAACGTGACCCCGCTCGAGCCGGAATGGGAAGGCCACGTGACCTTGGAGTTTTCCAACACGACGCCGCTGCCGGCGCGCATTTACGCCAACGAAGGCTGTGCCCAGGTGATCTTCATCGAGTCCGACGAGGTTTGCGAGACCTCGTATCGCGACCGCGACGGCAAGTACCAGGGGCAAACCGGGGTCACGCTGCCCAAGACCTGAACGGGGTCGGAGTCGCCACCCGGACCTCGCCCTGACGGCCGGACCGTCGGGCCGACGTCCAACCCGGACAAAGCCCGCTGGACCGGTGGAAAGGCCCGCAATTCGCCGTCGGACTTCAGTTTCCGCGTCCGCCCGTCGTTATCAGGGTCAGGTCCCGTCGCCCGCGGGACCGCACACGGGCAGGGCAGGACAATGGACCTTCGGCGTCCGCACAGCGCAATCATCGCCGCCTTCGCGGCCGGCCTGGTCGTGATCGGCGCGTTTGTCGGCCATTCGCTGTGGCGGACCCACGAGCGGTTGAACCGGGAGGCGGCCATGGAGGCCGACGGCCTGGCGCGACTGCTGCAGCAGTACCTGTTCGCAACGATCCACGAAACCGATCTGGTGCTGTCCGCCGCGGCCGACGAGTTTCGGCTGCAGGCCGCCGACATGCACCGGCCGGCGCAGGCCTTCAACGTCTACCTTTCCAAGCAGCAGGAACGCCTGGGGCAAGTATCCAATCTGCGAGCCACCGATGCAGCGGGGCTGATCAAGTTCGGAGCCGGGGTCGACCCGACCCGACCGGTCGACATCTCCGACCGCCTCTATTTCCAGCGTGCGCGCGCCCAGCCGGACCTCGCGTTCGCGCCGCCGATCCTGGCGCGCACCACGGGCCGCTGGGAGTTCCCGATGGCGCGCCACCTCGAGTGGCCCGACGGATCGTTCGCGGGCGTGGTGCGCGCCCTGATCAGCACGGACCGGCTGTTCGACGTGATTTCCTCGGTGAAGGTGGGCGACCACGGTTCGGTCGCGTTGTTCGACGCCGAGCGCAACGTGCTGGTGCGCTACCCCGAGGTCAACGGCTCGACCACCGCAGGCGGTCTGAAGGTCGGAAGCCCGCAGCTGCTGGCGCGTCTGCGACTCAATGACTCATCCGGCACGTATGAGGCGCGCAGCGTGATCGACGGCGAATGGCGCACATTCTCATTCCATCGGATCGGCAGCTATCCGCTGTACGTCGTGGTAGGGCTGTCGCCCCGGGACTATCTGACTCCCTGCTACAACGAGGCGCTGGTCGATGCCTCGTTCCTGACCGCGATATGCGCAGGCGGTTGGCTGTCCCTGCTGCTGCTGCGGCGCGCCTGGCGCAGGCAGGAAAGCGCGATCGAGGAGCTGACCCGCTACCGGGCCGAACTGGAGGACACGATCAGCCGCCGCACCCAGGCCCTGGTCGATGCGAAGCAGGTAGCCGAGTCGGCCGCGCAGGCGAAGTCGGCGTTCCTGGCCAACGTGAGCCACGAAATCCGAACTCCGATGAACGGGGTACTCGGAATGACCGAATTGCTGCTGGACTCGGACCTGGGCGAGCAGCAGCGCCACTTCGCGCAGACCATTCACGGCTCCGCCACGGCATTGCTGTCCTTGATGAACGACATCCTGGATTTTTCCAAGGTCGAAGCGGGCAAGCTGCAGCTGGAGAGAATCGAGTTCGATCTGCGCGACCTCGTCGAGGAAGTGGCGGCGGCGTTCGCCGAGCGCGCCCAGCGCAAGGGCCTTGAGATCCTGGCCTGGATCGCCCCGGAGCTGCCGGACCGGCTGATCGGCGATCCGACCCGATTGCGCCAGATCCTGACCAATTTCGTCTCCAACGCGATCAAGTTCACCGAACAAGGCGCTGTGCTGATCGAGGTATCGCCCGCCGAGCGGGCCGACCACCTGCGACCGCTCGGCACGTCGCTCGCGCTCGAGCGGCCGGTGACCTCCTGCGGCGCCGTCGCGAGCTCGATCTGCCATTTGACGCTGGCCGTGTCGGACACCGGAATCGGGATCGGGGCCGATCAGCGCGCCCGGCTGTTCGCGGCGTTCTCCCAGGCCGACGATTCGACCACGCGCCGCTTCGGCGGTACCGGGCTCGGCCTGGTGATTTCGCAGCAGCTGACCGAGCTGATGGGCGGCGAGGTCGGTTTCGCGTCCGAACCGGGGCAGGGCTCCCGGTTCTGGTCGACCCTGAAGCTGGCTGCGGGGTCGCCAGTTGGGTCCGCGATGCCCCGCGAGGCCGATTTCCGTGTGCTGATCGCGAGCGACCATCCGGTGCTGTGCGCGATCGTGGGCCAGCAGCTCGCACGGATCGGCGTGCAACATGTCCGGCAGGTCGAGGTGGCCGAGGCATTGGAGCAGGTGCGGGGCGCGGTGCAGCGCGGCGTGCCGTACCGGATGCTGCTCGCGGATTTCGACTTCGCCTCGGGAGCGAGCCAGCGCCTGGTGAGCGCGTTGCGCGGCGACGCGAACCTGAAGGAGCTGTACCTGGCGCTGTTGGCGCCGGTGACCGCGCGGCTGGAAAACGGTTGGAAATCCGACTCGGACCGGATCGTCTCCCTGAACAAGCCGGCGCGGCTGTCGCAGCTTGCGCGCGTGATCGAGGACTGCATTACCGGAACCTGCAACTGGCGCCGCCGCACGGCCCATAAGCCGGCCGCGGTGCCGTGCTTCGCCGGCCGGGTCCTGCTGGTGGAGGACAACCCGGTCAACCAGGCGGTCGCCGAGCGGATGCTGCAGCGGGTCGGACTGGATGTCGAGATGGCGACCGACGGCCGCGCCGCCGTCGGCGCGGTGTGCGATCAGGCGTACGACCTGGTGCTGATGGACGTTCAAATGCCGGTGATGGACGGGCTGGCCGCCACCCGCGCGATCCGGGCCCAGCAGGCCTCGCAGGGCGCGCACACCCCGATCATTGCACTGACCGCCAACGCGATGCCGCAGGAGCGCGAGCTGTGCCTGGCCGCCGGCATGGATGACTTTCTTCCGAAGCCGTTTTCCACGTATCAGCTGCACCAGCTGCTGGCGCGCTGGCTCGAGACGCTGCCGGCTGTGCCGGATGCCGCCGCTGCACACGGAGCGGCGCGAACGCGCAACGCGCCGGGCGAGTATCGGCGCTTCGAGGCCGCGGTGCTGGACCGGAGCGTGCTGCAACGGATCCGCGAGCTCGGGGGCACCGATAAGCCGGACCTGCTCTCCAGGGTGCTGCAGCTTTCCCTGCAGGACGTGCCGCGGCACCTGGCCGCGATCCGGCAGGCCTGTCAGCGGCGCGATCCGAAGCTGCTGGCGACCTCGGCCCACGGTCTGAAGTCCTCCAGCGCCCATATCGGCGCGATGAAGCTGTCGGCGATGTGCGCAGCGCTCGAAGCGGACGCCCGGGCCGGAGCGCTGGTCCGGGCCGAACCCGCGCTCGCATCGCTCGAAGGCCAGTGGCGCGCGGTCCGCAACCAGATCGAAAGCGCAATGGCCGAAATGATCGGCTGATCCGGCTCCCCTCTCACTGCGGGACAGGGACCCGGGCTTGGCCCGGCGAAGCCAGGGGTAAGGTTGCCTCACAACTGGAGTGAGGTTGCGGATGGTCGATAATCTGCAACCTCGTTTCGCCCGGCACAGGCCCGCATGCTGAAGCGCACCGCGCTCTACGACGCCCACGTTGCGGCGGGCGCTCGCATGGTCGACTTCGGCGGATGGGAAATGCCCTTGCACTACGGCTCCCAGATCGAGGAGCACCACGCCGTGCGGCGAAAAGCCGGCGCCTTCGACGTCTCGCACATGCGCGTGGTCGATATCGCCGGTTCCGATGCCAGAGCGTTTCTGCGCCAGCTGCTGGCGGCCGATATCGATCGGCGCCGACCCGGGCAGGCGATGTACTCGTGCATGCTGAACGAGCGCGGCGGGGTGGTGGACGATCTGATCGTGTACCGGTGGGGCGAGGAGGTCTCGCGCTTCCGCGCGGTGCTGAACGCGGCCACCGCGGATCGCGACTTGCAATGGATGAAGGAGCTGGCTTACGGCCACGACCTGCAGGTCGATTGCCGATCCCGGCCGGAGCTGGCGATCATCGCGCTGCAGGGCCCCGCTGCCGCTGCCGTGCTGTCGCGCGCGCAGCCGGCGCTCGCTGCGATCGCGGCACCGCTGCCAGGCTTTCATTCGACGTGGACCGCGGCCGCGTTCGTCGCGCGCACCGGTTACACGGGCGAAGACGGCTTCGAGATCATCGTGCCCGCCGACCAGGCGCCCGCGCTGTGGCGCAGCCTGCTCGATGCCGGCGCAGCAGCTTGCGGACTGGGGGCGCGCGACACGCTCAGGCTGGAGGCCGGCATGGCCCTGTACGGGCAGGACATCGACGAAAGCGTCACGCCGCTGGAGTCGGGCCTGGCCTGGACCGTCGATCTGGACTCGGACCGCCCCTTTGTCGGCCGCTCCGCGCTGGAGCAGCAGCGGGAAGCGGGACCGTCGCGCCAGCTGCTGGGCCTTAAGCTCCTCGAAAAGGGCGTGCTGCGCGCGCATCAGGCGGTGCAGACCGCGCACGGGGACGGTCAGGTCACCAGCGGAAGCTTTTCGCCGACGCTGCAGGTCTCGATCGCCCTGGCGCGGCTGCCGGCCCAGGTGCGGATCGGCGAGGCCGTCACGGTGCAGCTGCGTAGCGGGACCGGACCTGCGCAGGTCGTGAAGCCGCGCTTCGTGCGCCATGGACAGCCGCTCGTATGACTTCCCTCGGAAAGGACCTCGCAACATGAAAGTGCCAGCGGAGCTGAAGTACACGGACTCGCACGAATGGGTGCGCTGGGAAAAGGACGGCAGTGCGACCGTCGGCGTCACCGACTTCGCGCAGGAGTCGCTCGGCGACCTGGTGTTCGTCGAACTGCCGCAGGTCGGCCGCGCCGTGAAGGCGGGGGAGTCGTGCGCGGTGGTCGAATCGGTGAAAGCGGCGTCCGACGTGTACGCGCCCATCGCCGGCGAAGTGCTGGCGGTCAACCAGGCCGTGGCCGACAAGCCCGAGTCGATCAACGCCGATGCGTACGCCGCCTGGCTGTTCCGCCTGCGACCGCTCGAGGCAGGCGCCAATTCCCGCCTGCTCGATGCCGGGCAGTACGAGAGCAACGTTGCGCAGCACAAGTGACATGGACGACATCGCTCGCCCCGCGGCGGCTCGCCAGGCTGAGCTCGAGGACGACCAGGACTTCATCGGACGGCACATCGGCCCGTCCGAGGCCGAAATCGACTCGATGCTCGTCAGCCTGGGTCAACCGAGCCTGGCCGCGCTGGTCGATGCGATCGTCCCGGACTCGATCCGGCTGAAGACCCCGCTCGCACTCGATCCGCCGGTGGGGGAAGCGCAGGCGCTGGCGCGCCTGAGCGAGCTGGCCGCCCGCAACCGCATCTTTCGCAACTACATCGGCATGGGCTACCACGCGGCCCGGCTGCCGCAGGTGATCGCCCGCAACGTGCTGCAGAACCCGGCCTGGTACACCGCGTATACGCCCTACCAGGCCGAGATCTCGCAGGGACGGCTGGAAGGGATGCTGAATTTCCAGACGCTGGTGTGCGACCTGACCGGCCTGCCGGTGGCCAACGCCTCGCTGCTGGACGAAGCCACCGCGGCGGCCGAGGCGATGATGATGAGCCGGCGCATCAGCGGCAACCCGTCGCCCTCGTTCTTCGTTTCGCTCAGCTGCCACCCGCAGACGATCGCGGTGTTGCAAACGCGGGCGCAGGCGGTCGGCATCGAACTGCAGGTGGGCGAGGATTCGGCCGCCCTGCAGATCGACGCGTTCGGGTACCTGTTTCAGTATCCGGCCTCGACGGGAGAACTGCCGTGGGCGGATGTGTCGGAACTGACGCGCCTCACCGACGGCGCGCACTCCCGCGACGCCCTGGTCGCGGTCGCGGCCGATCCGATGGCGCTGGTGCTGCTGACGCCACCCGGCGAATGGGGCGCCGATCTGGTGATCGGATCGGCCCAGCGTTTCGGTCTGCCGCTTGCCTTCGGCGGGCCGCACGCGGCTTTCATGTCGTGTCGCGATGCCCTGAAGCGGTCGCTGCCCGGGCGGGTGGTGGGCGTCTCGGTCGACAGCCAGGGGGCGCCGGCGCTGCGGCTCGCGCTGCAGACGCGCGAGCAGCATATCCGCCGCGAGAAGGCGACCTCGAACATCTGCACCTCGCAGGCGCTGCTGGCGGTGATCGCCGCGTTTTATGCGATCTACCACGGGCCCGAGGGCTTGCGCCGGATCGCGCGGCGGATCCACCGCAGGGCGGTCGTGCTGGCGGCCGGACTGCGTTCGGCCGGCCTGCGGGTGAGCTCGAACTTCTTCGACACGATCACCGTCAGCGGGATCGATGCGGACGCGATCCACGCTGCCGCTCGCACGCACGGCGTGAACCTGCGCGACCTGGGGCCCGATGCGGTGGGCATCGCGCTGGACGAAACGGTGGAGCGGGCCGATATCGAGACCTTGTGGTCGCTGTTTGCGCTGTCCCGGGACGCGGGGCGAATCGATGCGCTGGATGCCGCCACGCCGGATGCGATCCCTGCCGATCTGGCGCGCCGCGCGCCGATCCTGTCGCACCCGGTGTTCAACAGCTACCACTCGGAAACGGCGATGCTGCGCTACCTGCGCCGGCTGGCCGATCGCGATCTGGCGCTGGACCGGACGATGATCCCGCTCGGCTCCTGCACGATGAAGCTGAACGCGACCTCGGAGATGGTTCCGATCAGCTGGCCGCAGTTCGCCGACGCGCATCCGTACGCGCCCGAGGATCAGGTGCGCGGTTACCGGCAGCTGACCGATTCGCTGGAGCGCTGGCTCGCCGAGTGCGCCGGCTACGACGCGCTGAGCCTGCAGCCGAACGCCGGCTCGCAGGGCGAGCTGGCCGGATTGCTCGCGATCCGGGCCTGGCATCGCTCGCGGGGCCAGGTGCAGCGCGACGTGTGCCTGATTCCGGAAAGCGCGCACGGCACCAACCCGGCATCGGCCCACCTGGCCGGATTGCAGGTCGTCGTGGTCGCCTGTGACGCCGGCGGCAACGTTGATCTGGCCGATCTCGAGGCCAAGGCCGCCCGCTACTCGGAGCGGCTGGCCGCGCTGATGGTCACCTACCCGTCCACGCACGGCGTGTTCGAGGAGGCGATCGGCCCGATCTGCGACCTGGTACACCGCTACGGCGGGCAGGTGTACGTCGATGGCGCCAACCTGAATGCGCTGGTCGGACTGGCGGCGCCGGGCCGCTTCGGCGGCGACGTGTCCCATCTGAACCTGCACAAGACCTTTTGCATTCCGCACGGCGGGGGCGGCCCGGGCGTCGGTCCGGTCGCCGTCAAATCGCACCTGGCGCCTTTCCTGCCGGGCCGGGTCGGCGTTCCATCGCCCGTCGGTCCGATCAGTGCGGCGCCGTACGGCTCGGCCGGGATCCTGCCGATCGTCTGGATGTACATCACGATGATGGGAGCCCGGGGACTGACACGGGCCACGACCGTGGCGCTGCTGAGCGCCAACTACGTGGCCAGGCGCCTGGCCCCGCACTACCCGATCCTGTACGCCGGCCGCAGCGGCTTCGTCGCGCACGAGTGCATCATCGATCTGCGCTCGCTGAAGGACACGAGCGGGGTCACCGCCGAGGACGTGGCCAAGCGGCTGATGGACTACGGGCTGCACGCGCCGACCGTGTCGTTCCCGGTGGCCGGCACGTTGATGATCGAACCGACCGAATCGGAGCCGAAGGCCGAGCTGGACCGCTTCGTCCAGGCGATGGTCTCGATCCGCGCGGAAATCCGGGACATCGAACAGGGGCGCATCGACCGGGCCGACAATCCGCTGAAAAACGCGCCGCACACGGCCGCGATGATCGCCGCGGACTCCTGGTCCCATCCGTATACGAGGCGACAGGCCGCCTTGCCGCCCGGCGTCGATGCGCGCGCCAAGGTGTGGCCCGCGGTGGCGCGAATCGACAACGTGTATGGCGACCGCCACCTGATGTGCACCTGCCCGCCGTTGTCGGCCTACGAAACGCTCGCGGTTCTGTAAGCTTCGCCCCTCGAAAACAGAGGGTGATCATGCAGTACGTTTACTCGATGCGGCGGGTCAGCAAGACCGTGCCGCCGAAGCGACAGATCCTGAAGGACATTTCGCTTTCGTTTCATCCCGGCGCCAAGATCGGCGTGCTGGGGCTGAACGGATCGGGCAAGTCGAGCCTGATGCGGATCATGGCCGGCGAGGATGCGAACTTCGACGGCGAGGCGGTCCCGATGCCGAACCTGAAGATCGGCTACCTGCCGCAGGAGCCGCACCTCGATGCCACCCGCACCGTGCGCCAGTGCGTCGAGGAAGGCCTGGGCGAGCTGATCGAGGCGCGCACGCGCCTGGACCAGGTCTACGCCGCTTACGCGGAGCCCGACGCGGACTTCGAGCAGCTCGCCGGCGAGCAGGCCCGCTACGAGGCGATCCTGGCCGCCGGCGGCGAGGATCTGGAACACCACCTGGAGATCGCCGCCGACGCGCTGCGGCTGCCGCCCTGGGAGGCCGTGATCGGGAGCCTGTCCGGCGGCGAGAAGCGCCGCGTGGCGTTGTGCCGTCTGCTGCTGTCCAAGCCCGACATGCTGCTGCTGGACGAGCCGACCAACCACCTGGATGCGGAAAGCGTCGAGTGGCTGGAGCAGTTCCTGTTGCGCTTTCCGGGCACCGTGGTGGGAATCACGCACGATCGCTATTTTCTGGACAACGCGTGCCAGTGGATCCTGGAGCTGGATCGAGGGCGGGGCATTCCGTGGCAGGGCAACTACAGCTCCTGGCTGGAGCAGAAAGAGCAGCGCCTGGAGATCGAGGCCAAGCAGGAAGCCGGCCGCATCCGCGCCATGAAGCAGGAGCTTGAGTGGGTTCGACAGAACCCGAAGGGGCGCCAGGCGAAGAGCAAGGCGCGCCTGGCCCGTTTCGACGAGTTGAGCTCGTTCGAGTACCAGAAGCGCAACGAGACGCAGGAAATCTTCATTCCGGTGGCCGAACGGCTCGGCAACGAGGCGATCGAGTTCAAGGAGGTGAGCAAGGGCTACGGCGATCGCCTGCTGATCGATCGGCTCTCGTTCAAGGTCCCGCCGGGCGCCATCGTCGGCATCATCGGGCCCAACGGCGCCGGCAAGTCGACCTTGTTTCGGATGATCAACCAGCGCGAGCGCCCCGACCAGGGCGAAATCACGATCGGGCCGACCGTGAGAATCGCGTTCGTGGATCAGTCGCGCGAAGCGCTGGGCAACGACAAGACCGTGTGGGAGGAGGTCTCCGGCGGGCAGGATGTGCTGACCGTGGGCAAATTCGAGATGCCGTCGCGCGCTTACCTGGGACGCTTCAATTTCCGGGGCGCCGACCAGCAGAAAGTGGTGGGCCAGCTCTCGGGCGGCGAGCGGGGTCGACTGCACCTGGCCAAGACGCTGATTGCGGGTGGCAACCTGCTGCTGCTGGACGAGCCGTCCAACGATCTGGATGTGGAGACCTTGCGCGCGCTGGAGGATGCGCTGCTCGAGTTCGCCGGCAGCGTGCTGGTGATCTCGCACGACCGGTGGTTTCTGGATCGGATCGCAACCCACATCCTGGCCTGCGAAGGCGATTCGCAGTGGGTGCTTTACGCCGGAAACTATCGCGAGTACGAGGACGACAAGAAGCGGCGGCTGGGCGAGGAAGGTGCCAGCCCGCACCGGCTTCGCTTCAAGCCGCTGAAGTGACCCATATCACCCCGAGGACATCATCATGCGTCGATTCGTATTGCCGTTCGCCGTTTCATCGCTGCTGCTGCTGGCCGTTGCCGTGCGGGCCGGCGCGTTCGCGCTGACCAGCCCCGAAGTTACCGAGGGCGCAAAACTGAGCCCCGCCCAGGTGTTCTCGGGATTCGGCTGCAGCGGCCAGAACGTGTCGCCGGCCTTGAACTGGAGCGGTGCGCCGGCCGGCACCAAGAGCTTTGCCCTGACCGTGTACGACCCGGACGCTCCGACCGGCAGCGGCTGGTGGCACTGGATCGTGTTCGACCTTCCGGCCGAAGTCAGCGCGCTGCCAAGAGGCATCGGGCGCGTCGCCAAGTTGCCGGCCGGGGCGCGCCAGGGGCGCAACGATTTCGGAACGGGCGAGTTCGGCGGCGCCTGTCCGCCGGCCGGCGACAAGCCGCATCGCTACATCTTCACGATCTACGCGCTGAAAGTCGACCACCTGGAGCTGCCCCCGGATGCCAGCGCGGCGCTGATCGGCTTCAAGATCAACGCCAACCAGATCGGCAAGGCGTCGATCACCGCGCGCTACGGCCGATAACTGTTCCCACCCTCAAATCCCCGCGAGCGCCAGCGCCCCGAATGCGGCGCCGATCGCGGCCACCGCGTACACGCCGTACACCAGCCAGCTGCGGCGGGTCAGCAGCGCGATGGCCGACAGCGCGATCGCGATCTGCATCGCGGTGGCGGCCAGCGCCCAGCGGTGATGCAGGTGCATCTGCTCCTCGCTGCGCTGGTCCCATTCCTTCGATTCGGCCTCCAGTTTCTCGGCGGCCTGCTTGATCTCGGCCTGCTCCTTCTTGTAGCGCTCGGTCTCGCCCTGGTAGAACTGGACCTTGTCCGGCTGCGTCACCAGCGTAGCCGCCACTTCGGCCAGGTTCCGCTTGTTGCCCTTGGCCTGGTAGTACGTCCACTGGTCGTTGGCCTCGGTTTTCTTGATCGCCGCGTTGTTCTTGAATATCTGCGCCTTGGCCTGCGTATCGCCGCCGGCGAACGACATCAAGGCGCCCAGCGTGGCCAGGATCGCGGTGGTCACCGCGATGCGGCCCGAGAAGCGGTCGGCGAGCCCGTGCTCGGCCGCGTGCTCGAGCTCGTGATCGTGCGCGCCGTGGACGTGAAACTCCTCATGTGGCATTGCTCGCTCTCCTGATCAGACAACCGCTGCGGTGGCTTCCAGCGTGACGAAGTCGATGCCGAACGGCCGGCCGGCATCCTGCGCCAGGTGTTCGCGCGACGTCTCGCGCCAGGCGGCCGGGTCGATCGGCGGGAAAAAGGTGTCGCCTTCGAAATCGGCGTCGATCTCGGTGACGAACAGCCGCTGCGCCTGCGGCAGCGCCTCGGCGAACACCGCCGCGCCCCCGATCACGAACACCTCGGCGGCGCCTTCGCACATGGCCAGCGCTTGCGCCAGGCTTGCGGCCGTCTCGCAGCCGGGCGCGCTCCAGCGCGGATTGCGTGTGAGGACGATGCTGCGCCGGCCCGGCAGCGCCCGCCCGATCGACTGCCAGGTCCTGCGCCCCATCACGATCGGGTGCCCGATCGTGGTCCGCTTGAAGTGGCGAAGATCCTCGGGCAGATGCCACGGCAGGGTGCCGCCGCGCCCGATCACGCCGTTGCGCGCCCGCGCCACGATCAGGTTCAGCCGCGGGCGCTGCACTGGCACGGATCGGACGGTCCCCGTTTGATCATTGAGCCGCGCTGTCGAGATCCTTCAACTCGAAGCCCGACGAGATGTATTCGATGTACGGTACCACGCCGAGCGACCTGACCTTCTCGAACGCCTGGTGCGCGCCCGGGCGGTCACCCAGCATCAGGTAGTGCTGCCCGAGATAGAAGTAGGCCTCGGTCTGGGTTAGCGCCAGCTCGTCGCCGGTTTTCCGGTTAGGTAGCGCGCCTCGCCCTCGCCCAGCAGCACCGCGCGCGACGCGTCGGTGACGGCGTGCGTGAAATCGCCCGACGAGAAATACGCCTCCGAGCGGCACGCCAGTATTTCCGCATCGTTCGGCGCCAGCTCGACCGCGCGGTTGGCGTCTTGCAGCGCCTTGTCGAATTCGTCCAGGTAGTAGTAGGCGACGCTTCGCTCGCAGTACGCCTTGGCCAGGTCCGCGCCGCCGAGTTTTTCCGACTTGATCGAGGCCGTGTACTTGGAGATCGACTCGCGCGTGCGCTCGATCAGCGTGTCGCGCAGCGACTTCTCGCCGATGCCGAGAAACCCCGGCTTCTTGAAGTCGCCGGGCCCGATCAGCACGACCCAGCGGGACAGCTCGCCGAGCTTGCGCACATCGGACTGGTACTCGGAGACCTTCTTGGCCGGGATTTCGCCTGCCAGCGCTCGAAAGTCGATTTCGACCTTGGCCCGATTGCCGCGAAACGACTGCGTCACCGAGTAATCGAAGAACGCCCCGTTCAGCCGTTCCGTGTTCGGATCGCGTATCGCCGCCACCTCCTGCGGCAGCTCCAGGTCGAACGAGTAGCGGGCAATGTACGGAAACGACTGCACTTTCATCGGAAAGCTCCGATTGCTCGAGCTTTGCGCGTTGACGACCCCGATCAGGTTCTCGGGCCGATAGGCGATCACCCAGCTGGTGCCGGCCTTGCGGGCGAATTCGGGGATGTGCAGCCGGGACGTGAGGACGACCCGGTTAAGGTCGGTGTCGTCCTGCACCTCGATCGGTCCGCTCAGCACCGCGCCCGGATAGCTCTTTTCGAAGGCTGCCCCGATTTCCTTTTCGATCGCCTTGAGCTCGACGCGCGCCAGAACCGCGCGCATCAGGGCCGCGCGCACCCCCGTGAACGTCTGCCTCGACACCAGCTCGCCCTCGCCGTCGAAGCGCTTCAGGACCGCCTCGTCGTGCCGTTCGCTGGTGTCGAGGTCGGCGGGCGATAAAGGGATGGTCGTCAGGCCGGTCGTGTCGGCGCTGATCACCAGCACCTGCGCCTGCTCGTGCGCCTGGCCGATCCGGTCGATCCGCCCTCTCTGCTCGAAGATGGTCGGATCGACGAAGTAGACCTGCTCGCCGATCCTCGCCTGCACGATCACGTGGTCGAAAGGGCCGGGGCCCGGCAGCATCAGCTCCTGCCGGGACCTTCGCTGTGTGCTGAGCAGCACCGGGTGCGCTTCGATGCCCACCGCCTCGAGCAGCGTGATAAGGAAGTACGACTTGTCCTTGCAGTCGCCGAACCGGCGCTGCAGGACCACTTCCGGGGAAGCGGGCCGATGCGAGCTTTCCCCGAACGACAGGGAAAGGTAGCGGATCTCGCGCTGCGTGAAGGCCAGCGCTTCGGACAGGCGCGCCTCCGGCGTCGGCTTGGCGCGCAGCGTATCGACCAGCGCGGCGAGCTCGGGCAAGGTGGCGGGCCGCGGGGGAAACAGGCCCCCGGCCCACGCGTTCACCTCGGACCAGCTCTCGAACTCGGAGAACTGGATCCAGCGAAACGGCGCATAGCTGTTCGGCGTCAGCGTCTCGACCGTCACCGGCTCGAGCGAGCGCTCCTCGAACCGCAGCGTGCGCACGCCGTCGTGGACCGAAACCTTCGGATCGGGGATGGCGGCGCCGAAATCGCCGATCGGCTTCCACGCGATCGGGCGCGATTCCGGGGTGCTGAAGACGACCCGGCGCAGCTCGACCGGATCGTCCCCGTCCCACATGGCCCCTTCGAAGTACTTGCCTGCGAAGACCGGGTTTTCCCCTTCGACCGTGTAGGCGTACTCGACGGTGTCGCCGACCCTGACATCGTCGATCAGCACGGCCGCGGTCACGGAGCTGGTGTAGGTGCTGCTGGCGAATTCCGAGCTCGGTTGCAGGAAGCGGATGTTGGCCGACTGGGTGCGGTCCAGCTTCTCGCCGGCGCGCAGCACGCTGATCGAATGCAGCGTCAGGCGCTGGTAGTCGGGGACGAAATAGATCGGAAACTCGCCGATCTTCTTCAGCGTCGACGAATCGTTCGACTGGATCGCCCGGTGCACGAAAACGGCCGGCGTCGGGGCCGCGCGCAGCTGGGTGTCGGCCAGGCGCACGAGGACGGGCCGCTTGCGCGCCGCTTCGGGCACCGGTACCGGCTCGACCCAGTCGGGCACCGGCGCGCCGCGCGAAAACGCTTCGGCCGCGACCCGCACCTCCTTGACCGCGGGCCGGCTCGCGGGCGCCGTCACGCTCGCCTGTCCGAGCGCCTGGCCGCAGCAGGACCCGATCAGGATCGCCGCGATGGCGCTCAAACGGGCACTCAAAAGGGCGCTCAAACGGCCACCTCGCCCCGGATCGGCGGATGCGATTGATAGCCCAGGATCTGGAAGTCCTCGAATACGTAGTCGGAAATGGACGGTGGCCGCCGCGTGATATGCAACTGCGGGTAAGGGTAGGGCGTGCGCGACAGTTGCTCGCGCACCTGCTCCAGGTGATTGTGGTAGATGTGGCAGTCGCCGCCCGTCCACACGAAATCGCCCGGCGCCAGGTCGCACTGCTGCGCCACCATGTGGGTGAGCAGGCTGTAGCTGGCGATGTTGAACGGAACCCCGAGGAATACGTCGCAGCTGCGCTGGTACAGCTGGCAGCTCAGCCGCCCGGCCGTCACGTTGAACTGGAACAGCAGGTGGCAGGGCGGCAGCTTCATCTTCGGGATGTCGGCCACGTTCCAGGCCGAAACGATCAGCCGGCGCGAGTCGGGGTCGGCCCGGATCCGTTCGATCACCCGCGCGATCTGATCGATCGGGCCGTCCGCGGAAGGCCAGGCGCGCCACTGCACCCCGTACACGGGCCCCAGCTCGCCGTCGGCGTCGGCCCATTCGTCCCAGATCGTCACGCCGTTGCGCTGCAGGTACTCCACGTTGCTGGCACCCTTCAGGAACCACAGCAGCTCGTAAATGATCGATCGCACGTGCAGCTTCTTGGTCGTCACCAGCGGGAAGCCCTGGCCAAGGTCGAACCGCAGCTGGTAGCCGAACACGGAGCGCGCGCCGGTGCCGGTGCGATCGGCCTTGTCGACACCGTGTTCGAACACGTGCCGCATGAAGTTTTCATACTCGTGCATCACATCATTTTATCGGCAACGCGATGCCGGCTGCCCGGCTCAAAGCGAAAACTGCAGCGCCGCCAGGCGGCTGTACAAGCCGGCTCGCGCCGCCAGCTCCGCGTGCGAGCCCGAGTCCACGATCACTCCATGATCGAGCACGAAGATCCGGTCCGCGCGCTGCACCGTGGCCAGCCGGTGCGCGATCACGATGGTCGTGCGCCCCTGCATGGCCGTCTCCAGTGCCTGCTGCACCGCGCGCTCGCTTTCGGCGTCCAGGCTGCTGGTGGCCTCGTCCAGCAGCAACAGGGGCGCGTTTTTAAGGATCGCGCGCGCGATCGCGATCCGCTGGCGCTGGCCGCCCGACAGGCGCAGCCCGCGCTCGCCCACGAACGTGTCGTAGCGCTGGGGCAGCTGGCCGACGAATTCCTCCACGTGAGCCGCCTGCCCGGCTGCCAGCGCTTCCTGCAGGCTCGCCCCGCTGCGGCCGTAGCGGATGTTGTCCAGGACCGTGCCGGAGAAGATCACCGGCTCCTGGGGGACCACCGCGATGCGCCCGCGCAGGTCCGACAGGCGCAACTGGCGCACGTCGATGCCGCCGACCAGCACGCTGCCGCGCGATACCTCGTAGAAGCGCTGCAGCAGCTGGAAGATCGTCGATTTGCCGGCGCCGGACGGCCCGACCAGCGCCACGGTCTGGCCGGCGTCGATCACCAGGCTCAGATCGTCGAAGACGTTGCGGCCGGGACGCGACGGGTACGCAAAGCTCACTTCCTGCAGGTCGACCCGCAGGCCCGTCCTCACCCGGCCCTCTCCCACGCCGTGAGAGACGGTCGTTTTGCTCCCCTCTCCCACGGAGTGGGAGAGGGGTCGGGGGTGAGGGTCCGCCCCTGCGGGCGCCGGCGGCAGTTCGCGCGGCGCGGCCGGATCGGCGATGGCCGGGCGCGTTGCCAGCAGCTCCGACAGCCGTTCGGTGGCAGCGGCCGCACGCAGCAGATCGCCCCAGACCTCGGCCAGCATGGCCACGCTGGAGGCGGCCAGCGTGATGTACAGCGCGATCTCGCTCAGCTGGCCGGCCGTGATCGTGCCGGCCAGCACGCCCCGCACGCCGTTGTGCAGTCCGTTCAGCAGCGAGGCGAACACGCCCACGATCACGAACGCGGTCAGCAGCGCGCGCGTGCGGGTACGTCGAATCGAGGTCAGGAACGCCGCCTCGTTGGCGCGGTGGAACCGCTGCGCCTCGGCCTGCTCCTGCGTGAAGCTCTGGACCACCGGGATCGCGTTCAGCACCTCGCCGGCGATGCCGCTGGTGTCGGCGATCCGGTCCTGGCTGGCACGCGACAGGCGCCGCACCCGCCGCCCGATGATCAGCGCCGGCGCCACCACCAGCGCGATCACGCCGGCCACCGTCAGCATCAGGCGCGGGCTGGTCGCGATCAGCATGGCCAGCGCGCCGACGAACAGCACCGAGCTGCGCAGTCCCATCGAAACGCTGGAGCCGACCGCGTTCTGGATCACCGTCGTATCGGTGGTCAGGCGCGACAGCACTTCGCCGGTCTTCAAGGTTTCGAAGAACTGCGGGCTCTGGCGCAGCACGTGCGCGTAAACGGCCTGGCGCAGGTCGGCGGTCACGCGCTCGCCGATCCACGTCACCATGTAAAAGCGCGCCGCGGTGAAAGCCGCCAGCCCGACCGCGTTGACAAACAGCCACCCGAACTGGTGCTGCACCGCGATCAGCCGTTGCGCGATCCCCACGTCCGAAGGTAGCGCCAGCCCCCGGTCGACCAGCATCCGGACCGCGTATGGCAGCGCCAGCGTCGTCAGGGATGCCAGCAGCAGGAACAGCAGCGCGACCGCGATCTGGCGGCCGTACGGCACAATGAAGGGCCACAGCGCGCGCAGGGTTCCCAGACGCCGCACGGGCGTCTGGGCCTGCTGCCAGGCCGTTGGCTCGACCTTCAGGTCCATGCGAGGGTGCGCACCCAGCCCACCGCGGATCCGACGATCAGCACCGCGAACGCGAGAAAGGACAGGCTGAACCCGCCCGATCGGTGCTTCGGACGGTGCGCGTACGAGCGCGCGTACCAGATGCGGCCGGCCAGCCAGGTCGCACCGCACACGGAGGCCCAGGTCGGATTCCAGTACCACGCGGCCAGCCACAGGGCCGGCAGGAACACGAGCGCGTTTTCCAGCGTGTTCATGTGGACCCGGTAGATCCTTTCGAACTGCTCGTCGCCGCTCGTTGACGGCGCCAGGATCCCGTAGTGGGCCCGGGCGCGGCTGACGTCGAACGCCAGCGCAACCAGCAGGATCAGCGTGAGCCAGGTGATCAGCGAAGGCCATTGGATCCAGGTCATCAGGTGCTCTCTTCAGTGGGCAGTTGGCGCAGTTTGAGGCGTTCGGCGCCCGCTGAGCAACGGCCGCCCCGGGGTTGACGCCCGGTCGCGAGAAAAATGCTACGCGGAATACACTCTGACACCGTGCTCGCCGAACCGCATCCCCAGCCCCTGGCGGGGCTCAGGCCCACGTCCGACGACATCCGGCGCGCCGCGCAGCGGATCGCCGGCCAGGTCGAAGTCACGCCGTTTCTGCACTCGCGCACGCTGTCGCGGATCGCGCAGGCCGAAGTCTGGCTGAAATTCGAGAACCTGCAGTTCACGGCCAGCTTCAAGGAGCGCGGCGCGCTGAACCGGCTGAGCACGTTGAGCGCGCAGGAACGCTCGCGCGGAGTGATCGCGATGTCCGCCGGCAATCACGCTCAGGGCGTTGCCTTTCACGCGCAGCGGATGGGAATTCCGGCCGTGATCGTGATGCCGCGCTTCGCCCCGTCCGTCAAGGTCGAGCGCACGCGGGGCTTTGACGCCGAAGTGATCCTCGCGGGAGACACGTTCGACGACGCGCGCGTGGAAGCCGAACAGCTGGTGCAGTCGCGCGGGCTGACGATGGTGCACCCGTACGACGACGTCGACGTGATCGCCGGGCAGGGCACGGTCGGCGCCGAAATGCTGGCGGCGCAGCCCGATCTGCAATGCCTGTGCGTGGCGGTCGGCGGCGGCGGCCTGATCTCGGGCGTGGCGATCGCGGCGCGGTCGGTGCGGCCCGACATCGAAGTGATCGGCGTGCAGACCGACCGCTTCCCTGCCATGTATGCCGCGGTCAAGGGCGTGACGATGCCGTGCGCCAGCGCGACGCTGGCCGAGGGTATCGCGGTCAAATCCCCGGGGGCGCTGACCACCGCCATCGTGCGCCGGCTCGTTGACGACGTGCTGCTGGTCAACGAGGGCGATATCGAGCACGCGATCGTGCTGTTGCTGGAGATTGAAAAGACCGTGGTCGAAGGGGCGGGCGCGGCCGGTCTGGCTGCGCTGCTGCGCCATCCCGGGCGGTTCCGGGGCCGCCGCGTGGGCCTGATCCTGAGCGGCGGCAACATCGAGCCGATGATGCTGGCCGACATCATCGAGCGCGGCATGGTGCGCGCCGGGCGCCTGGCGAGGATTCGCGTGACGATCCGTGACATTCCCGGCGAGCTGGCCCGGGCCGCGGCCATCGTGGGCCAGGCCGGGGCCAATATCGAGGAGGTCGCGCACCAGCGTGCATTCACGACCCTGCCGGTGCTGAACGCCGAGCTCGAGATGGAAGTGCAGACCCGTGGGCCCGGGCACATCGAGCAGGTGCTGCAGGCATTGCGGGCGGCCGGCCTGCCGGCCGAGCTTTACTCAGGCTAAGAGACGGCCGGCCGGTTGACCCGGAACGTGGCCCCGCAACGCGACATGCAAGGTGGCCCGTTGATAGCGGGGGCAGATCGCAACGTCCACGAGGGTCAACCGTTTCGGCGACGAAGTCGTCCAGGACACTGCCCTTCACTTCGCTGGCAGCCGGGTTATTCTTAGATTGCTGGTAGTCCCACCGCAGACGATGCAGGCCCTGAAGGCGGATCGCGGTGGGGTGCCTCGAGGGCACCGGTCAATTTAGGGATCGAGTCAGGAATCGGGGCCGAGTCTGTCGGGGTTGACTGACGGAGGGCTTTGTAGGATCAGGGAAGGGGGCTGCGATACGCCCGGAGGCGGAGGCGGGACGATCCCGCGGACGAGCCACCGCGTGCACAAGCCCATCAGAGGGGAGAGAGCGTCACGATGTCACCGTGTCCGCCATCGCAGCGAGTCGGCCCGCTTGCCGCCACGCAATCCATATCGCTCAACCCGAAACGCCCGCCCGGCGTTGCCGGCTCAACGCCCGCGTCTCGGTTCAGTGACCGTCCGGAGCAACCGTCAGAGGATGATCGAAGCCTCACCTCCACCAATCAGCGCCAGTTGAGCGAAGTTGAGTTCGACGATCTCTTGCGCGTGCTTCGTGGCCAGGGCCTGCAGGTCGGTGGCTTCGAATTCGATGACGTTGGCGTCTACAGTGGTCTGGTTCATGGTTCGCTCCGCCCG
>VBCK01000290.1 GCA_005882215.1 Betaproteobacteria bacterium | reverse complement strand
CGGCCATGATTTGGCGACGCACGGTCAATAGGTCAAGAAGCAGGAGAACCGGATGAAACTCAAATCCAGGGTGGTCGCCCTCATCGCGGCCAGCGCACTCGGGGCAAGCGGCTATGGCCTGTATCACCTGGGCATCAACAAGGGCAAGGACATGGTCGGCAATAACGCTGTCGCTGCCGGGCCCGACCCGGGCGCTGCGATGGCCGCAGGCCACGTCGATCCTGCGAGCGGCAAGAAGGTGCTGTACTGGCACGACCCGATGGTGCCCGGCCAGAAATTCGACAAGCCGGGCAAGTCGCCTTTCATGGACATGATGCTGGTGCCGGTCTATGCCGATGGCGACGGCGTCCAGGGTCAGGTGGCAGTGAGTCCGCGCATGCAGCAGGACCTGGGGGTGCGCACGGCCGTGGTTGCGAGCACCACGATGGCGCTGCACGTGAAGGCGGCCGGCGACATCGCCTTCAACGAGCGCCATCAGGCGGTGGTGCAGGCGCGCGCCACCAGTTTTATCGAGCGACTGCACGTGCGCGCCACACTGGATCATGTTAGCCAGGGGCAGCCACTGGTCGATCTGTATGTGCCGGACTGGGTTGCGGCGCAGGAAGAGTTTTTGTCGCTGCGGCGCATGCAGGGCACCGATCTTGCGTCACTGGTCGATGGCGCACGCCAGCGCATGCGCCAGGTCGGCATGACGGACGACCAGATCGGCCTGGTCGAGACCAGCGGCAAGGTGCAGGCGCGCATCACGCTCACCGCTCCGATCAGTGGAGTGATGGTCGAATTGATGGCGCGCGAGGGCATGACGATGATGCCTGGTGCGACTCTTTTTCGTATCAACGGCCTGTCGACCGTCTGGGCCAACGCTGAGGTGCCGGAGAGCCAGGCGTCCCTGATGCGCGTCGGCAGTGCTGTCGAAGCGCGCTCGCCGGCGTTGCCCGGCACCGTCTTCAAAGGCAAGGTGCAGGCGATCCTGCCGGACGTCAATCCGAGCACCCGTACGCGCAAGGCGCGCTTGGAGCTCGTCAATTCGACTTCCGACCCGAGCAAGCTGCTCGTACCCGGGATGTTTGTCAGCGTCGACCTGAGCGCGCCTGGCGAATCGGTACTTGCCGTGCCGACCGAGGCCGTTATCCAGACTGGCACGCGCACGGTTGTGATGCTGGCTGATGGGAAGGGCAGATTCCGGCCGGTGGACGTCCAGCCCGGAATAGAGTCCGGCGGTTGGACCGAGATCAAGAGCGGACTTCAGGCCGGCCAGAAAGTCGTCGTATCCGGCCAGTTCCTGGTGGACTCCGAGGCCAACCTCAAGGCGACCACGCTACGCATGGAGGATGCGCAACCGGTAGCCGGCGTTGCCGGGGCCGAGCACCTGGGCGAAGGCAAGATCGAAGCGGTCGGCAAGAGCTCCGTCACGCTCTCGCACGGGCCGATTTCGTCCATGCATTGGGGCGCCATGACGATGGATTTCGGCGCTCCTGCGCCTGGTTTGCCACCGGGCCTGAAACCCGGGCAATTGGTGAAGTTTGCCTTCACCATGGAGCAGGACGGAAGGCCTGCGCTCACGCGCATTGAACCGATGGACGGGCCGATGGCAACGAGCGCGATGGAGAACAAGCCATGATGGCCAAGCTCATACGCTGGTCGATCACGAATCGATTCCTGGTTCTGCTGGCCACCGTGATGGTGGCCGCCTGGGGAGTGTGGTCACTGGTCAGGACACCGGTGGACGCGCTGCCGGATCTGTCCGACGTGCAGGTCATCATCCGTACCACGTACCCCGGCCAGGCACCGCAGATCGTCGAAAACCAGATCACCTATCCGCTCACGACGACCATGCTGTCGGTCCCGGGCGCGAAGACGGTGCTGGTTCCTGAAATATGAACTGAAGTCGGTTCCCAACGTGGCGGAAGTTGCCTCGCTGGGCGGCATGGTCAAGCAGTACCAGATCGTGCTCGATCCCGACGCGCTGCGCGCCTACAACCTGCCGCACGGCAAGGTGGTGGACGCGATCCAGAAGGCCAATCAGGAGAACGGCGGCTCGGTGCTGGAGCTTGGTGAGGCCGAGTACATGGTACGGGCTTCGGGCTACCTGAAATCCCTGGATGACTTCAGGCGGATTCCGCTGCTGACGAACGACGCGGGCGTCTCGGTCCGATTGGGCGATGTCGCCAGGATCCAGATCGGACCGGAGATGCGCCGTGGGATCGGCGAGCTCGACGGCGAGGGCGAGGTCGCGGGCGGCGTCATCGTGATGCGCTCGGGCAAGAACGCACTCGAAACGATCGATGCCGTGAAAGCCAAACTCGAGTCGCTGCGATCGAGCTTGCCGAAGGGCGTTGAGATCGTAGCCGTATACGACCGCTCCGGCCTGATCGAGCGCGCCGTGGACAACCTCACTCACAAGTTGATCGAGGAATTCATCGTGGTGGCGCTGGTCTGCTTTGTGTTCCTGTTTCACCTGCGCTCGGCTTTTGTGGCGATTGTGTCGCTTCCGTTGGGGATCCTGTCTGCCTTCATCGTGATGCGCTACCAGGGGGTGAATGCGAACATCATGTCGCTCGGCGGCATCGCGATCGCAATCGGCGCCATGGTCGATGCGGCTGTGGTGATGATCGAGAACGCCCACAAGCGCATCGAGCACTGGAAGCATGACCACCCGAACCAGAGGCTCGAGGGCGAAGCGCATTGGCGCGTGATCGGCGACGCGGCGGCGGAAGTCGGGCCGGCGCTGTTCTTCTCGCTGCTGATCATCACGCTGTCGTTCATTCCGGTGTTCACACTCGAAGCGCAGGAGGGGCGGCTTTTCTCGCCGCTGGCGTTCACCAAGACGTACTCGATGGCGGCCGCAGCAGGCCTCGCAGTGACGCTCATTCCGGTGCTGATGGGCTATCTGATCCGTGGTCGCATTCCGAACGAGACCGCCAATCCGCTGAACCGCTTGCTGATCGGGGCCTACCGGCCGCTGCTGGACGCCGTGTTGCGCGCACCGAAGGCGACGTTGGCCGTGGCGGCGCTGGTTCTGGTCGCGAGCCTGTGGCCGCTGCAGCACATCGGCGGTGAATTCATGCCGCCCCTGGACGAGGGCGACCTGCTGTACATGCCATCGGCCTTGCCCGGGCTGTCGGCGGGCAAAGCGTCGGAGTTGCTGCAACAGACCGACCGCCTGATCAAGACGGTGCCCGAGGTCGCCAGCGTGTTCGGCAAGGCGGGGCGCGCTGAGAGCGCAACCGACCCGGCACCGATGGAGATGTTCGAGACCACGATCCAGTTCAAGCCGCGCGAGCAATGGCGCCCGGGCATGACCCAGGACAAACTGGTCGAGGAGCTGGATCGCATCGTCCAGGTGCCCGGG
>VBCK01000152.1 GCA_005882215.1 Betaproteobacteria bacterium | reverse complement strand
CGCGCCGGTATTCGTCGTCCAGGTCCTGCAGCCGCGTGCGCAGGTCCGAAGCGAGCGGCGCAAGCTCGGGCGTCGGCGAGCGCAGCGGGCGCAACAGTCCTTCGCCGCGCAGCAGCGCGCGAACGCCCGAAACCCAGCCACGCCAGCTCAGTTGCGCGACCACCACGGTGACGATCGCGATGGCTGCGCCGAGCGCGGCGATCACGATGATCAGGTACCGGCGTGTGTCCTGAGTCCGGCGCTCGATAGAGCTCATGTCGCGCAGCAGCAGTAGATCGCCGACCCGGCCGGATGCGCCGTTCACCGGGTACATGCCGACGTGCACCGAGCGACCTTCGAGGTGCAACACGGAATCGGCCCGCTCCACAGCCTGCCGAGCCTGGGCGCAGCTCAGCGCCGCCGGAAACCGGGCGGTCCGACGCAGCACTCGACCGTCCGGCCCGCACAGGCCGACCGCCATCAACCGCTCGTCCTGCGCCGTGCTGTCGAACAGCGCGCGCAGGCGACCACGCTTCGGGTCCGCCACCGCCTCGGCGATCGAGTCCGCCAGCGAATTGGTAACCAGTGCGCCACGCAGGTCGAGGTCGTGCTCGAACCGGCCCAGCGTCAGCCGGTCCATCCGCACTGTGTTTGAGCCAAGGTCCTTTTCGTACACGATGTCATTCTGGTTGACCAGGAAGGTCATTACGCCCGTTGCGCGGTACCGCGCCGGATAAGCCACATGATGTTGGCGCGCGAAGCATCGTCTCGGCCACGGGCTGCGATCCGATTACACCCATGGATGAAACGCGTTACATCCGCAATCGCCCACGGGCACATCGCCTGCGCGTTTCAATCGAAACCCGAGCAGAGCCGATCGCAACGATCCAAACATCGGATCGGCCCACGCTCTCCCCTGACAGTGGATCTGAACTGCACCGATCAATTCAGAGGAGCTACGAGAACCGTGGAAACGATCGAAATCGGAACATCCGGGATCATCGCGTCGCGCATCGCGCTGGGCACATGGGCCATCGGCGGCTGGATGTGGGGCGGAAGCACCGACATCGGCGAATCCGTTCATACGATCCGCTCGGCAATCGCGCGCGGAATCACCCTGATCGATACGGCCCCCGTGTACGGATTCGGGCGCTCGGAATCGATCGTCGGCATGGCGCTCTCCGGAGGCCTGCGCGAGCGCGCAGTCATTGCTACCAAGGGCGGGCTCGAATGGCGAGACGGCAAAATCTGGCGAAATTCCTCGCCTGCGCGTATCCGAAAGGAGGTTGAGGAGTCATTGCGGCGCCTGGGCACCGACTACATCGACCTTTACCAGGTGCATTGGCCCGATCCGCTCGTCCCCATTCATGAGACGGCCGCAACGCTCGCCGCCCTGCTGAAGGAGGGCAAGATCCGCGCAATCGGCGTGTCCAATTATTCGGCGGCGCAGATGGCGCAATTCCGGCAGGCCGCTCCGATCCACTCGGTGCAGCCTCCCTATAACCTGTTCGAGCGCGAGGCCGAAGTCGATGTGCTTCCGTACGCGGCGCAGCACGACATCGCGGTGCTGTGCTACGGCGCTCTGTGTCGCGGGCTGCTCGCCGGGACAATCACCGCCGCAACCCGGTTCAAGGGTGACGACTTGCGGCGCAAGGATCCCAAGTTCCAGGAGCCCAGGTTCTCTCAGTACCTGGCCGCGGTGGCAGCGCTCGACCGGTACGCGCGCGAGCGCTATGGCCTTACGGTGCTTGCGCTCGCGGTACGGTGGGTGCTTGGCCAGGGCAACACCATCGCGTTGTGGGGAGCGCGTCGCCCGGCCCAGCTTGACCCGGTTAACGACGCGCTCGGCTGGAAGCTCGACGACGAGGCGAAGCGGCGTATCGACCAGATCCTGCTGCAGATCGTGAAGGATCCGATCGGCCCCGAATTCATGGCTCCGCCTCAGCGGGGCGATGCGGGGGCGCTGCCCGCCTCGCTGGCAGCCTAGTGGCGGGTATGGTTACAGCCGTAACAGGGACCGGGCCGCGGCGAAACTTCCCGGTCATCGGCGAGGCGCCCAATACGATTGACACTTGACGCCCCAGGCACGCGATGACGGACCCTATGACGGCTGCAACCATCCCTGCGCCCCATGTGCTGGCGATCGACGATGACGCCGATATGCGCCGGCTGATCGCCGACTATCTGGGCGAAAACGAGTTGCGCGTGACGGCGGTCGCGACCGGGGCCGACATGCAGAAGGTGCTTGCCAGGGACGCGGTCGACGTGATCGTTCTCGATTTGCGACTGGCCGGCGAAGATGGAATGCAGCATGCGAAAAGGCTGCGCGAAACCTCCGAGATCCCGATCATCATCGTGAGCGGCCGTCATGACGAAGCCGACCGCGTGATGGGGCTCGAGCTCGGCGCCGATGACTACCTCACTAAACCTTTCAGCCCGCGCGAGTTGCTGGCGCGCGTGCGTGCGGTTCTGCGCCGCTACAAAACCTCGACCGAGGTGCTGCCCGCGCGCAATGACAAGAGGCGCGCATATCGCTTCGCCGGATGGGAATTGAATGTGCGCACGCGGCGGCTGACTGAACCGAGCGGCAAGCGTGTGGAGCTGAGCAACGGCGAGTTCAACCTGCTGGAGGCATTCTGCGCTGCACCGCAGCGGGTGCTTTCGCGCGACCAGCTGCTTGGTCTTTCGCGCTTGCACAACGCGGAAGTCTACGATCGCTCGATCGACGTCCAGATCCTCAGGCTGCGTCGCAAAATCGAGGCCAATCCATCACAGCCCGCATACATCAAGACCGAACGCGGCGTTGGCTATGTTTTCGCTACGCCGGTGGAAGTTCTGCACTGAGGGGTTGTAGCGACCCTGCGGGCAATCGAGTGGCCCCGATCGAGCGGCCGCACGGGTTCCCGCTCCGGAACCCATCCCACCGCACGGTGCCCGGAGTTATGCTAAGTCTGTAATGCGCGCGCACGAATCGGAAACGAAGTTGCAGCGCCGGAGCGATCTAATGGGCGCACAAGTCCACCAGCAACGAACAGTCACGTTCCGGATCGAACCATGTCGCGTATCGTCGTTATCGAGGAAGACACACTCATGCGAGAACTCCTGATGGAATGGTTAAGGGGGGAAGGCTATTCGGTACGCGCGGCCGCACCGGGCGAAGCCGGATCGCCGGCGGATCTCGTGATTGTCGATGTTTACAAGCCGCGCCATGAGGGAGCGGCGAGGCTGCGGGCCATCAAGGCGGCGCACCCGCAGGTGCCTGTGATCGCCATCTCGGGGCAATTTCGCCCGGGACTCGCCGGATCCTGTACCGCAGCCGAGACGCTGGGCGTTCGACGGGTGATCGCCAAGCCGTTCTCGCAAACTGACTTGCTCGCGGCAGTCCATGGCGTGATCGGTTCTGCACGCTGACAGCCCGCGGCCCGCCGATGTCGCAGGCCCGCCCTCGCTCGCTGCTCGCGGACGCAACGCGCGCGGCGCGCCTGCGGTTCTGGATCGTCATCGTCGGCCTGCTGGTCATCGTCGGGTTCGTGGGCTCGTCCGGCTACGATTCCTGGCGTTCGTACCGGCACGTCATCACCGCCACCAACCGCGAGTTGGGCAATCTGGCGAAATTGCTGGCGGAGCAGGCCGAGGACACCCTGCAGACCCCCGACCTGCTGCTGCGGAACACCGTGACCTGGTACGAAAGCGAGCGCCCCACGCCCGGGCGGGCCGCGGATGACAAGCTGGCGGCTCGAGCGTCCGGCTTGCCGCAGGTGCGCGAGCTCAGGATCATCGACGAGCACGGCATGCCGCGCTTTCGATCGCGACAGCTGCCAGCCGATGATTCCCTCCTTTCCGACCGGGCGTATTTCATCGCTCACCGGGATGATCCGAGCCTGGGCGTCGTTCTGAGCGATCCTTTGATCACTCAAATCGAGCATCGCCCTGCCGTCGTGATGTCGCGACGCCTTAATAAGCGCGAGGGAGGTTTCGACGGCATCGTGCAAGCGGTCGTCGATCTGAATCAGTTCCAGCGGGTGTACCAGGCGATCGAACTCGGCAAGGGCAGCGCGATCAACCTGCTGCGCGACGACGGCACGCTGGTGGTGCGCCAGCCTCCGCCGCCGGCGGCGCAGGCCATCGGTGGCAAATTCCCGGACCTCGTGTCGGCGGCTTCCGCTCCTGCCGGCCTCGTGACGAACTCCGTCGATCAGAAGCCGCGGTTTGTAGGCCTGGCGCACCTTGCGTCATTCCCACTGGTGGTAGCGGTAACGCGGGAGAAAAGCGTCGCGTTCGAGGGCTGGCGCGCCGATTACTACCGCGTTACGGCCCGCACCCTGGTTTTCGTGCTGCTGTGCGGTTTGGCGATCGGCGCGGTGGTGTACCAGCTCCGCCGCATCGAACTTGGCGAACGGGCCCTGCGCCAGAGCGAGGAGCGGTATGCGCTCGCCATGGAAGGCGCGAACGAAGGCCACTTCGACTGGGATTTGGAACAGGGGCGCTCGTTCCTGTCGCCGCAAATGAAGCTGCTGCATGGCCACAGCGCGGATGCTCCGGTTACAAGCCGCGAAGCATGGATCGCGGCCCTGGATATCCATCCCGATGACGCCGCGCGGATGCAGGCGGCGGTGCTCGATCATTTCGAGGGAAGATCCGATCATTACGAGGCGGAATACCGCGTTCGTCATCCCGACGGCCAATGGCACTGGCTGCATGCGCGCGGACGTTGCTTTTGTGATGGGCAAGGCAAGGTGCTTCGCTTCGTCGGGTCGGCGATCGACGTCACGGCGCGCAAGAACGCGGAGGCCGAGAAGGAGCGGCTCGAAGTCCAGCTTCGCCAATCGCAGAAAATGGAAGCGATGGGAACGCTGGCCGGCGGGATCGCGCACGATTTCAACAATATCCTGGGCGCGATCCTCGGATACGGAGAGCTCGCGCAAAAGGCCGCGCCCGATGGCGGCGTCGTGCGCCGCTATCTGGACAACGTGATGCACGCCGGCGGCCGGGCCAAGGCGCTGGTCGAACGCATCCTCGCATTCAGCCGCAGCGGCGTGGGCGAGCGCGGCCCGATCAACGTGCAGGCGGTGATCCAGGAAACCCTGGAGCTGCTCGCCGCTTCGCTTGCGCCCGGCGTACAGCTGAAGAGCCGTCTTGAGGCCGGCGATGCAGCGATCGTGGGCGACGGGACCCAGCTGCATCAGGTTGCGATGAATCTTTGCACCAATGCGCTGCAGGCGATGGAACATGGCGGCGTGCTCGAGGTGGCTCTGGAACGCACCCAGCTGGCACAAGCGCGCCAACTGTCGCACGGCAACCTGGCGCCGGGCGATTACGTGCGACTGAGCGTGAGCGACACCGGCAGTGGAATTCCCCCGCAGGTGCTCGAACGGATGTTCGACCCGTTTTTCACCACCAAAGGCGTCGGCGAGGGAACCGGCCTGGGCCTGTCCTTGGTGCACGGAATCGTGGCGGATCTGGGCGGCGCGATCGACGTTCGCACCAGCGTCGGCGGCGGTACCACGTTCACGATCTGGTTGCCGATTGCCGGCGAGGCGCCGGTCCCTTCGGCTGCAGTCGCGGCAGAGCTGCCGCGCGGCGATGGGCAAACGGTCATGATCGTCGACGATGAGAGACCGCTGGTTGCGCTGGTCGAGGAAACGCTGGCCGAGCTCGGTTATGAGCCGGTCGGGTTCAGCTCCAGCGCGCAGGCACTGCACGCATTTCGTGAAGCGCCGCAGCGCTTCGACGCCGTTCTGACCGATGAAACGATGCCGGAGCTCATCGGCACCGAGCTCGCCCGGGAGATCCGACGGTTGCGGCCTGACATCGGCATCGTGCTGATGAGCGGCTACAGCGGCGCTCGATTGCTCGAGCGTGCGCGCGCGGTCGGGGTCCGGGAAGTGCTGCGCAAGCCGCTGCAGCGCAAGGACATTGCCGAGTGCCTCGGACGTGTCTTGCGTCCGCGCCTGAGCCCGGCCTAGTCGGCGAACGCGACATCTCTCGGCGGCCGGGCAGCGCCATCGCTGTGCGGGATAACGCGCCGATAAGACATCCCATGACCGAACGTATTACGCCTGAAATGCCTGACCGGGTGCGGCGAAATTAGCGCAAGACGGTAGCCGGGCACGATTGCTCCTGACACCGGCGACACTTGAATTCGCCGGATCCAACCAGGAGAAGGGCCATGGGGCGTTCGATCGTGAAACTGGGCTTGCCGTTGCTGGCGATGCTCGCCGTAGGCTGTACAAGCGTCGGAACAGACGGATAAAGATCTGACGCCATGTTAGCCCTTGTCAAAATCGCCCTGCGCCGCCCCTACACCTTCGTGGTGCTGGCGCTGCTGATTCTCATCGCCGGCTCGCTGTCTGCGTTGCGCACGCCCACCGACATTTTTCCGGACATCCAGATCCCGGTGATCAGCGTCGTGTGGCAGTTCACCGGGCTGCCTCCGGACGAGATGGCCGGCCGCATCATGACCCCGTTCGAGCGTTCACTGACCACGACCGTGAACGACATCGAGCACATCGAGGGTGTCTCGTATGCGGGCTTTGGAGTCGTCAAGATCTACTTCCAACCGACCGCCGACATCCGCACGGCCAACGCGCAGGTCACCTCCGTATCCCAGACTCAGCTCAAGCTGATGCCGCCGGGCATTACGCCGCCCCTGGTCCTGAACTACAGCGCCTCGACGGTCCCGATCATCCAGCTCGCCCTTTCGGGAAAGGGAATGTCGGAGCAGACGCTCTCGGATCTGGGCACCAACATGATCCGCACCCAGCTGGTCACGGTTCCCGGCGCCTCGTTGCCGCTGCCCTTCGGCGGCAAGACGCGCGAAGTTCAGATCGATCTGGACCCCGCCGCCCTGCAGGCGCGCGGCCTGTCGGGGCAGGACGTGGCGCTCGCGCTGGCGACCCAGAATCTGATCTTGCCGGCGGGCACGCAAAAGATCGGCAAGTTCGAATACACGATGCAGCTGAACAACTCGCCCACCCAGATCAGCGGACTGGCCGACCTGCCGGTCAAGACCGTCAACGGCGCGACGATCTATTTGCACGACGTGGCGCACGTGCGCGATGGCTACCCGCCTCAGACCAATATCGTGCACGTTGACGGCGCACGCTCGGTTCTGCTGACCGTGGAAAAGAGCGGCGCCGCCTCCACGCTCGCGATCATTCAGGGCATCAAGGCGAAGATGGCGCAGATCAAGGCGACATTGCCTGACGCACTGGTGGCCGCACCGATCGGCGACCAGTCGGTCTTCGTGACCGGAGCGATCAGCAGTGTCGTGCACGAAGGCGTGATCGCCGCTTCGCTGACCAGTCTGATGATCCTGCTGTTCCTGGGCAGCTGGCGTTCGACCGTGATCATCGCCACCTCGATTCCGCTTTCGATCCTGGGCTCGGTTACGGCGCTGTCGTTGCTCGGGGAGACGCTGAACATCATGACGCTCGGCGGCCTCGCGCTGGCCGTCGGCATCCTGGTCGACGATGCAACCGTGACGATCGAAAACATCAACTGGCACCTGGAGCACGGCAAGGACGTCGAGCCGGCCATCCTCGACGGTGCCAAGCAGATCGTGACGCCGGCTTTCGTATCGCTGCTGTGCATCTGCATCGCGTTCGTACCGATGTTCTTCCTGCAGGGCATCGCACGCTACCTGTTCGTCCCGATGGCAGAGGCGGTGATCTTTGCCATGGTCAGCTCGTTCATCCTGTCGCGCACGTTGGTGCCAACGATGGCCAACTACCTTCTGCGCCGGCAGGCATCGCCGACGGACACCGACGGCGAACACGGGGTGCGGCGATCCCGCAACCCACTGGCGCACTTTCAGCGCGCTTTCGAGGAGCGCTTCGAGCGGCTGCGCGCCCAGTATCGCGGCGTGCTGCAACTCGCGCTCAATCACCGCCGCGCGTTCGTGACCGGGTTTCTCGGTTTCGTGCTGGCTTCGTTCCTGCTCGTGCCGATGCTGGGCCGAAATTTCTTCCCCGCAGTCGATTCGGGGCAGGTCCTGATGCACGCTCGCCTGCAGGTCGGAACGCGCGTCGAGGACAGTGCCAACGTGTTCGGCAGGATCCAGAACGCCATCCGTGGAGTCATTCCTGCGGCCGAGTTGGGCACGCTGGTCGACAACGTCGGCATGCCCGTCAGCGGTATCAATCTGACCTACAACAACACCGGCACCATGGGCTCGCAGGACGGCGATATCCAGATCTCGCTGAAGCCAGGTCACCGTCCGACTGCCGAATACGTGCGCAGGCTGCGGGAGGAGCTGCCCCTGCGCTTCCCGGGAGTCACCTTCTCCTTCCTGCCCGCCGACATCGTCAGCCAGATTCTGAACTTCGGCGCCCCTGCCCCGATCGATCTGCAGGTGCGCGGACCCGATTTGCCTGCGGATTTCAAATACGCGGACGAGCTGTTGCGCCGTGTCCGCCTCGTGCCCGGCATCGTCGATGCGCGTATCCAGGAGTCTCAGGCCAACCCCGGCTTCAACGTCGACGTGGATCGGGCGCGCGCGCAGTACGTCGGCTTGACCGAGCGCGACGTCACGAACAGCCTGCTGGTGATGCTCGCCGGCAGCAGCCAGGTTGCACCCACATTCTGGCTCGACCCGGTCAACGGCGTGCAGTACTCGATCGTGATGCAGACTCCGCAGTACCAGGTCGATTCGCTCGGTGAACTGCAGAACCTGCCGGTCTCCGCGACCGGGACCACACCCACCTCGTCGGTGCCGCAAGTGCTGGGAGGCGTGGCGAACATCAGCCGCACGAGCTCGAACGCGGTCGTCTCGCAGTACAACATTCAGCCGATGGTTCAGATCTACGCGACGACGCAGGGTCGCGACCTCGGCGCGGTGGCGGCGGACGTCAACAGCATCGTGAAGGAAACGGCGAAGGATGTGCCGAAGGGAAGCACGGTCGCGCTGCTCGGCCAGGTGCAGACGATGAACAGTGCCTTCGCCGGACTATTGTTTGGTCTGCTCGGTGCGATCGCGCTGATTTATCTGCTGATCGTGGTCAATTTCCAATCGTGGAGCGATCCGTTCGTGATCGTCTCCGCGCTGCCGGCGGCCCTGGCGGGCATCGTGTGGATGTTGTTCGCCAGTGCGACCCCGCTGTCGGTGCCGGCCCTGACCGGAGCGATCATGTGCATGGGCGTTGCAACCGCCAACAGCGTGCTCGTGATCAGCTTTGCGCGCGAGCGCCTCGAGGAGCTCGGCGATCCGGTCGCCGCTGCGCTCGAGGCCGGCTTTGTACGCTTCCGTCCGGTGCTGATGACCGCGCTCGCGATGATCATCGGCATGGCGCCAATGGCGCTGGGCCTGGGCCAGGGCGGCGAGCAGAACGCGCCGCTGGGTCGCGCGGTCATCGGCGGCCTGACTCTCGCGACCGTGGCGACCCTGATTTTTGTTCCAGTCGTCTTCAGCATCGCGCACCGCAATTACAAACGCACTGCCACGGCACCCTCTGTTGCCATCGGAGAACCCAATGTCGCCTGAACCTTCAGTTCGCGCCGTATCCGGCCGCGGCCTGCGCATCGCCGCCCTGGTGGCTGGCGCCATCGCCCTGTTGGTGGTGGGAGGCGGCATCGCTGCGCGCGCTGCGAACAGCAAGCAACTGCGCCAGTGGACCGACGCGAACGCCGAGCCCGTCGTCACCGTCACCCAGCCGAAGCCCGGCGACAGCTCTTACGCGCTGGAATTGCCCGGCCGGCTCGAGGCCTACTCGCGCGCGCCGATCTATGCGCGCGTCAGCGGCTATCTGAAAAGTTGGAAGGTCGACATCGGCAGTCCGGTCCGGGCCGGACAGGTGCTCGGCGAAATCGAGGCGCCGGATCTGGACCAGCAGCTGTCGCAGGCCAAGGCGGATCGGATGACCGCGCAGGCCAACGAGGCGCTCGCGAAAACGACCGCCGAGCGCTGGCAACGGCTGCTCAAGACCGACTCGGTCTCCGTTCAGGAAGTCGACATGAAGGTGGGTGACTTCGCCGCCAAGGAGGCGATCGTCAAGGCGGCCAGCGCGAACGTCGAGCGCCTCCAGGTCCTGGAGGGCTTCAAGCGAATGGTGGCTCCGTTCGACGGCATCGTCACGGCACGGGACACGGACGTGGGCGCACTCATCAACGCGGGCAGTGGCAAGGGACTCGAGCTGTTCGTCGTTTCCGATATCCACAAGCTGCGCCTGTACGTGAATGTCCCGCAAAACTACGTGGCCCAGGTCAGGCCCGGCACGAAGGCGCAGGTGACCGTCCCTGAACGCCCGGGCCAGACGTTTACTGCCACCGTGGAAACTTCGTCCCAGTCGGTCGATCCCGCGTCAGGCTCCACGCTGGTGCAACTCGGGGTGGATAACCAGGCAGAGCTGCTGCTGCCCGGCGCGTTCGCCAATGTGCATTTCGACCTGCCGCTGGCCTCGGCCGACTTGAGCGTGCCCGCCAGCGCCCTGATTTTCGACCACAACGGCGTGCGGGTGGCAACGATCGGGCCGGAAAACCGGATCGACTTCAAGCCGGTCAGCATCGCTCGCGATCTAGGCGATGTCGTTCAGATCTCCTCGGGACTGGCGGCCAACGACCGCATCGTCAACAGCCCACCGGACGGGATCGGCAAGGGGGATCAGGTCCGGATCGCCACCGGTACCACGAACGGCAGCACGGTCGCAGCTGCCCCATCCGGGCCTTCCGCGCAGGGAGGAGCCAAATGAGTCCGGCCCAAGGGCTGGCAGCAGTTGCCCTTGCTGCAGCCATGACGCTCAGCGGTTGCTCGACGGCGCCGAAGCTCACGATGCCGGACGTTCCGATCGCCGCGGCTTACAAGGAGGCGGCGCCCTGGACGCCCGCACAGCCGGCCGACGGTCTGCCGCGTGGCAACTGGTGGACGATGTTTGGCGACGCGGACCTGAACGAGCTGCAAACGCGCCTGCTGCAGCACAGCCCCGACCTCGCGGCGGCGCTGGCGCGCTACCACCAGGCGAAGGCGTTCAGCGATCAGCTGCGCTCGGGTCTTTTTCCGTCGCTGGCCCTCGGCGCCAACGCTCAGCGCGATCGGCAGTCGAACATGAGGCCGCTACGCGGACTGACTCAACCGAACGACTACAACTCGTTCACGGCCGGGGTTGAGGTCGATTACGAGTTCGATCTGTGGGGCCGCATTCGAAACGAGGTGAATGCGGGCCGAGCCCAGGCGCAGGCGTCCTCGGCCGACCTGGAGTCCGCCCGATTGAGCCTGCAGGCTCAGCTCGCCGACGACTACCTCGTGCTGCGCGGACTGGATCGCCAGGTGGCGACGCTGAATGAGACGGTGAAGGCCTACGAAAGCGCACTGGAGCTGACGCAAACGCGCCACGACGGCGGCATTGCCTCGGGCCTTGATGTGGCGCGCGCGCAGACCCAGCTCGGCACTTCCCGCTCGCTGGCAGCGCAAACGCTTGCCCTGCGCGCGGTGGCCGAACACGCGATCGCCGCCCTGGTCGGCGAATCGCCTTCCGAATTCTCGATCCCGCCGAAACTCGCGCAGATCGAGCTGCCGCAGGTGCCGGTGGGTGTGCCGGCAACCCTGGTGCAGCGCCGGCCCGATATCGCCGCTGCCGAGCGGCGCATCGTCGCGAGCAATGCCAGCGTCGGGGTCGCACGGGCCGCGTTCTTTCCTGCGGTCACGCTCAGTGCAACGGTGGGATATCAATCGGCCGCAGCCGGCAACTGGATCAACGCGCCGAACATGTTCTGGTCGATCGGGCCGTCGCTGCTGTTCACTCTGTTCGACGCCGGCAAGCGCAAGGCTCAGGTCGCTCAGGCCGAAGCGGCACTCGACGAAGCCGGCAGCGTTTACCGCGGCGTCGTGCTGACCGCGTTCCAGCAGGTGGAGGACAGCCTGGCGCTGGTAAACAACTATCGCAAGGCGGCGATCGAGGAGCACTCGGCGGTGACTGCGGCCGAGCGATCGCTGGACTTCGCCATGACCCGCTACCGGGAGGGCGAGGTGAGTTATCTGGAAGTGGTCACATCGCAAACGATCACCTTGCAGACCCAGCTTGACTCGCTCAACCTCGATACGCGCCAGCAGCGCGCCAGCGTGCAATTGATCCGCTCGCTTGGCGGCGGGTGGACATCGGCGCAGAGCCTGCAGTCGTGAGGTTTGACGAAATCTCGTATTCAATCAGCGGAGAAGCATCATGAACAAGTCACTGAGCATCGTTCGTCCCATGACCCGCAGCGGCGTCGGATCGCGGATCGCCGAGCTCGCGCTGGCGCTTGTCGCAATACTGCCGTCGCTTCCCGCGCTGGCGGAGCGCCACGAAGAGGGCGGGCACGGGCACGGCGATATGGGGCGCCATGATCAGGGCCGGCACTGGGACGGCGACATCGCCCGCTTTCATGAGCACGACCTTGACCGGTGGCGCGGCGGGCGATGGACACACGAGGTTCACGACGGGCGGCTCGGCTGGTGGTGGATCGCGGGTGACGCCTGGTACTTCTACCCGGCGCCGGTCTATCCGTACCCGGATCCGTACGAGCCTCCGGTCACCGTCGCCGCTGCCCCCGCTGCGGCGCCAGCGCCGGCCGCCGTGCCGAGGAGCTGGTACTACTGCGAGGCCGCGAAGGGCTACTACCCGTACGTGCCGGCCTGCCCGGGCGGATGGAAGGCGCTGCCCGTGCCGCCGGCGGATTTGGCGCCGCCGCCGCAATAGTCCCTCGGGCCGGCGAGAGCTTCAAGCAATCCAAAAACCATCTGGAAAATCAAGATGAACATCGTGCGACGCTTCAACCGGTGGGGCCACATCGCTGCCATCTCACCGCTGGTACTTCTGTGCGCTTGTGCGCAAATGCCCACCGGTCCTTCGGTTGCCGTGTTGCCCGCTGCAGGCAAGCCGCTCGAAGTCTTCACGGCCGAGGACCAGGCCTGCCGCGCCTACAGCGCGCAGTC
Organism: Betaproteobacteria bacterium; assembly: GCA_005882215.1. Classification (GTDB taxonomy): domain Bacteria; phylum Pseudomonadota; class Gammaproteobacteria; order Burkholderiales; family Burkholderiaceae_F; genus VBCK01. Next base: position 35,758 of record VBCK01000152.1, on the reverse strand, counting down.
AGCCGGCGCCAACCCGAACGATGCTGCCGCGAAGAGCGTCGCCGGTTCCGCGGTCGTCGGAACCGTGCTCGGTGCCGCAGCCGGCGCCATGATAGGTGGGGGCAACGGCGTCGGGACGGGCGCCGGCCTCGGCTTGATTGCGGGCACCGCGGTCGGAGCGGGCCGCGGCGCTGAAGCGAGTTACAGCGTGCAGCGGCGGTACGACATTGCCTACGAACAGTGTATGTACGCCAAAGGGAACCAGTTGCCGCCGTCGGCGCGTGCCCCGTATCGCTACGGGTCGTGACCGTACAACGGATTCACCTTTTGCCGAACTGAGCTCTCGGTTGCGCCTGTAACGCGCGACGAACGCCGGGAAACCGTCGGCTAACTTTAGCCGTGCGAAATATCCCCGGCGTCCCGAGCTTCGGGTCAACGGTGGGATTGTATCCAATGGAACTCTCGATCAATGAAACGAAAGTGCAGGTGACGGCCGCGGACGATACGCCGTTGCTGTGGGTGCTGCGCGACCACCTGGGTATGACCGGCACCAAGTTCGGCTGCGGGATGGCGCTGTGTGGGGCCTGCACCGTGCACTTGGACGGTCAGCCGACTCGCTCCTGCATGATGCCCATATCGGCAGTGGCCGGCAAAAAGATCACCACGATCGAAGGCATTGGCGCCACAACGGCCGGTCAAGCGGTGCAGGATGCCTGGCTGGCGCTGGACGTTCCGCAGTGTGGCTACTGTCAGTCCGGGCAGATCATGTCGGCCGCGGCGCTGCTCAAGGGCAATCCCAAGCCCAGCGACGCCGACATCGATGCCGCGATGACCGGCAATATCTGCCGCTGTGGTACCTATCCGCGGATCCGTGCGGCCATCAAGCAGGCTGCGGGCAAGCTGGGAGCCGGCAAATGAGCGCCGTCATCAAGGCGGGGGATGAATCCGCGGGCCTGAGCCGGCGTGAGTTCCTCGCCCGTGTGGGCGCGCTGGGTGGCCTGGTGCTGATCGCTGGCGTGGCAGAAGTGGTCAAGGCTCAGGACGCCGCGAGATACGGCGCCGACAGCATGCCGCACGGCTGGAGCGACAACCCTTTGGCCTTCATCGCCATCGGCGAGGACGGCACTGTCACCATCGTCGTCCACCGCTCCGAGATGGGCCAGGGTGTACGCACCGGCATGCCGCTCATCGTCGCAGACGAGTTGGAGGCCGACTGGAGCAAGGTGCGTGTGACGCAGGCGCCGGCGGACGAGCTGAAATTCGGCAACCAGGACACCGACGGCTCGCGCAGCACGCGACACTTCTTCGAGCCGATGCGCCGCTGCGGCGCTGCTGCGCGAACCATGCTGGAGCAGGCCGCGGCGGCCAGCTGGGGCGTATCGGTCGGCGAGGTGCAGGCGGTGAACCACGAGGTGGTCCATCGCAAGAGCGGGCGCAAGCTCGGCTACGGTGCCCTGGCGCGCGCTGCAGCGCAACTGCCCGTGCCGGCACGCGAATCCCTGCGGCTCAAGGACCCGACCCGGTTCCGCTATATCGGCAAGGGCAAGACGCACCTGGCCGACGGGCGGGACATCGTCGCCGGCAAGGCTCAGTACGGCATCGACACGCGGCTGGAGGGCATGCTCTATGCCGTGGTCGCGCGCTCGCCGGTGCTGGGCGGCAAAGTGGTGCGCTACGACGCCGCCGAAGCGCTGAAGATTCCCGGTGTCGTGAAGGTGCTGCAAATCCAGGTCAGCGTGCCGTCCGCGAAGTTCCACCCGCTCAATGGAGTGGCTGTGGTCGCGATGGACACCTGGACGGCGATCAAAGCGCGCAATGCGCTGAAAGTGCAATGGGATGATGGGGTGCACGGCAGCTATGACTCCAAGGCGTACCGCGCCGAGCTGGAGCAGGCCGCGCGCAAGCCGGGCAAAGTGTTGCGCGAAGCCGGTGACGTCGACGGTGCGATGAGCAAAGCCGCGCACAAGGTCGAAGCCGAGTACTACCTGCCGCACCTCGCGCACGCGAGCATGGAGCCGCCGGCTGCGACCGCGCGTATTGTCGACGGCCGCTGCGAGGTGTGGGCCGCCGTGCAGGCGCCGCAGGTCACACGCGAAGACGTGGCCAAGCACCTCGGCTTGTCATCTGAAAACGTCACGGTCCACGTGACGCTTCTGGGCGGCGGTTTCGGCCGCAAGTCCAAACCGGACTTCGCGATCGAAGCCGCGTTGCTGTCGCAGCAGCTCGCTGGCAAGCCGGTCAAGGTTACCTGGACGCGCGAGGACGACGTCCACAACGACTATTTCCACACGGTGTCGGTGGAGCACCTGCAAGCAGGACTGGACGCTCGGGGCAAGCCGGTGGCCTGGCTGCACCGCAGCGCAGCGCCGAGCATCGTCTCCCTGTTTGGGCCTGATCCCAAGCACGAGGCGCCGTTCGAGCAGGGCATGGGGCTGATCAACATGCCGTACGACGTTCCCAACCTGCGCATCGAGAACCCGGAAGCCGTCGCGCATACCCGTATCGGCTGGTTCCGGTCGGTGTCCAACGTGCCGCACGCGTTTGCCGTGCAATCGTTCGTGGCCGAGCTGGCGGCCGCGGCCGGCCGCGATCACCGCGACTACCTGCTGGAGCTGGTGGGACCGCCTCGCCTCATCGATCCGACTGCCCTCAAGGACGGCTGGAACTACTCGGAATCGCCGCAGCGGTATCCGGTCGACATGGGGCGCCTGCGCCGCGTGATCGAGACCGTGACGCGCGAAGCCGGCTGGGGCCGCAAGCTAGCCAAGGGCCGGGGACTGGGCCTGGCCGCGCATTACAGCTTTGTCAGCTATACCGCCGCCGTGGTCGAAGTTGCGGTCGGCAGCAAGGGCGAGCTGACGATCCCGCGTGTCGACGTCGCCTTCGACTGCGGCCCGCAGGTCAACCCGGACCGCATCCGCTCGCAGCTGGAAGGCGCCGTTGTGATGGGCGTGAGTCTGGCGACCCTTGGCGAGATCACCTTCAAGAACGGACGTGCCGAGCAGGACAACTTCCATCAGTACCAGGTGACGCGCATCGACGCGGCGCCGCGCCAGATCAAGCTGCACCTGCTGCCGGCGTCCGACTGGTCGGTGCCGTTGGGCGGTGTGGGCGAGCCGGGCCTGCCGCCGATCGCACCGGCGCTGTGCAACGCCATCTTCGCCGCCACCGGCAAGCGCATCCGCCAGCTGCCGATCCGCGATCAGCTGGCGAGCGGCTGATGCGTCGTTCGCGAAATCGACCAGGAGATGAGACATGAAACATCCGATGCTGAAACTGGGCTTGCCGCTGCTCGCCGTGATCGTGACGGGCTGCGCCAACATGGGAACGGGCCTCGGCTCGACGGACTCGAGCCCAAACCGCGTCAACTTCGGCTTGAAGAACTCCGATCCGATCTCCGGAAGCATGAACGCAACGGTGCCGGACGACCAGCCATCGAGCGGAGATTTCTTTTAGATGGCCAAAGATACGACGCGACAACGGGCGCCTAGGGCCGGCCTTGTCGGCGGACGCGAAGTCCTCGAGCGGACCGCGCGACGCTCGCCACCAGAACGACACAACAACCCAGAAACAGGATGGCGCCACCGATCAGTGGTGGCGCGACGCGGTAGCCCACCAAGCAGGCGGTCAGTGACACGATGATCAAAATTCCGGCCGTCAACCAGGCATCGCCGACGAACATCTTGCACAACTCGCTCGCAAGCTCGCGCAGGACACTCATGGGGTGAGTGCCCCGGTCGCTCGCCGAACAATCTGCGCGGCGCATAGCCCGACCACCAGGAACGCGCCGCCGAAAAACAGGATCATCAAGTCCTCGCCCGGCCATGCGATTCCCAGACCCTCGCCGGTCCAGAAGACCCCGAACGCGCTCAGGATCACGCCCACCGCGAACTTGAGCGTGTTTTCAGGTACGCGCGCAAGTGGGCGATGCACGATCGCACCGATGACCAGAACGACGATACAAGCGGCCAGGGCGCCGAGCGACGCCGGAAGGAGCAGACCGCGACCTGCGCCCACGGCGATCACGATGAACACGACCTCGAGGCCCTCGAGCAGCACCGCCTTGAACGCAACGACACCACCGAGCCAGTCGAAAGCGGCGCGACCCGGCGTGGCCGCGTCGCTCAACTTGACCGTTTCCGCCGCAAACGCGGCGTTCTCGTCGTGGAGCGCAATGATTCCCGCTGCGCGCAACACCGCCTTGCGCAGCCAGCCCATGCCAAACAACAACAGCAATGTGCCGATGATGAGCTTGAGCCAGTGGACGGGGACCCGGTCGAGTAGCGGCCCGAGCGCGACCACGATCACTACCAGCACCGCCAGGGCCGCTGCAGTACCCGCGATCGCGGCCCGCCAGCCACGAAGCGTGCCGGTGGCCAGAACGATGGTGAATGCCTCGACGACCTCGACCAGCGAAGCGAGAAAGGCGGCGCTGACGGCGGGCGCCGCGGTGGCGAACGAAATCATGAAACCCCTTCGCATAGTATCAAAGGCGGACATTGTCGTATCCTCGCCGCGAGTTTTCGAAACGAGACATCGGTGACTGTGCCGTCCGCCTCCGGCGATTTTGCCTTCGGTCGCTTCGTGGTGCAGTCCGACCTGCGCCAGCTGTTGATCGATGGAGAGTCCGTCAGCGCTGGCGCAGATGCGGCAATACCTGAGAGAGGAACCCTGAACGCTGCGCGGTGTCCGCTCGCGTCCATAACCGGCGCTTGACGGGTCGGCATCAGACCGCGCGGCTCGAACTGTCGTCAGCGCCTTTGCCCAGCAACGCAGTCCGCAAGGATGGGATGGGCACTCCGCCGAATCGTCCCGGCAGGAAGTACGCGAGCCCGCCGACCACAAGCGCCGGGAGCAGCCAGGGTCCGACGACGCTCGCTGCGGAGGCCAGGCCCACATGCCCGAGCTGATGCGCGAGCTCATGGCCCTGATCCGCCATCCGGTGCCAAGCCATGTGCCCCAGAACCAAGGACAGAACCACCAGACCCAACGACGGGCCGAGCACGCGAGCAAATAACAGGCGCAGCCCCGTCAGCGCAAACGCCAGGCTTGCGACCTGCGCCAGCACCGTCCCAACGTTGAACGACACAAGCGAGACGAGCGTGTGAGTCCCGGCGAACTGCAGCGCGTCGGCCAGCGAACGGCTGAGGCCGAAGCCGCCGACGGTGCCGACGACGGCGCCGATGAACCAGCGACGCCGCAGGCTCGGCGCCGCCAGGTTCCCGATGGCGAGCAGCACGATCGCGGCGGCCAGAGTGGCGTCGAACAACGGCTCCAGGAGTGGGCTGTCGGCAACCATTCCTTCCACGATCGCGGTCGACGTCAGCACCTGCAGCCCGGCCAGCATCAAGATCACCGCCAACAGGCTCCGGAATTGCCGGAAAGGGGCGATCAAACAAAGAAGGAACGCGAAGCGATCGAACCCGAGCGCGTCGATGGAGCCAAGTTTGACGAAAAGCCACGCCACCTCGTACCAGCGTGGATCGAGCGCGATCCAGCCCGAGTTACCCGGCAGCTTGTAGCTGAGGGCACGGCCGTCGACGGGCAGGAACTCGAACCGCAGCTTCAGCCGTTGCCCCAGCTCGGGCGCTATGTTGATGCGGATCGAAAAATGGCTGCGGGCCGACCGGATCGGATACTCGAGCAGGACGTCGAAGAACCCCTGGTTCCAGAAAAGATCGGTGTCTACCGCCAACGGCGGACCCTCGAGGTGAGCAAGGGCGGCTGCGTAGTTTAGAAACGAGTGATCGGATAGGAGCGAGATTCGCCCTTTCAGCGCAACGGGGACCAGCAGAACGCCGTCCTGTTGCAATTCGATCTGGCGGCTTGTCGAAGTGGCGGCCTGCTGCAGTCGATCGTCGATATTGGCCAGGTCCAGGTAGCCCGGGCCACGCTTGGGCAGCGTGAAACTGCCCAGCAGCACCAGTGGGATGCGGACCAGAAGGCGAAGGTGGTCATTCTCGGGTCTGACGAATCCCTGCAGCACGACCTCCGGAGGCAGATCGGCACCGTTTGCAAAGGCACATCGAGGGACGGCGAGGACCGCGAGCAAGGCGATCGACCATAAGGTCGGGCGCAGCCGGCGGTTGGCCGCAAGTCGTCTCAAGTAGACCTCGGTGTTCAGGCGCCGGTTCGCCCTTCGATACCGCAAGCGGCGGCGGCCGAGAGCTCAAACGCTTCCGGCCGCCGCGACATAACTGCACGACAGGTCAGTCGTCCTTCAGTCTGAACTTCTGGATGCGCCGGCCGCCGATCGTCTCGCCCGCGTACAGGTTTCCCTTCGAATCAACGGCCAACATGTGCAGGAAGGTAAATTCGCCGACCCCGTGGCCCGGGCGTCCGAAGCCGTCGAGCAATGCGGTCGGAAGGCCCGCCAGGGCGGCGGCGTGGTTGAAGATCCACACCACCTCGTTTCCTCCATCGGACTCATACATGAACGTCTGACGTTGGCCCGGCGAAAAGTCGATGTCCCATGCCGAGCCCGCCGTCCCGAGTGCGGCCGTGCCGGGAATGATCGGAATCTCTTTCACCGGGGTGCCATCCTTCCGATAGACGTTCATCCGGTCCTGGCCGCGATCGCAGGCATAGACGAGCCCGTCCTTGCCGATCACGACGCAATGGGGATGGCCACCGTCACCGGCGGTGAACTGACCCAGACCGGTCCCGACGCCGCCCATCTGGCGCAGGTACGTCCCGCCTTTGTCGAAGACGACCACTCGGTGGTTGCCATAGCCGTCCGCGATGTAGACGTCCCCGTTGGAGGGATCCACCGCGATATCGGCCGGATCGTTCAACAGCGTCTTGCTGAAGCCCTCCAGGCCGACATTTCCACACGCGCCACCGGTAGCAGTGCCGTCGTCACAGAGGAACTTGGTTCCGATCTGCAGTAGCAGGGCACTGCCGTCGTGCGAGTACTTCTGGGCGATTCCATCGCCGTTGCCCGCGAACCAGACGTTGTCTTCGAAATCCACGAAGCAGCCGTGGGTGCCATTTGGCATGACTGCGTTCTTGCCGGCGTTCGGGCCGGTCTGCACGATCGATGCATCACCCCAGGAATTGACGACGTTTCCGTCCGGGTCGAACTCGATAACCGGCGGAGAAGCCGTCGACTTCTCCGGCCTGCCCCCTACCCCCTCGGGCGATACCAGCCCGCCCTTCTGAAAGCCGCGGGTCACCACGAAGACGTGATCCTGAGAGTCGACGCAGGTGCCGCCGATCTCCCCCGTCACCCAGTTATGGGGAAGCGGCTTCGGCCAGAACGGGTCGACCTGGAACCTCGGGGTGGGCGGCGGGTCGGCCCTCGCTGGCGCACTGCACAGGCTCCCGACAATGGCCACCGCCAGGGCTAAGGTTGTTCCGCAGTTCGTTCGCTTTGCTCTCATGGCAGTCTCCTGGTGAGCTCACAGCGGTTCGCCCTGGAGATGCAAAAATTGAGCGCTTGTTCGATGCGCCCCGATCATTTCCCCGCGGGCGGCGATCACTTGCGTTTTTGTGTTGCGAAGTGTGGTGAGGGTACGCTCGCGAATTGCCGAGTCAATCTGTGCTGCACAACACCCGTAGCGCCAACAGTCGATTCTTGCTCTATTTGTCAACCGGGTGTTTCAGCGCTAACTCGCCACCGGGACGGCTTGAACAACCCGGTCGTGACCGCTTGCCCCGGGAAGCACGACGGGAGTACGCGAGCAACTGCTCGAGATGGCGGGCGGTCACCGAGAAGGTGACCGCCCGCTACCTGTTCCAGCTGATTCCGCGCGCGGGGCCCGGGCCGCGTTACACGCCAGCTATGGCGCCAGCAGCGCCTGACAGTGCCCGGGTTGCGCCGGCGCATCGGCAATCGCGCCGCCGCGCGGAATACATTGATCGGGCGGCAACGGCGCACCGTTTTCGACGTGCTGCACCAGCAGATCGAACGCTCGCTGGGCGTGGGGCTCGATCAATTCCAATTGAGGAAACGTCTGGTTGTACGCCTCGATGTGATTGCCGTTTTGCACTTCATACAGCCGGTAGGGCGGAGAACTGTCGTCATCCTCCCGGCCCCGCACTCTGCGGGCGTAAGCGCGGGCGTGGTGATCGATCGGTAACAGGCCGTCCATCGTTCCAGCGAGCGTGACCAGCGGCCGCTGGATGCGGCCCGTGGTGGCGAAGTCGGACATCTGTTCGCCCACGTCGGAAACCGACAGCCGCGCCACGTAGTTGTAGGTTCCGGTACCAGCGCCGTAGGTGTCGTATGTGGGGTCGAGCCGCTTTTGCCACTGGCACAGCGTCACTTCCCAGAATGAGGCGGAGTAATTGCCCCACAGCGACGCGGTGCTCGCTGTGGTGGATATGACCAGGTCCGGCGGATAGCCGGCGGCACGGATGTTCTTCGCGGCCGTGCTGCTGGCGTTGTAAGCCGAGCTCACGTAATCGGGAAAGTTCAGCACGGCAGCCGGCAGATCGGTCAGCAGATTGGGCCCGCCGGCATCGACGAAGGTACCCTCCCAGTCCACGCCACCGTCGAACAACTCCGGCGCCGTCTCGATCGCCCGGCGCACCTGGTAGCCGCCGTTCGACGTACCGACCGCGTAGGTGTAACGAGGCTCATGCCCATAATGGGCCCCGACGCCCTGTCGCGCCAGTTTCGCCGCGGCGATCATGTAATGGCGCCAGCGGGTGAACTGCTGTCCCGGGTCGTTGTCGTAAAAGTGCACGTAAACGCCTGACGCCGGGTTCAGCCGGCAGCCCAGAGGATCGGCCGACGTGGTCAGCTTCAGATTGAGTACGCCCTTGTTCTGCGAGGCATAGGCGTAACCCTCCTGAACGACATAGTCACTCCACGCGAAATCGCCGTTGAATTCGCTGCGAGTGCCTGACGCGCCCGCAACCACCAGGCGCCCGTTCCAGGAATCCGGCAGGCGCAGCAGGAAGCGGGCCTCACCGGCCGGGTCTGCCGCGATCCGGGCATTGAGCTGTACGCCGGGGACCATCTTGGTGATCGGCGTTCGTTGCCCTGGAGCGGGCGCAATCACGCTGCGGTCCGTGATCGGCGTGAAAGCCAACACCGGCAAGCCCGCCAACGAATTGTTGGCCGGGGTTGTCGCGAGATTGTTCGTCGTCAAGTCGGCGCTCTCGAAGCACTGCACGTCGGCCAGCTGGCTGCCGAACGCCTGAACGAGATCCGTGCAGCGGCTGGCCTGAGCAGCGCCTGCGGCAGCGAACGCCGCCAGGATGACGCCGCTGCGTGCCGCCAGAATCAAGCAGTTCGTTTGCTGATCGGTCACTTGGTTACCTCCTCGTAAGACCATTCGGTGCTCCAGCCCTCCGCTCGAGCGCCGCTCCAAGGATGTCGCCGGGCCGTTGCAATTGTCAAGGCGTATCGCAACGTGTTTCACATGTGACGACTCTTAAGATCATTGCGCCTGATGCGTGCGCAGTCGCCGCAGCAGGAATCTAGCCGGGTCCACAGTCGCCGCCAGCGAGCGTTCGATCGGCAGCGGCTCGCCCTCGATCAGGCATGCGACCAGCTCACCCAGCAGCGGCGCCAGTGCCAGGCCGCGTGACCCGAGCGCAAAGCTGCAGTAAAGACCGGCGCGCCGGGGCAGATCCGCCAAGTGCGCGCCTCGCAGGCTGAAGCGCGGATCGAGCGTCGCGCGCTCGTCGGCCACAGCGCCTGCCAGCGGGGTGCGGTCCATCGCAACGCAGCGAACCGCGTCGAAACCGCCGTCGATGCGCACCGGCACGGGCCGCGCGAGCAGCTGCGACAGCCGTTCCAGGTTGGTCTCGTGCGCGGTCTGATCCGGAACGCCCGGCTCCTCGCCCGCTCCGATCGTCTCGTACGTGGCGCCCACCGCGACACGGCCATCCAACCCGGGAACCACGTAGCCCCGACCCGTGATTGCGGCGCGCAGCCGGGCGAGCTCCCCCGCCGCCAGTCGTGTGGTCCGGCCGCGGATCGGCCGTCCCGGCGCGAACTGCGTTTCCAGCAGGCGAGGCGCGTCCATCGCCGCTGCGATCACGACAACCGGCGCGCGGCCAATCGGTACCGCGCGGGCCTCGATCAGCCATGAGCCGGCTTGGCGTGCGATCCGGATAGCCTGGTGGCCGCTGCAAAGGCGAATGCCGGGCTCTTCGGCGAGCATCGCGCGGCACCAGGCAGCGGCGGAGACCACGGCGCCATCGGCGAACCAGAGTCCGCCGCGCCGCGGCGGCAATCCGACGGCCTCGCACGCTTCCGACGCACTGCACCGCTGCACGAACCCTGCCGGCCATCGCTGCTGCAGCAGCAGCTGCGGCCATCGCTCTTCGGCAAGCTCGTCGCCGGCGATCTGAAGCACCCCGCTCGCGAGCAGCAGCGGCTCGTTCGCCTGCAGACAATCGAGCTGGCGGCGGCCGAACAAAAAGCCAGCGCGCGACAGGCGCGCAGCGTGGCTGTCGTCGGCCGCCAGCGCCGGGTGCAGCAGCCCCGAAGGCAGCGCCGAGGCGCCGCTGGCCGCATGTGCGCCTTGCTCCAGCACGGCCACCTGCCACCCGCGGCGGGCCAGGGCCAGTGCGCTGGCGCAACCGGCCAGCCCCGCTCCGATCACGATCGCCTCGCGCGCGCCCGCGTAGGGCGACGCAGGATCGTGTCGCCGGGTCCTGAATCGCGGCGCATAGCGCGCGACCAGCATGTGACGCTTGGCCTCGAAGCCCTCGCGCATCCCGACCTCGAAGCCTGCGGCCGTCAATGCGTCGCGCACCGCGCGCGCGGCCGTCCAGCTGGCGAGCGTCGCACCGGGCCGCGCCAGCCGCGCCAGCGCCTTCAGCAGTGCGGGATCCCACAGCTCGGGGTTGCGGTCCGGTGCGAAGCCGTCCAGATAAAACGCGTCCGCGCCCAGCACCAGCTCCGGAACCAGGGTTCGCGCATCGCCGAAGCCGAGCGTCAGCGTAACGGCGCCGGCCTCGAACGCGAGCCGGTGCAGGCCGGTCAACGGCAGCGGCCACACGTTCGCCAGCTCGGAAGCGAGCGCGGCCAGCGGCGCCGGGGCGCACGCCGCCAGCTTGCCCGCAGGGAGAGGGTGACGCTCGACCGAAACGAAATGCAGCCGGCGCGGCCGGCGAGGATCCTCGCGCCACGCGTGCCAGGTCGCGAGGAAATTCGTCCCCAGTCCGAATCCGCTCTCGACGATCACGAACTGCTCGCGCCCGGCCCAGCGCGACGGCAGATCGTTGCCGCCCAGAAACACGTGCCGTGCCTGGCCGAGCGCGCCGCCGCGACTCGCGTACACATCGCCGTAGCGCCGCGAAAAGGGTGCGCCACCGGGGTCGAACTGCAGATCCTCGACCTCGACGCCGGCCATGGCTTGCGGGCGATGCGTCTGCTAGGCGCGAAGCCGGCGCTCGAGGTCGCTCAGCTGCAGGTGGGCCTCGTCGGCGCTCTCGAAAATATGCGGTGCCACGCCGCGGCGTTTCAGCGCCCGGCCCAGCTTCACTCGCAGAAAGGTGCTGGTCGTGTAGCGCGTGACGTCGATATAGAAGCGCTGCGTCAGGTCGCGCACCATGTCCGAGTACGCCTCGACCGCTTCGGGCCAGAGGGAGAAATTTTCGTAGTTGACGATCGCGAACACCTTGCGCTGCAGCGGACCGATGCGCTGCTCGACCGCGGTGCGGATCGCCTCGACGTCCTCGCGGCTGCGAACCGTGTACCCCTCGAAGTTGATGAACAGGATGTTCTGCTGCGCATCGTAGAGCAGGCGCTGCGGCAGCGGAACGCTCAACAGATCGTCGCGCAGCCCCATCGGCGCCGGCCGGAAGATGCGCTCGTCCATCGTGCGCGGGGTGCCGTTCACGATCGGCTTGAACTGCATCCGCGCCAGGATGTCGTGCTCCAGGTCCACGCCGGGGGCCACTTCCACCAGTTCCAGTCCCTGCGGCGTCAGCGCAAAAACGCAGCGCTCGGTCACGTACATCACCGGATGGCCCCGCAGCGCCGAGTAGCGGCCGCTGAACGTGCGGTGTTCCACCTCCCTCACGAACTTGACGCAGTCGGCCTGGTCCAGGATCCTGAGCTGTCCTGCCTCGACAGCGATCTGCAGGCGGCCGGCGCAGAAGGTTCCGACGAACACAACCTTCTTCGCGTTCTGGCTGATGTTGATGAAGCCGCCCGCGCCGGCCAGCTTGCTCCCGAACCGGCTGACGTTCACGTTTCCTTCGCAGTCGGCCTGCGCGAGCCCCAGGAACGCGAGGTCCAAGCCCCCGCCGTCGTACAGGTCGAACTGGTACGGCTGATCGATCACCGCCTGGGTGTTGGTGGCCGCGCCGAAATTCAATCCTCCGGCGGGAATTCCGCCGATCACTCCAGGCTCGGCCGTCAGCGTGATCAGATCGATGATCCGCTCCTCGGCGGCGACCTCGGCGATGCCCTCGGGCATGCCGATGCCCAGATTCACCAGGCTGTTGGGCCGCAGCTCCAGGGCGGCGCGGCGGGCGATGATCTTGCGCTCGCTCATCGGCATCGCGCCGATCGAGGCGGTCGGAACGCGGATCTCGCCGGCGAAGGCCGGGTCGTAGGCCACGGCAAAGGTCTGCCAGTGGTGTTCCGGCCGTGCCTGCACGACGCAATCGACCAGCACGCCGGGAATCTTCACCTGACGAGGATTGAGCGAACCGCACTCGGCCAGCCGCTCGACCTGCACGATCACGACCCCGCCCGAATTGCGCACTGCGGTCGCGATCGACAGCGCCTCCAGCGTCAGCGCTTCCTTTTCCATCGTCACATTGCCGTCGGAATCGGCGGTCGTGCCGCGGATGATGCCCACATCGATCGGGAACGTCCGGTACAGCAGGCATTCCTCGCCGTGAATCGTGATCAGCTCGACCAGGTCTTCGGTCGTGCGCGCATTGAGCTTTCCGCCGCCGAAGCGCGGATCGACAAACGTGCCCAGCCCGACGCGCGTCAGGTGCGCGGGCCGGTGCGCAGCGATATCGCGATACAGATGCGTGATCACGCCTTGAGGCAGGTTGTAGGCCTCGATCTGGTTGGCGATCGCCAGCCGCTGCAGCGCCGGCACCAGGCCCCAGTGCCCGCCGATCACGCGCCGCACCAGTCCGAGTGCCTCGCGGTGCGTCTCGAAGATGTGCGCCGCCACGCCACGGTGCTCGAGCGCTTCAGCCAGCTTCACGCGCATGAACGCGCCGGTCGTGTAGCGCGACACGTGGGTGTAGTAGCGGTCGGACAGCTGCCGGACCATCGCCTAGCCCGACCCGCGACACGGGGGTGAGGGCAGCCCGCCTCAGTTGTTCCACAGGATCGAACCGCGCGTGAAGCGGCGCCGATCGTCCGCGATCGGTTCGACTTTCAATCGGCTGTAGCGGGCCAGGATCCGCTCGAGCGTGCCATCGTCCTGGATGCTCTTCAGAGCACCCGCCCAGCGCTGAACTTCGGCTTCCGGCGTGCCCTTGGAGAACGCCAGGTAGATTTCGCTGGGCCGCACGATCTGCCCGAAGTTCAGCGTCGAGGCATCGGCCCCGATCTCCTTGTACGCGTGGATCACCATCAAGCGCGGCGCCAGCCACGCGTCGACGCGGCGCTCCTTCATCTTGGTCGCGTTCAGCCACTCCTCGGGCGCAGTGTGCACCCTGGAAAAGCCGAGCGAGCGCACCAGCGCTTCGGCCCCGCTGTGGAACAGCACCCCGATCGGCCGGTCTCGGACCTTCTCCAGGCTCGACACGTCCACGCCCTGTCCGCCGACCAGGATCAGATCGTCGGTCACGATCCGGCAGCACCATTGGTAGTGGTCCTCGCGCTCGGGCGTGCGCGTGATCGACAGGATGCCCACATTGGGCTGGCCGAGCGCCAGCTGCTGCGCGCCGTCCCAATCCATGTACTCGATGGCGACACTCGTATTGAGGCGCCTGGCCATTTCCTGCACCGCCTCGTGCACCAGGCCCTGCCCGGGCCCGGGCTCCTCCGCCACCGTGGCCGGCGGCACCTGGAACGTGTAGGGCGGCAACTCGGCCGTCACGAAGCGCAGGCCCTCGGCGTGCGCGACGAACCCGGCCGAGGCGATGGCTGCGAACAGGACCATTCGTTTCATCGCGCTGCTCCGCCCGCTCAGAACGTCCCGAATAGCGCGTTCAGGATGATCACGCAGATGCCGGCGAACACCGTGATCAGCGAGGCGACCACGAAAATGTCGAGAAACGACTCCCGGTGTCTCAAGCCGCAGATACCCAGCAGCGTGATCACCGCGCCGTTGTGCGGCATACAGTCGAAACCGCCGGCCGACATGCTGGCAATCCGGTGCATGATTTCGGGGCTGATGTGCGCGGCCTGCGCCAGGTTCAGGTAGTAATCGCCCAGCGAAGCCATTGCGATGCTCAGTCCGCCGGACGCCGAACCGGTAATCGCGGCCAGTACGTTGACCGTGATCGCGACCGATATGACCGGATCACTCGTCAGACTCGTGATGCCGTCGCGCACGACCGCGAAAGCCGGCAGCGAGGCGATCACTCCGCCGTATCCGACTTCGGAGGCCGTATTCAACATCGGCAGCATCGAGCCGAGCGTTCCCTTGTTGATCGTGTCCACCGCGTTCAGGAGGCGCCGGCGGTTGGCAAGGAATGCGAACAGCGTCGCACAGGCCACCGCCAGCACGATCGACCAGATGCCGGCCACGGCCCCGACTTTGATGCCGCCATACCTGGCCTGCGATAGAAAAGAGGTGTCCATCGCGGGGATCACCCATTGGGTGAACACGAAGTTCAGCCCGATCACCAGCAGGATCGGGGTCAGAGCAACGTCGAAACGCGGATCCGACGACCCGGGCGCCGCCGCCACGTCGCTCTGATCGTCGTGCTGGCCGTAGTCTTCCCCGGCGGCTCGCGCCCGGTGGGCGCGCCGGTTCAGCCACAGCATGCCGCCGGCGAACATGATCACCCCGCCGATGGTTCCGAGACCGGGCGCGGCGAACGGCGTCGTATGGAAATACGCGGTCGGGATCGCGTTCTGGATGGCGGGAGTGCCGGGCAGGGCCGTCATCGTGAAGGTGAACGAGCCCAGTGCGATCGCGCCCGGGATCAGGCGCTTCGGGATGGCCTGCTCGCGAAACAAGGATTTGGCGATCGGATACACGGCAAATGCCACCACGAACAGCGACACGCCGCCGTACGTCAACACGCCGCACGCCAGCACGATGGCCAGGATCGCCCGCTTCTGGCCGGCCCAGCGCGCGATCTGATGCGCGATCACCTTGGCCGAGCCCGAGTCGTCCATCACCTTGCCGAACAGCGCGCCCAGCATGAACAGCGGGAAAAACTTTGCCAGGTACTTGCCCAGCTCACCCATGAACACCTGGGTGTACGTGCCCAGCAGCAGGGGCATCGTGCCTCCGCTGAACAGCACCGCGACCATCGCCATGATCGGCGCCAGCAGCAGCACGTTGATCCCTCGGTACGCGAGGAACATCAGCAGCCCGAGGGACAGGCAGATTCCGACTATGGCGACGGCGTTCATCGCGTCTCCTCCATGTTTATTCGATCTTTTAGCGGCAGCGGCTAAGCGCGATTGTGCAACTGGCGTGCCAGCGCGGCTTCACGCGGGTGTGTGCGCCGCGAATGCCCCCAAATCCTTTGTCAATCCGCGACTTGGGAGCGGGGCGCGATTCGAACGCCGCCCCGTCGGGGCCGGCCCGACTGTCCACGGCGATGGACGCTGCCTGCGGCGGGAGCATCCAGGTGTCTGTTTTTATGTTGTTTTTTTCATTGTCTGGCGACCTGGACGGGCGTCCGGAGTTCCGGACACCAAGCCCAGCTGGGCCATCTTGTTGTAAACGGTCGCGCGCGACAGACAGAGCAGCTTGGCCGCGGCCGGCACTTTGCCGCCGACCGTGACCAGCGCCGACTGGATCAGCGTGCGCTCGAATCCGGCCATCGCGTCGGCGTAGGTGGACACGCCCCGCGCGCCCGACGGCATCCGGTGCCGCGGCGGCAGCACCGAGCCGATGTCGTGCGTGGTCAGGCTGACGTTGTCGGTCAACGCGCTGGCGCGCTCCAGCACGTTGCGCAACTCCCTCACGTTGCCGGGCCAGTTGTAACTGGCCAGCAGCGAGATGGCGGCCGCGTCGATTTCGCGAACCGGCAAACCGGAGCGGGCGGCCAGCTCCTCTAGCAGGTACTGCGCCAGCTCGTTCAGGTCGGCCAGCCGTTCGCGCAGCGGCGGCAGCCGGATCGGCAGCACGCTGAGCCGGTAGTACAGGTCCGAACGAAAGCGGCCCTCAGCCACCAGCTGCTCGAGGTCGACGCTGGTGGCGGCGATCACGCGCAGATCGACCTTGAAGACGCGGTTCGATCCGAGCGGCTCGACTTCCTGATCCTGCAACACGCGCAGCAGCTTGGACTGCAGCGGCAGCGGCAGGTCGCCGATCTCATCCAGGAACAGCGTGCCGCCGTCAGCCAGCTTGAATTTGCCGTCGCGCGCCTTGCGATCGGCGCCGGTGAAGGCCCCTGGTGCCACCCCGAAGAACTCGGCTTCGAGCAGCGAGTCGGGCACGGCCGGCATGTTGATCCCGACGAATGGGCCCTCGGCGCGTGCCGAGGCCGCGTGTATCGCGTGGGCCAGCACTTCCTTGCCGGTTCCAGTCTCGCCGAGCAGCAACACGATGCTGTCCTGCTGCGCGGCGCGTCGGGCCTGCCGCTTCACCTCCAGGGCCGCGGCGCTGCCTCCGACGAAACTTGCGAACGTGTACTTCGGACGGCGATGCTCGGCCAGCCGCCGACGCGCTTCGGCCAGGTCGGCCTGCAATTTTGCGAATTTTGCAACGAGCGGCTTCAGCGCATTCAGCTGGTCGTACAGCACGAATCCGATCGCGCCGATCACCTGTCCCAGCTCGTTCTGCAACGGCATCCGCGTGACCACCAGCGACTGTCCGCCCAACTCCATGATGTCCAGCAGGATCGGCTGGCCGCTGCGGACGACTTCGCGCATCAGGCTGTTCGGGATGACCTCCTCGATTTCGCGGCCGAGCGCGTCGGCGACGCTGGTGAGTCCCAGCGTCGCCAGGTATTTCTCGTTGATCCACACGATCCGAGCCTGCCGGTCCACCGCGACGGCACCTTCGCACAGGCTGTCGAGTCGCTCGAACAGCGACTGCATCGCCAGCCGATGGATCGCGACCGAGTCGCGCAGGAATTCGTCGGTGAGCAGGGTGGACATCCGGGCTCTTTGTAATTCGAAAACCGGCCGTGCCCAATTGAAGCACGGTGGTCAGCCGTCGCCAAGGGTGGCCTCCGATGTTCGCGCTGCATCGGGTTTGCGATTGGCTATTGCGTCGCACAAAGCGCCCGTTCTGCCCGTAGCAGCCCTGGCGGGGGCCGGCCATCGCATCGAATAACATAGCGCGCCCACTTCAGGAGTACTCAATGCTGATCGATTGGACGCGGTTCGGCGCATCCGGGCTGGTCGCGCTGTGCGCGCTGTCGGCCGCGTCAGCGGCGCCGGACGAACTCGCCTCCGGTCTGGACCGGGACGGAATGAACCCCGCGATCCGGCCGCAGGATGACCTGTTCGGGGCGATGAACGGCAAGTGGCTCGATCAGACGCCGATTCCGCCGGACAAGGCCGAATACGGCGTCTTCAATCAGCTGCGCGACAAATCCGACCAACGCATCAAGGGGCTGATCGAGGAACTGGCCGCCAGTCCGCTCGCCGGTGAGACGGCGCTTGGCAAGGCCGCAGCCTTTTATCGTGCCTACATGGACACGGACACGATCGACCACCTGGGAACCCGTAGCCTCGAAGCCTGGCTGCGCCAGATCGACGCGGTCGAGGATCGGGGGCAGATTGCCCAATGGGTCGGACGCGCCCAAGGCGCGTTTCATGCACCGTTTGCGCTGGGAATCGGGGCCGACTACAAGCATCCGGATCGCTACGTGGTGACAGTCTGGCAAGGCGGGCTCGGGCTGCCGAACCGCGACTATTACCTGAAGGACGACGCGCGCTTTGCCTCGGCGCGCGCGGCCTACTCCGCGTACCTGCAGACGCTGTTGCGCAATATCGGCGATCCGGATCCGGCCGCCGGCGCCGCCGACGTCTTCGCCTTCGAACGGCGCCTGGCACAGGCACAGTGGGAGCCTGAAGCCAACCGCGACGCCGAGAAGACGTACAACCCGGCTGAAGTGGGGCAGTTGCCGAAGCAGTCGCCCGGCTTCGACTGGGACCGGTTCCTGCGGGCGGCTGGCCTCGAAAGGGTCGCGACCGTGGTAGTGGGCCAGCCCAGCTACGCGACCGCGGCGGCGCAGGCACTCGGTGACACACCGCTGCCGGTTCTGAAGCGCTACTTGAAGGTGCGCCTGCTCGACTCCGTTGCGGACGTGTTGCCGCAGTCGTTTCGCGACGCGCGCTTCGAATTTCGCGGCAGGTCGCTGCGCGGGATGGAACAGGACCTGCCCCGCTGGCAACGAGCCGTCAAAGGGGTCGACGACGCGCTGGGAGAGGCGGTCGGACAGGCCTATGTGGCGCGTTACTTTCCGCCCGACTACAAGGCGCGCGCGCTGGCGCTGGTGCAAAACCTGATCGCCGCCTATCGCGAATCGATCGACGGCCTGGGCTGGATGACGGACCCGACCAAGCAGCGCGCGCGCGAGAAGCTGGGCAAGTACACGCTGAAGATCGGCTACCCGGAGAAGTGGCGAGACTATTCCAAGCTGCAGATCAGCGAGAGCGACGCACTGGGCAACGAGCTGCGCGCCGGACGCTTCGAATACGAGCGCGAGGCCGCCCGCATGGGCCAGCCGGTCGATCGGGCCGAATGGGAAATGACGCCGCAAACGGTCAATGCGTATTATCAGAAAACGCGCAACGAGATCGTCTTCCCGGCCGCGGTCCTGCAGCCGCCGTTCTTTGATCCGAGTGTCGATGACGCCACCAACTATGGAGCCATCGGCGCCGTAATCGGGCACGAGATCAGCCACGGCTTCGATGACCAGGGCAGCAAATTCGATGGCGACGGCTTGCTGCGCAGCTGGTGGACCGAGCAGGACCGGGCCGCCTTCGATGCGCTGGGCGCCAAACTGGTCCAGCAGTTCGACCGTTACGAGCCGATCCCGGGCCACCGGGTGAACGGCCGCCTGACGCTGGGCGAGAACATCGCGGACCTGTCGGGACTGCAAATCGCGTTCAAGGCATACCGCCGGTCGCTCGGCGGCCACCCGTCGCCGGTGATCGCAGGGCTGACCGGCGAGCAGCGCTTCTTCCTGGCCTGGGCGCAGGTCTGGCGTGGCAAGACGCGCGAGCCGCGTCAGCTCGAGCTGCTGACGGTCGATCCGCATTCGCCGCGGCGCTTCCGGGCCAATGGCGCCGCGGTGAACCACGACGCTTTTCACGAGGCGTTTGCGACCAAGCCGGGCGACGCCATGTACGTGGCGCCGCAGGTCCGGATCCGGATCTGGTAGCACGCTCAATCAGCCCCTCCCGCTTGCGGGAGTGGGTAGGGGACGAGGCTTAGCTCAGCCGTGCCGTTCGCGCTGCAGGTCGTGCGTGACGAACGGCTGCTCCGCGCTCGGCTTTTGCAGCCAGTCGCGGTTCCGCAGCGTAGCCTGCATATCCGACAAGCCGCTCGACCAGTGCTCGTTCATCGTCAGCATGCCGAACTGGTAGTCCTTGTGGTAACTCTCGTAGGGTTTGTCGCGATAGATAAGGTGAACCACGTTGCGCCGGCAGGTGCAGGCAAGCCGTTCGGCACGCCGGTAGGCGGCGCTGTCGCGCTCGGATTCAGGAACCAGCTCCATCAATTCGTGCAGCAGCCGGCGGTAGTTCTGCTCCTCGTGCATGTAATTGGTGATCATCCGGGTCCGGCTCGAGTATTGGATGTCCTTCTGGCGCACGGCAACCTGCAGAAGATCCTTGGGTAGAGGCCCCAGCGCACTCCACAGATCGATCTGAAAAATCAGCGCGTCCTGGCGGGGCGGCGTCGTCAGCACGTACTGCAGCGGCGTGTTGGTCACCAGCCCGCCGTCCCAATAGAACTCGCCATCGACTTCGACGGCCGGAAAGCCCGGCGGCAGCGCGCCCGAGGCCATGAAGTGTTCCGGCCGCAGCTTGCGCTGAGCGTTGTCGAAATACACGAAATTGCCGTTGCGCACGTTCACCGCACCCACCGACACGCGCATCTCGCCGGCGCTGTTGATCCGGTCGAAGTCAACGAAGCGCTCCAGCGTCGTGCGCAGCGGCCGCGTGTCGTAGAAGCTCGCGGTGTGCGGACCCTGGGACGCCAGCGCGTGCGTGTACCAGGGGCGTGGAACGAAAAAGCCGTTCTGCCCTTCCAGCATGGCACGCGTGGCTTCGACCGAGTCGACCACCATGCGCAATGCATCCGGCAACTCGACCGGCGCAGCCGGCAGCATCGGCAGCGTAAGCGGCCCCCACGGCTGCCGGCAGATGAACTCCCAGAACGCCCGCAGCCGCTCCATCCGTCGCTCGGGCGGATTGCCGGCGATCACGGCGGCGTTCAGGGCGCCGATCGAGATGCCGGCCACCCAGTTCGGATGGATTCCGGCTTCGGCCAGGCCCTCGTACACGCCGGCCTGATACGAGCCAAGGGCACCGCCGCCTTGCAGCACCAGCGCGATGATCGGGTAATCCAGGCCGGTCGCGCCGACGGCGCTGGCTTGCGCGCGTTCCATCCGTGCCGCTCCCGCTACTGCATGAACCAGCCGTGACTGACCACGAACGACTGACCGGTGAGCGCCGCCGACGGGAACGCGCACAGGAACAGCACCGTCTGGGCAACGTCCTCGACGGTCGTGAAAATGCCGTCCACGGTGCCGCCCAGCATCACGCGCCGCACGACCTCCTCTTCGCTGATGCCGAGCTCCCTGGCCTGCTCGGGAATCTGCTTGTCCACCAGCGGCGTGCGCACGAAGCCCGGGCAGACCACGTGCGAGCGCACGTTGTGCGCGGCGCCTTCCTTGGCCAGCACGCGCGCCAGGCCCAGCAGCCCGTGCTTGGCCGTCACGTAGGCCGATTTCAGCGGCGAGGCCTCGTGCGAATGCACCGAACCCATATAGATGACGGTGCCACCGCGGTTGCCCGGATACATGTACTTCAGCGCTGCCTTGGTCGTCAGGAAGGCGCCGTCCACATGGATCGCCAGCATCTTCTTCCAGTCGGCGAACGAATAGCTCTCGATCGGATTGACGATCTGGATGCCGGCGTTCGATACCAGGATGTCGACGCCGCCGAACGCGCGCGCGACGCGGTCGGTGGCGCCGTTCACAGCTTCCTCGCTGGTGACATCCATCGCCACGCCCATCGCCTTGCCGCCGGCGCTGCCGATGGCGGAGGCCACGTTCTGCGCCGCGTCCAGGTTCACGTCGGCGATTGCCACCGAAACGCCCTGGCTGGCCAGCAGTTCGGCGATGCCCTTGCCGATGCCGCTGGCGGCTCCGGTCACGATCGCGGATTTTCCCATCAGGTTCATCGAGCTCTCCTCCGTGCTATGCGAGATAGTCAAACACGACTTTGCCCAGGCCCAGCGTCAGGTCGGCCACGAAGTGCTTGGCGCCCAGCACCTCGAGCACCGGCAGGTCGGCCACCGGCGCCAGCGCGTGAGGCGCAAGCGACAGCGAGGACGGTCCCTCCCAGGCTCCCTTCAGGCTCACGTCTTCCAAGTAATAGCACACCAGCTCGCAGATGCGCGCGCTGCCGTCCACGTGCGGGATGATCTTCAGCAGGTAATTCGGAGTCGAGCCGAGCGCGCGCGCGAGCGCCTGTGCATCGAGCATGTGATGTTTGTATCCCATCGTGCCGGTCGCAACGCGCACCGGGCCGTAGTCGAGCGTTCCGACCAGCGTGTCGATTTCGGTATGCAGCTTGGGTTGCGCGAGCTTCTTCGGGAAACCCCACAGTTCCCGGCCTCCGGCCAGCGGCGGATGGTCGTCCAGATACATCGCGTGCGTGTAGTTGCCCGCCTGCCCCTTGTACTGCACCGGGATCACCTGTCCGGATTCGGTGTAGTCGCCGAATCCCGTTGAATCGGGCATTCGAATGAATTCGTAGTTGACGATGGGCGCCGCGACCTGCAGCGGCTCGGGCACCACGGCACGCAGGCGGTCCGGGTCGGTTCGGTACGAGATGATGAAGAATTCGCGATTGACGAACCGATAGGGCCCCATCGGATAGGCGGGGCTGGTCAGGGGCATCGCAAAAGCTCGCTCGCGAATCGTCTTGATGTCCATTGCTTGCCTCGTTCTGAATGATCACGCGAGTTTGACACCGAGCAGACGTCGAGTTCGGCGACTTCGAAGCTCCGCGTCTAGCCTGTCTCGGGTAGGCGGACAAACGGTTCGGGTCCGACCCATGCGGCAAATGACCCGTCGATGACGCAGGCGCGGTATTGGGATGTGAAACGCCGCTGGCGCCGGGCCCATGCCCGGTTTCAGGCCGGGCCGGCACGGCGGGCAAACCGCACCTCGACGCGCAGACCTCCGAGCGCCGAATCCGTCATCCGCACCGATGCGGCGTGCCGCTGCGCGATGGTCTGCACAATCGCGAGGCCCAGGCCGCTTCCGGTGTCCTCGCGTCCGGCTTCCTCGCTGCCGGCGCGCCGGTAGAAGCGGTCGAACACGCGTTCCCGTTCTGAGGCAGGGATCCCCGGTCCGGAATCATCGACGGTCAGAAGGATTTGCCCCGCATCCTCGCCCACGGCCAGTTCGACGCGGCCGGCGTCCGGCGTGTAACGCACGGCATTGTCGGCCAGGTTGCGCACCAGGATGCGCAGCGCGGAAGCGTCGCCCTCGACGATGCAGTTGGGGTGCGCCTGCAGCGCCAGTTGAATCGATTTGGCGTCGGCCAAGGGCACCACGTCGGCCACCGCCTGCCGCGCGGCTTCGGCCAGGTCTGTGGGCGTCAGCGGCTCGTGCGGCCCGCCAGGCTCGGCGCGAGCCAGCGTCAGCAGCTGCGACACCAGCCGCGTGGCGCGCTCGATGCCGGCCGCAAGTGCCTCGTTGGCCTGAGCGCGCGAGGCCGCGTCGCTCGATCGCTGCTGCAGCTGCAGTTGCAGCTTCAGCGCGGTCAGCGGAGAGCGCAGCTCGTGCGCGGCATCCGAGACGAACGCGCGCTGCGCATCGAACGCACTGCGCAGGCGCGCCAGCAGTGCGTTGATCGCTTCGATCAGCGGCGACACTTCGGCGGGCAGACCGGATTCGTCCACCGGCTCCAGTGCGTCGGCGTCGCGCCGCTTGACTTCCTCTGCCAGGCGCCTGACCGGGCGCAGCGAGGCGCCGACGGACCACCCGATCGCCAGGGCCAGGATCGGTACCAGCGCCAGGATCGGAGCGACTCCGCGCAGCGCGGCTTGCGCTGCCAGTTGCCTTCGGATCGCCAGCGGCTGCGCGACCTGGATCACCCGCTCGTGCGTTGTGGTGCTGAAGATGCGCCAGGTTTCGTTGCCCAGTCGGATTTCGGCAAAGCCGAGCACCGCGCGGGGCGGCAGTGCAAGACCCGGATGCGACGCGTAGATCCGGGTTCCATCGACGCTCCAGATCTGCACCACGAAGTCGAAGTCGTCGTTGGCCAGGGCGGCGGCCTGGTCGGGTGCTATGAAGCCCTGATCGCGCAGCGACAGGGCCATCTGGCGCAACTGGTAGTCGAACAGCGCCTCGGCCTCGCTCAGTACGTTGGTGTAGGTGAGCGCGGCGCTCGCCGCAGCGCTCAGCAGCACCACCGACAACAGAGAAACCAGCAGCCTGGTCCGGATCGATTTCACCGGCTCACCTCGGGCCGGCCCACGTAGTAGCCGACGCCGCGCACGTTGCGAATGAAGTCGCTGCCCAGCTTGCGGCGCAGCTGATGGACGTAGACTGACACCGCATTGCTCTCGATCGCATCGCCCCATCCGTACAGGCGGTCCTCCAGCTGCGCACGCGACAGGATGGCCCCGGGCCGCGACATCAGCGCCTCGAGCACCGCGTATTCGCGCGCCGACAGCACCACCGGCTCGCCGCCCCGGGTCACCTGCCGCATCGACGGGTCGAGCCGGACGTCTCCGACCTCGATCGCGGGCTCGGCCCGCCCCGCTTTGCGGCGCGTGACCGCGCGGATGCGCGCCGCCAGCTCCTCCAGCTCGAACGGCTTGACCAGGTAGTCGTCGGCGCCGGCATCCAGGCCCGCGACCCGGTCCTGCAGAGCATCGCGGGCGGTCAGCACGATCACGGGCGTCTGATCGTGCCGCAAGCGCATCGCGCGCAGGATCTCCAGTCCGTCGCGCTGCGGCAGACCCAGATCCAGCAGCACCAGGTCGAACTGCTCGGTGGCGAGCGTGCTCTCGGCGCTGCGGCCGTCGCGCACCCAGTCGACCGCGCTGCCGTCCTGCTTCAGCGCGGCACGGATGCTCTCGCCGATCATCCGGTCGTCCTCGACCAGTAGAACGCGCATCGCGCCCGTCGCCCTAGAGAGATGCCGACTTGAGAATCACACCCAGGATGGCTCGCCCGATATATTTGCATTATTCCGCCACCGGCCCCTGACCCGTCCAATGGCACGCATCGGTCTTATCTCCGACACGCATGGCCTGCTCCGCCCGGAAGCCGTTTCATTCTTGCGCGGGTGTGACCACATTGTCCACGGCGGCGACATCGGCCACGCTGAAATCCTTCGCCAACTGTCGGCGCTGGCGCCCGTGACCGCCGTCCGCGGGAACAATGACAAGGGGCCGTGGGCCGAACGACTGGCGGAAACAGAGTTGGTTCAGATTGGCGAGGTCTTCGTCTACGCCTTGCATGACATCGCGCAACTCGACATTGAGCCCAATGCGGCCGGAGTGCATGTGGTCGTTTCGGGACACTCGCACCGGCCGTCTGCCGAACGCCGCGACGGCGTACTCTATGTGAACCCGGGCAGCGCGGGCCCACGTCGCTTCAAGCTTCCGATTTCGGTCGGTGAGCTCGTGGTCGCAGGTCGTGCCGTGTCGGCTCGGCTGGTCGAGCTCGTGGTGACCGATGATGCGTGAAGACGAAAACCCATACCGGCCTCCCGGCAGCGAGGTGCTGCTTCCGGAGCACACGCGTGTTGTCGGCCCTGCCGGCAGATGGCGCCGTTTCGGCACCTTTCTTGTCGACTATGTCTGTCTTTTCGTGCTGGCGGTCATCGTCAGCATCGCCATTGCGCTCGTCTTCGACCAGCGCGGTGTCGCGGCGATGCGCCGCGTCCCGGACTTCGTCATCGGAAGCGCCCTGTTTGTCTCCTACTACGTTGCGTTTGAGGGAATCTGGTCCCGTACACCGGGTAAATGGGTTTTTGGCACGGTGGTGATCAGCGACGTGGACAGCAGCGAAGCCGGAACGAAGCCTTCGATGGGGCAGATACTCGGAAGAACCGCATGCAGGCTCATCCCTTTCGAGCCCCTTTCGTTTTTCGGCAAAACCGGCTGGCACGACCGCATCCCGAGGACGCGCGTCGTGCGGTGCAGGTAGCTTTGACCGATCCGTTCAATAGCTGATGCAGGCTGCGTTCAGCAACCCGAACGCGACCGCGATCGCCCCCAGAAACACACCGCTGGCAAGCTTGCCGTCGGCCACGTCGCGCGGCAGGTGCGGCAGCAGCTGGTGGACCAGGAAGTAGGCCATCAGCTGGACCAGCAGCGCGATCAGGGCCCACACCAGCATGTCGATGATGGAACCGCTGTTTTCCACCGCGCTCGCCAGCGGCAGCACGAACCCGATCACGGCACCGCTCAGGCTCGCGCTGGCAGCCAGGTTGCCCTCGCGGATCAGCTTGATCTCGGGATAGCGGGTGATCCTCACATGGACGGCCAAGAACACCCCGAGCAGCAGCAGTGTGACGACGAAATAGACCGCGAAGGCCGGCAGTCCGGCGAGCGATTCGATGGCGAACATGGCGACATTTGCCTCCGACGTTTGCCTTTTGGCGAGGCAGGTTTGACTACGTGAAGTAGTGTGGAACGAAGCGGCTGGTGTTGCGCGTGATGGCCGATTCGTCCTCGCGCAGTCCGATGCCGGCCGGCTCGCCGTTGACGATCCAGCTGCCGACCGATACGTGGTCGTCGCCGAACCGCGGCAGCGGAGCGAGCGCCTGGAACACGCAGTCGTCCGCGTCGTAAGGTCCGTCCGATCGCTCGATCCGGGCCCCGTCCACCAGTGTCACGTTGGCGCCTTCGCGCGCCAGCTTCGGCTTGCGCGCGTAGCGCGCTCCGAGCGGGGCCGGGTCGTAGTAAGCGGGAAGCAGATTCGGGTGGTCCGGAAACAGCTCCCACAGGATCACCAGCAGGGCCTTGTTCGACAGCAGCATCTTCCAGGGCGGCTCGATGAACTGGACGTGCGACACGGGCAGGTGGACCCCGAATTCTTCGCGCGCCATCCACTCCCACGGATACAGCTTGAACAGGCACTCGATCGGCTGAGCGTCCTGATCGACGAAATCGATGCCGGCATGCCCGATCTGGTCGATCGGCACCGCAACCGTGCTCCACCCGGCCTGGATCGCGGTATCGCGCAGGTACTCCAGATTGCCCCAGTCTTCCGGGCTGTCCTCTTCGCTGACCGCGGCAAAGTGAACGCGCTCGCTGGTGGCGCCGGACTTCAGTCGCGTCCACGCGTCGATCAGCTTCTCGTGGATCGAATTGAACTGGTCGGCTCGCGGCCGCACGGCTTGCAGCCAGTGCCATTGGGCCACGCTCGCTTCCAGGCAAGCGGTCGGCGTATCGGCGTTGTACTCCAGCAGCTTGGGAGCGCCGGCGCCGTCGTAGCTCAAATCCAGGCGTCCGAACAGAGAAAAGCCTGCGCCGTCGCCCCGCTCGAACGCCGCGAAGCTGCGCTCGATCGAAGGCACCAGATCGGGCGGAATCCCGAACTCCCGATAGCGCTCCTTCTCGATCACGTGGCGCGCCGCGTCGAGCGCGCGCTGGTGCAGTTCGGCGCTCGCCGACTCGAGGCGATCGACCTCCTCGGACCCGAAGCAGTAACAACGGCTTTCGTCCCAGTACACGCCGTCGATCGAGTGATATCGGAATCCGAGCGATTCCATCTGCTGTTGCCAGCCTTCGCGCGGCGCCAGAAGCTCCCTGCGCATCACCCGAGTCGCCCGAAGAAGTGGGCCGATGAGCCGAAGCCGCCGCGCGAAGGCACGGACTGTTCGATCGCGTGAGTGCCGACCCGCAGCGGAGCCATGTCCAGAGCGCCGAGTTGCAGGGCCTGTCGGCGGGCTTCATATTGAGCCCCCTCGCGGCCTCCCTCGGGGTAGCTCGGGCCCCGATAAATGATGCGAGGCCCGCCGAAATTGCCGGCTAAAGGGCGGCTGTCGTCGTCCCGGTCGCAGACGTCGGGCCGACCCCAATCGGCCGAACAGTCCTCCCGGCTGGCGTAGCGGTCGTGGACGACGCGTTGGGTAACCGGCATGCAGGCCGGAAGCGCGGCGGCCCCGATCAGTACCAGCACGATCCGTTGCGAGCGGTGACGCTTGAGCATTCGGAAAAGGATATATTCCGCACGAATACGAGTCATCGCGGAATACCCCGAATGGCGTATCCGGCACGGCGAAGGGAAGCGAAGAAATGAAGTCTTTGCTTGCGTTGGTCGCGTGGTGCCTTCTGTTCGTTCTATGCTGGCCGGTCGCGCTGCTCGCCCTGCTGCTCTGGCCGGTCGTCTGGCTGGTGTCGCTGCCGCTGCGGGTCATGGGCATCACGCTGGAAGCCGTGTTCGCGTTGCTGCGGGCGGTCCTGTTCCTGCCGGCACGCATCCTCGGCTACCGCGGCAAGCATGCGTAGGCTGTGCCGCCGGCGGGCCTGCCAGTCGCCTACAGGACGGACCGCAACCCGAGGCTCTGTCTGCATCGGACCGCTCACCCATGGCAACCAGGCTTCGCGCGCTCCGGGCCGACATCACCACGCTGTCGGTTGACGCGATCGTCAACGCCGCGAACTCGTCCCTGCTCGGCGGAGGCGGCGTCGACGGGGCGATTCATCGCGCCGCCGGCCCCGAGCTGCTGGCCGAGTGCCGCCTGCTGGGCGGCTGCAAGACCGGCGACGCCAAGCTCACCAGGGGCTATCGGCTGCCCGCGAAGCATGTGATCCACACCGTGGGTCCGGTGTGGCGCGGCGGCTCAAGCGGCGAGCCCGAGCTGCTGGCCTCGTGCTACCGGCGCTCGCTGGAGCTTGCCGCCGCGAATGGAATCCTCAGCCTGGCGTTCCCGAGCATCAGCACCGGCGTCTACGGCTACCCGATCGAGCTGGCAGCGGCGGTCGCGGTCGATGCCGTGCACTCTTCGCTGCAGGAATTCGCGGCCATCGAGGAGGTCGTCTTCTGTTGTTTCTCGCCGGGCGATCTTCTGGTTTACGGACGCGCTCTGAATAGCCGCACGACAGGAGCGGCACGATGAAAATGCTGCTCGGAATATTCCTGACCTGCGCTGTGTCTGTCCTTCTCGCCGCACAGCCTGCCTCAGGCGAGCCGAATCCTCTGCTTCGCCAGTATCGTGACGGCGAGAGACTGACATATCACATGAAAGGCATCAACGACGGTGGCATGGGTCGAAGGGAACAGGGGGATTCGTGATTACACACACCGGCGGTTGTCATTGCGGTCGCGTCCGATTCGAAGTGGTGGCACCGGCCAAGCTCGAGGTTTCCGACTGCAACTGCTCCGTGTGCAGCAAGGCGGGCTACCTGCACCTGGTGGTTCCCGCCGATCGCTTCAAGCTGCTTTCGGGCCGCGATGTTCTGACAACGTACAGCTTCAACACGCACACGGCCAAGCACTTGTTCTGTTCGGTTTGCGGCATCAAATCGTTCTACGTGCCGCGTTCGCATCCGGATGGTTTCAGCGTGAATGCGCGCTGCCTCGACCCGGGAACGGTGGAGGAAGTCAGCATCAGGCCGTGCAACGGTCGTGAATGGGAAAAGCAATACCCGAAGGGGCGGGGAGATTACGCGCAGTGAAGCAAGGCCAGCGTGCTGCGTTGCCGCCCCCGGCGCCCGGAGCCCTGGAGCCGTCGATGAACCGCAAGCAAAACTCCGTCGACGCGGACGGCGTGTTCGAGCCGTTTCCGATCGCCGACGTGCCGTGGCAGGAGTTCTCGCATGGTGAGCGTTTCGGCATGCGCTTTCAGCACCTGAGCGATTACGGCGGCGGAACGCAGATCGGCATTGCCAACGAGGTGCTTGCGCCCGGCAAGCAGGCCAATCCATTCCACTACCACATGTTGGAGGAGGAGCACGTCCTGGTCCTCGAGGGATCGCTGACGCTTCGGCTGGGCGAAAAGACCTACGTGCTGTCGGCCGGCCATTACGTGTGCTTCCCGGCCGGCCAGAAGGTGGGACATTCGCTCTTCAATCACACTTCGCAGCCCTGCCGATACCTGATCATCGGCAACCCGAACCGGAACGATGTTGCGGTTTTCCCGGAGACCGGGCGCGTCAGCGTCAAGCTGATGGGGGAGGGCTACCGCCGCTCGGCCACGATGGATTACTGGGAGGATATCGATGCCGGCGACAAGACCTGACCTCGGTGGGCTGGATTTCCTGGCCGCGGTCGTTGCAAAATGGTCGGGCACCAGGGCCCATCTTCGCGACGCCCGGCCGCACTTGCTGGCCACGTTGGAGGCAATCGAGCGCGATCCGGTGTTCGCGTCGGTGTTCGCGCGGCATTGGCCTGACGGCTGATCCCGCGAAAAAATTCGAGGAGCACATCTTCATGCATTACCTGCTGATTTACGAGGTCGCACCCGATTACCTGGCGCGACGCGCCCAGTATCGTGACGTTCACCTGGCGCTCGCCTGGCAGGCAGCCGAGCGCGGGGAGTTGCTGCTCGGGGGCGCGGTGGGCGATCCGATCGAGGGGTCCATATTGCTGTTTTCGGCCGACTCCGCGGCGATCCCTGAGGCCTTTGCGCGGGCCGATCCGTATGTGGTGAAGGGGCTGGTAACTCGGTGGCGGGTGGCGCCATGGCGCACCGTGGCCGGCCACCAGGCATCCAATCCGATCCGTGCCGGGTAGCCCGCTGGTCAGGCTTGCGCTGCTGGTCGCGTGCGGCGCGGCGTTCGTCTGGCTGACGGCCTCGTCGCTGCCCTCCGTGGTGGCATCTCACTTCGGTGTTGCGGGGGACGCGAATGGATTCATGCCTCGCGGGCTGTACCTGCGCTTCACTCTGGGGTTCGTGGTCGGCCTTCCGGCGCTGCTGACCATCGGGTCGCACCTTGCGATCGGCAGCCCGCGCGCCCGGATCAACCTGCCGAACCGCGAATACTGGCTTGCGCCCGAGCGCAGGAACGAGACCGTGTCGTATCTGCGCGCGCACATGGCGCGCTTCGGCGCGGTTCTGCTCGTGTTCCTGTGCTATGTGCATTGGCTGGTTGTCCGCGCCAACGAGACTCAGCCGCCACGCCTGTCGAATCCCGCGATGCTGGGTGGCCTGGCTGCGTTCATCGTGTTCGCGCTCGTTTGGTCACGGTCGTTTCTGCGCCGTTTCCGCAATCAGCCAACGGGTCAATCGGTATGAGCGAGGGAACGTCGGTCCGACCCGCCGTCACCGGCGACGCCGACGCGATCGCCCGCATCTACGGCCATTACATCCTGAATACGACGATCTCGTTTGAAGAGCAGCCGGTATCGGCCGTTGAGATGGCCGAGCGCATCGCGGAGGTGCTCTCGAGCTCTCTTCCGTGGCTGGTCGCCCTCCAGGCCGAGCAGGTCGTCGGCTATGCGTATGCCGGAAAATGGAAGGGGCGGTGCGCCTATCGCCATTCGGTTGAGAGCAGCCTCTACCTGGAGCCGGCGTTTACCGGTCGAGGCATCGGAACGCAGTTGTATCAGGCGCTGCTGGTCGCGCTGCGGGACCGGTCGATTCACGTGGTGATCGGAGGCATCGCGCTACCGAACGACGCAAGCGTTGCGCTGCACGAGCGGCTGGGCTTCAGCAAAGTGGCGCACTTCAAGGAAGTCGGATATAAGTTCGGGCAGTGGCTTGACGTCGGTTATTGGCAAAGATCTCTCTGATGTACGTCCCATCACATTTCGAGGAGGCGCGGCTCGAGGTACTGCACCAGCTGATTCGGGCTCGTCCGCTTGCGACCGTGATCACGCTGTCGGCGGGCGGAATCAACGCGAATCACGTCCCGCTGCACCTGGCGCCGGCTCAGGGCCGGTTCGGCGCGCTGCAGGGCC
The DNA here is from genome assembly GCA_005882215.1 of Betaproteobacteria bacterium. GTDB lineage: Bacteria > Pseudomonadota > Gammaproteobacteria > Burkholderiales > Burkholderiaceae_F > VBCK01. The sequence continues at coordinate 4,654 of VBCK01000152.1, read as the reverse complement.
ATGTCGCGCGCTCCAACCCGATCTGGAGCGACCGGGTCCAGGACGTGGAGGCGCTGGCGATATTCAAGGGTCCCGACGCCTACATTTCGCCTTCGTGGTATCCGGCGAAACGCGAACACGGCAAGGTCGTCCCGACCTGGAACTACGTCGTGGTCCACGCTTACGGCCCGCTGCGCGTGATCGACGATCCGGTCTGGCTGCGCGGCCAGCTGCAGGCGCTCGTGGGCGAGCACGAAGCTTCGTCGATTGCTCCCTGGTCGATCTCCGATGCGCCGCCGGAGTTCATCGAGCGGATGATCGGATCGATCGTCGGCTTCGAGATCGTCATCTCCAAGCTGGTCGGCAAATGGAAGCTCAGCCAGAACCAGCCCGCGGCGAACCGGGCCGGCGTGGTCGACGGCCTGACCGCGCGCGCGGACGCAGACGCGCTCGAGGTGGCGGAACTGGTCAAGGAAGCGTCGCGCAATGCACGATAAAGGAGCAGATGCGAGACCCCTGGAAGGCGGCTGTACCTGCCGCGCGGTGCGCTATCGCCTTGCGAGCCGACCGATGATCGTTCACTGCTGCCACTGCCGCTGGTGCCAGCGCGAAACCGGGGCCTCGTTCGCTCTTAACGCGGTGATCGAAGCCGATCGCGTGCTGCTGCTGCAAGGCGAGCCGCAACTTGTCAACACGCCCTCGCTGAGCGGCAAGGGCCAGAAAGTCGCCCGCTGCCCGGCCTGCCGGATTGCGCTGTGGAGCAACTACGCGGGTGGCGGCGATCTGGTCCGCTTCGTGCGCGTCGGCACGCTCGACGAGCCGGATCGACTGCCGCCGGATATCCACATCTATACCGAAAGCAAGCAACCCTGGGTGGTGCTTGGACCCGAAACTCCGGCCGTGCCCGAGTACTACGACCGCAATGCGTACTGGCCGAAGGAAAGCCTGGAGCGTCGCGCCCGGCTGTTTGCCAGCAGGGCGTCCGGGTCGTGACCGCGCTCGTCGCTCGCGCTGGTTGCCCTCGAGCGCGCGGGTGCGCTACGCCGGCGGATTTGCAGGCGGCGTATCGCCGACCGCGCTCGGCGGCCACAGCACCGCGGGGTCGATTTTCACGCGCACGGTCTCCGGCTTGACGTCAGCCACGATTTCGTAGTCCCGCTGGCTTCCGGTCAGGCGCTTCCTGGGAGTTTCGTACGGCGCGGTGGTGTCCTGATGCAGCGCATAAACGACCGGGTGCTTAGGATCCAGCAGCCGGCGCACCACGATGGCCGTTTCACCATTGGCCAGCCGCACGTACGCCCCCGGCGGGAAAAGACCGACGCTGGCAATCAGGGCGCCGATCAGCACCGGCTCGATGGCCTTGGCGGCGTGCTCGTTCAGTTCCTTGATCGCTCGCCGCGGAGAGAGCGCGGGTCGATAGGCGCGCTGGCTCACCAGGACGCAATAGCGATCGACGAGCGACACGACCTGGGCCTCCATGCAGATCGCGGCTTCCTTCAGTCCGGCCGGATAGCCCGAGCCGTCGCGTGCTTCGTGATGCTGTTCAACCGCCTGCAGCCAAACCGGATCCTGGATTCCGAAGTCGCGCAGTACCTTCGCGCTCTGGCCCGGGTGAAGCGCGAGCGCGGTGCGCTGGTCGCTTGCCAAAGGCTCCTGCTGGCGGTGCAGTGTGTCCTGCAGATCGAAGATGCTCAGGTTCATCGTCAGCGACGCGGCGATCGCCGATTCGGCCCGGGCCGGGTCGTGGCGCAGGCGACTGAGCAGCAGCGAGGTCAATATCGCGACGTTGGTCGAATGGCGCAGCGAATATCTGAGCGATTCGGACAGCAGCAATTGCGCCAGCGCCGCGTCGCTGTCCAGCGAACAGCATTCGCGGATGGTGGCCGCTGTCGAGCGGATGCCGGGTTCGAATTGCGCCGCCGGAGGCTCGAGCGAGCGCAGATCATCCAGTGCCTGCGCGGCAGATACCAGGGTTTCGAAGATCGAGACGCGGTTGCGTACCTGCTGGGACGGCAGGCGACTGAATTCCGCAACCACGCGGTCCGACCGGCCGATGGCACGAGCGGCGTGCGCTTGCGCGTAGTCCGGATCGTAGAGGCCCACCTGAAGCAGGCGCTCCAGCTGCAGCTCGGTCTCGACCGGGTGTCCGCGACGCAACAACAACCGACCCGCCGAGGTGTAGATGTCGAACGGCACCGGCGTGCCGACTTGGAGCAGGTCGGCTCTGATCCTCGCCAGTTTCAAGTCGATGGCGCTCCTTAACCGCGCTGCGCAGTATAGGCTTGTGCAGCCACCTCTTACAATTCGTTTACAGGACCTCGAATTCGAAAGCAAGGCCCGGAGTGCCGGCGGCCGGCACGATCTCTACAGTGGCGCGGTCGAAGAGTCGAATGTCGAGAGCGAACGATGAAGACGAATATCAGCAACGAGCAGCGCGCGGCGAAGGTCCTTGCGGACGCCCGGTGGGCGGCCGTGGTGGGACGTGATCCGAATGCGGATGGCCGGTTCTTCTATTCGGTGCGGACAACGGGCGTGTACTGCCGGCCCAGCTGCCCGTCACGCGCCGCCCGCCCGGAAAACGTCTCGTTCTACGCGACCGCGGCCGACGCGGAGGAGGCGGGTTTTCGCGCCTGCCGGCGCTGTAAGCCGGACCAGCCGGGCCTGTCCGCCTCGCACGCGAACAAGGTCGCCGAGCTGTGCCGTTTCATCGAGGCGTCCGAGCATCCGCCGACGCTCGGCGAGCTGGCGCGGCGGGCTGGCATGAGCAGCTTTCACCTGCACCGCGTATTCAAGGCGGTCACCGGCGTCACACCCAGGGCCTACGCCGGCGCCCACCGGGCCCGGCGCCTGCAGCAGGAGTTGAAGCGCGCCGGCACGGTCACCGACGCCATCTACGGGGCGGGCTACAACTCGGCCGGCCGGTTTTACGAAGAAGCCGACCAGTTGCTCGGCATGACTCCCACCCGATACCGTTCGGGCGGGGCCGGCACCGAGATCCAATTTGCAATCGGCCAATGCTCGCTCGGCTCTATCCTGGTCGCTCGCAGTGCCCGGGGGCTGTGCTCGATCATGATGGGGGACGATCCGGCGGCCCTCGCGCACGAGCTGCAGGACCGCTTTCCGAAGGCTCAGCTGATCGGTGGCGACGCGAAATTCGAGCGATGGGTTGCGCAGGTGGTCGGCCTGGTCGAGCAGCCCAGGCTCGGGCTGCAGCTGCCGCTCGATGTGCAGGGGACGGCGTTTCAGCGGCGGGTTTGGCAGGCGCTGCGCAAGATCCCGGTCGGACGGACGGTCAGCTATTCGGACATTGCACGGCGCATCGGTGCGCCCAAGTCGGTGCGCGCAGTGGCGCAGGCGATCGCCGCCAACAAGCTGGCCGTTGCGATTCCCTGTCACCGGGTCGTGCGCAGCGACGGCAGCCTGTCGGGCTATCGCTGGGGCGTCGAGCGCAAGCGGGCCCTGCTCGACCGCGAGGTACCCGCGTGAATGCGCCGGAGCGGCCGATCCCGCACGCCGCGGTAGCGCCAGCGCTGCCGGACCTGTTCACGTCCGCCGGGGCGGCCGACCCGTACGCGGGGGAGCCGATATCGCTCGCCGCGGGGGCGGTCGTGATCCGCGGCCTGGCCGAGCCGCACGCGGCCCGGCTGCTGGCCGACCTGGATCGCGTGCTCGATGCGGCTCCGCCCAGGCACCTGGTCACGCCCGGCGGCTTCCGGATGTCGGTCGCAATGAGCAACTGCGGCACCGCGGGCTGGGTGAGCGACGCCGGCGGGTATCGCTACGACGCCGTCGACCCGGACAGCGGCCGCCGCTGGCCGGCGATGCCCGTGTCGTTCCGCGAGCTCGCGCAGCGCGCGGCCGATGAGGCGGGTTATCGCGCTTTCGCGCCCGACGCCTGCCTGATCGGCCGCTACGAGCCGGGCGCTCGGCTTACGCTGCACCAGGATCGCGACGAACAGGATCTAGACCAGCCGATCGTGTCCGTGTCGCTGGGATTGCCGGCGGTGTTTCTGTTCGGGGGCTTGAAGCGCGCGGTAAGGGCGGTGCGTGTCCCGGTGACCCACGGCGACGTCGTTGTCTGGGGCGGACCTGCGCGGCTGAGCTACCACGGTGTGCTGACGCTGGCCGATGGGCTGCATCCGCTGACCGGCAGATGCCGTTTCAATCTCTCGTTTCGGCGGGCCGGGTGAAGCCGATTCGACCGCCGTCGGGGTGGCTGGCCTGCGTTCTGGGCGGGGCCAGCCTGGCCTGGTGCGGCTTATCCGGCGCGGCGTTCGCCCAGGACTCGCGCCCACGCCCGTACGAGGTCGTCACCGAGACCGACATGCCGCACCTGGAGGAGAACCTGAGGTATGCCACACGACGGGAGCGACGCTGCATCGACCGGCACGACCTGTCCGCCGCGTTCTGGATGCTGGGGCATGCCTCGCTGCAGGACTGCAGGCTGGTGAAGACGGGTCAGGACGCCGGTTCGGCAAGCTACCGGCTGCAGTGCAATGGCGGGCATGGCACGACGGGCGACGCTCATTGGCAGTTCGATGCCGATCGGATGACCGGCACGCTGCGCGTGCGCCTGGGCGGCAAGAACATGACGTTCCACCAGCGGATCACCGCCACGCCGGCGAAGATCGCAACCGGCTGCTGATCGTTCTGCCGCTCCCGCGCCGGCGGAACA
>VBCK01000297.1 GCA_005882215.1 Betaproteobacteria bacterium | reverse complement strand
CGTGGCGTGGCTTGTCGACGCCGCATCCGGGCAACGGGCTGGGGCCGATCCAGTCCGGCATGAAGTCCCAGGCCATGCTGCCCGAGTCGTCGAACAGCAGCATCACGTTGGGCTTGACCGAGCTGGAGGCACCCATCTGCAGCGGTGCGCTCGAAATAGTGGTGAGCGCCGCGAACGCGTTGAGCGCGACCGACAGACCGGTCAAGACGACACTTATGCGAGCGAAAGTCTTCATTGCAGCACCTGCCGGTTCAAAGCGTGACAAAGGCTTGAGTCAAGGTCGTCGTATTGCGCGGTCCCGTGACCTGAATCGAGATCCGGTAGAAGTTCTTCGGCAGGCCGTTGAAGATCACGGCATCGCTCGAGTAGCTGTTGCCGGCCGACGACGCGGTGCCGTTCAGCGAGGAGCAGAACTGATTCGCAGTGCCCGGACCGCCCGCGATCGAGCACATCCGATGGATCATCCACGACACCTGGTTGCCGGCGCCGTCGCTGGCGTTGAAGCAAGGGGTCGCTCCGCTCGTCGTCGTACATTGCGACCAGGTCGCCGGTGACATCCAGTCCGGCTCCTGCGCCGGCTGCGAGGCGTTGTACCCGCTGGCCGGCGCGTCCGTGAACAAGGCACCGTTGGTCGCGTTGGCCTGGATCCAGTTCACCGCCTGCTGCACAGCCAGGTCCGCGCTGTGAATCGTCGAGTTGCGCGACGCCATGTTGCCGGCGATCAGCTGGTTGGTGTCCATCGATCGCACCAGAGCGACGCCCGAGATCATCATCGCGACCAGAGCGACCAGCACCAGCATCAGCATGTAGCCGCGCTGGGAGGCGCGGGCGGAAACGAAGCGGCGTCTCATGCAGGAGTCCAGATCAGGTTGCGCAGGCTCGCGGTCATGTGAAACACCCTGTACCGGTAGCATTGCCAGGCCGGGCCGGTCGGAGTGGTACCGGACAGGTCGAGCGTCGTGGTTGTGCCGTCATCCCAGGTGACGATCGGTGCGGCGGTAGTGGTCGAGCAAGTCCCGCTGGTGGGATCCGTCTGCTTTTCGGGTTGAGCGCTGCGAGCTACCAGCGCGACCCGGATCGCCAGCACCGCGGCCCACTGAGTGGCGGAGACCGGCGCCGCCGTATTCCAGGCCGTAATGGTGCCGCCTCCGGCGGTGTCCTTGCCGTACAGCGCCTTGAGTTGAACGATGTTGGCGGCCACCGGTTGGACCGGCTGACCCGCACCGGTCACCTGTTGAGTGACCACCAAGGTGTTGTTCTGGATCGAGTACGTACTGACCGTGGGCGCCGCTCCCATGTCGATCAGCACGGAGTTGGCCGGGTAGGCCGGGCCGACGCCTCCGGTCGGGTTGTAGCGGGCCGCCACCGTCGCTCCACCGGTGATCCGGTAGGTGCCGCTGGTGTGCTGCACGGTGTTCTGGCTGCCCGCGGTGCCGGCGGTCGGCGTATTGGTCGCCTGCACCAGCGTGCAGGCGTTGTTGCCGGACTGGGCCAGGATGGCCACATCCCCCGCCGTCACGCCGAACGGGTTGTTGACCTGGTAGTTGTCGCTCGGTGACGCCATCGACGTGGTCAGGGTGATCGGCGCCGGAAGCCAGCCGGTGCTGCTGGATACGACCGTGATCGAGTCGGGATTCACGCCAGTGCCCGGAGTAATCTGCACCGGAGCCAGCGTGAAGCCGATCGACTGCACCGGCGTCGCGAGCTCATCGAAGCCGGACACCTGGCAGCCCAGGTAGACCCCGGTGTTGATGCCGTAGCCGGCCATCTGCAGATCGCGATCCAGCAAGTACGCGCCGAGCGCGCCGCTGAACGCCGCGTCGCCGCCGCTGGTCGCGGTGCGCCGGTAGCCCTCCGAGACCGCGAAGGACTGCATGATCGCCAGCGTGGCGAACAGCGACACCACAGTCGAGATCATCACCTCGATCAGCGAAAAACCGCGTTGTTGGATGCCTCGCGTCATCGGTGCGCTCACGGGTTCTGGATCGTTGTGATTTCGGTGTGCGTGTGCGTCTGCCCGATCGCCGCCGCATCCAGAGGCTGCCACCGCACGGTGACCGTCACCTGGCTGCCGGCGACCGTAACGTTGGCGGCGCCGTTGGGCAGGGTCGCCTGGACCTGGCTCAACCACGACTGCACCGGGGCCGGGGCGGTGCCTCCCGATGTGTAGGCATAGTTGGCGATGTTGGCGCGGTTGACCCAGATGTCGTTGATCAGCGCATCCGACAGCAGCGCCGCGTCGGTGCGGTACTTGGCGTCGGAGAAGTTCCCGATCGCGCGCGCCTGCATACCCAGCATCCCGAGGATGCCGAAGCTGAAGATCGTCATCGCGATCAGCACTTCGATCAGCGAAAATCCGCGTGAAGCCCTTTGCATGTTGTCCTCTTGCATCTCTAGCAGGCCCGCGGATCGGTCGCCGGAGTCAGATTCGGACTCGGGTCGCACATCCGGATCTGGCCGCCGCTGACTCTCACCTGCAACGGGCGCGCCAGCGTGCCCGATATCGACGGGTCGGTCACCAGGATCTGGGTAATCGAAGCACTGCCGTCGACGTTCACGACGACCATGCCGAGCGAATTGAAGGTCACGTTAGTGGCGTTGGCCGGGGTGATCGTCAGTTGCGGCAGCGCGGTCTGCTGGTCCGCTGCCGCCTGCCGCTGGATCCAATAAGTGGGACCAAACGTGGTGTCGCTCCCCGGGCAGTCCCCGGCCGCCTCCGGCACCGACGGGGCGCCAGCGGGAGGACTGGCGCATCCGACCAGCCAGTCGGCTTGTGGTGGGGTCGCGGCCGAGGTGAGCCAGAACATCACGCTGCGGTTGCGCCGGATCGCCTCGGCACGCGCCAGCTGCATCCCGTTCTGGATCGATTCGGTCGCGGTGCGGATCTGCGAGTTATGGACCCACGCGGAAAACGATGGGGCCGCCTGCGCGAACAGGATCGCGACCACGGCGAGCACGACGGCCAGCTCGATCAGGGTGACGCCGCGGGAAAGGGTTTTCATGGTCGATTCCATCAGCGCTATCGGACAATCCAGCTGGTCGTCGAAGTCGACCCCCAGGCCCAGGTCGTCTTCTGGG
>VBCK01000151.1 GCA_005882215.1 Betaproteobacteria bacterium | reverse complement strand
ATCGCCGATGCGGTGGTATCGACTGTAGATGGTGCTCACCTCGGTCGGATGAAATCGCGCTTCGGACGCCAGGCAGTGCGTCACCAGCGAACGGCGCGGCCGGCCCGACCGGTTGGCATCAGAGCCGTGCCAGGTGCCCCCGGCATGGATCGCACAGCCACCGGCCGGGACCTCGACCGGAACGAGGTCGACTTCGGCACCAACGGATCGCGCGGCGGCCCTGAGCGCCTCGCGGTAGTCGTCCGGCGCGTGGAACTGCCGGATCTTCGGAAACACCCCCCAGCGATGGGAGCCGCGCGCGTACTCGATCGTGCCGCCGGCGGCCGTCGTGTCGTCCAGTGCAATCCAGCACGTTGTGAAGCCCATCGGGATGACCCAGTTGCAGTAACTATCGTCCTGATGAAAGCCGAGTGCCTTGGCGCCGGGCGGCTTCCAAAGGACGTTGTCCTGGCCAATCCGGGCGCCCGACCAGCCGGCCAGCGTCGCGCACATGCGACCGATTTCCTCTTTGAGAACGATGCGGGCAATCGTCCGGTCCGACTTCCAGCCGTTGCAGATCTGCCGCGTGCGATCGGGAGGATCGCGCCCCTCGCACCAGTTCCACTCGTCCGGACAGAGCCCGGTCTCGAATTCACCGCGGAACAGCGGCTCGAAGCGCGACCGGGCCCGCTGCACTTCGTCGGCGCTCAGCAAGCGGTCCAGAATGAGAAAGCCGTCCGCTCGGAACTGCTCGATCTGACTTGGCGTGATAGCGCGCATCGGTGAAGGCTAGCCGCGAGTTGCAGGGCCGCCAAGCGAAACGGTCAAATCTCAGGCATGCGTTGCGCGCATGCCTGAACCCTGAGTCCCGGGCGCTTGTGCACTTCGACCTAGCCTTCAGCGGGCCGGGGCAATGGATGCACCAGCAGCTCCCGCACCGGCTCGTCCGACCGGTGCGAATCGCCGTCGAGCTCGCGCCGCGCCATCTCCAGCAGCGCCTGCTCGTGCGCGATCATGCTCTCGCCGATCGCGCGCAGCGGCGGCGGCAGCGCGGCCGTCAGCTCGCGGTAGCGCGGCAGCCAGGTCTGGCCGATCGACTGCTCGAGCGCGCGCATCTTGTCGTTCCAGGTGGCATCCTGCAGCTCGCGCGCGAACCGCTCGCCGCGAGGCCGCATCTGCGGATCCTCCTGCAACGGCAGGCCCTGCGCTGCCAGATGCGGCCGCAACCGGGCCTTGGTTTCGGTCTCCAGCTGCAGCATCAGCGCGATCTTGTAACGCTCGGAGTCGTCGCGCGCCGAACGCAGCATCGAATCGAACATCGCCTCGCCGAGGATTTCGCCCTGGTAGAACTCCTGCAGCGCGTCCAGGTGCGGGGGCGTTGGCGCGGACCGGTCCATGCTAGCTCCACTCGAGGTGGATCGGCGGCAGTCCATCGGCCGACCCGGCGGCGCCGTCGTCGAGCTCGTAGTAGTCGCCTTTGTCCGCGGTATGAATGTGCTGCACCAGCTTCAAACCGGTGGCGCCGTCGATGCTGCCGGCCGCGATCGCGATATGGTCGCGCCCGGTCCCATGCCAGAACAGTGTCGAGCCGCAGTCGGCGCAGAAGCCCCGCCGTGCGCCCGCCGAGGCGGAGTACCACTTGAGCGTGGTGCCGCGAGTGATCACGAGGTCGGCCTCGCGCGCCGCGGTCGCCGCCAGAAAGTGCCCGGTCATCCGCCGGCACTGCGTGCAGTGGCAGGCGACCACGGGCCGCAGCGGGCCGCGCACCTCGTAGCGGACCGCCCCGCACAGGCATCCGCCCGTTGCGCGCACATTCATTCGCCGCCGCCCGCCTTCGCGCCGATCAGCTGGCGCCTCGCGAAATGCAGATGGCGGGTGATGATCCCGACTGCCGCCTCCACGTCGCGCGAGCGGATCGCCTCGTACAGCGCCTCATGCTGGTGGTTGTACTCGGCGATCCGGTCCGGCGTCAGGACCTTGTCCTTCATCGCGGCCCACTGGCCGTGGGTGCGCACCGCGTTGATCTGCCGATAGACCCACACCATCAGCGGATTGCGTGTCGCCTCCGAAATCAGCTGATGGAACTCGGTGTCCCAGAGCGTGAAGCTCTCGCTGTCGCCGCTGGAGCGCTCCATCCGCGCGATCGCGTTGGCCAGGCGCTCGATGTCGCGGCCGGTCGCGTTCAGCACCGCGAGCTGCACCATGTTCGGCTCGATGCCGAGGCGCACGTCGATCAGCTCGAGCGGGCTCGTGAGTTCGGCCACGTCGTCGGCGTCGCCCGGGTTCTCGTAGTTCACGAACGTGCCGGCGCCGAGGCGCCGCGTAACGAGCCGCTCGGTCTCGAGCCGGATCAGCGCCGAGCGGATCGTCGCGCGCGAAGCGCCGAAGGCGGAGGCGAACTGTCGTTCGGCTGGCAGCTTCTCGCCGTGCGCGTAGCGCCCTTCGAGGATCGCCTGCCGCAGTTGAGTGGTGATCCACGCCGAGCCTCGCACGGGATCCGGCATGCCGGTGGCAGCGCTCCGGGCGGTGGTCTGACCACTATTGGCCATGTTTGAGCCTCTTGGGCTAATTGGATCAAAATTGGTTTGAAATTGGCTCCGATTTGTGCCACCATCTTCGCGCCGCGTCAAGCCCCGAAGACGATAGCGGGTCGGCGCAGCTTCATTCCAGGGGGTGATTCCGATGGCGTTTCCGACCCGGACCAAGTATTTGATCATCGGCGCCGGCATCCACGGCCTCAGCACGGCCTGGCACCTGGGCGAGGCGCTGCGCAAATCGGGACGCGGCAGCGGCAAGGACATCCTGGTGGTCGACAAATCCGGCATCGCCTCGGGCGCCTCCGGAATCGCCTGCGGCGTGATCCGCAACAACTACTTCCAGCCGGCGATGCGCCGCCTGATGGCCCACAGCGTCGCCGTCTGGGAGAGCGACCCGAAGGCATTCAGCTACCACCCGGTCGGCTACATGCAGATCAGCCCGGAAGTGATGCACGCGCAGGTCGCCACGATCGCGCAGCAGCAAAGGGAGATCGGCTACGAATCGGTCTTCATCGAGGGTGCGAAGGACTCGATGGCCTATATGAAGGGCCTGTTCGACGACTGGCAGGCCGAGGGCATCACGTCGGTGCTGCACGAGAAAAAAGGCGGCTATGCGAACAACACCGCCTCGATGCACGGGCTCGCCGGCAAGGCGGAGCGCGAGGGCGCCAGGATCATCACCGGCGTCAAGGTGACCGGTTTCGTGAAGGACAACTCGGGCGCCGTCAAGTCCGTCGTGACCGACCAGGGCAATATCGACTGCGACACCGTGGTGGTCGGCGCCGGCCCCTGGGTCAAGCAGATCTGGGACATGCTCGAGCTGCCGGCGGCGATCAGCGTCAAGGGTCGCGACGGCAAGGTCCACGAAAACGTTCCGATGTGGACCTTCTGGTCGCTGCAGGAAGGCACGCTGGGCGTCGATCCGAAGCTGCAGCGCACCAACGATGGCCGGATGCCGCCCGTGATCCACGTCGATACCGACGCGACGCTGTTCTCGGACGTCGACCACTCGGTGATCACCGACCGCCTCTGGGGCATCTACTACAAGCCGGACTTCCACTTTGGCGGCGTGCAGGGCGGCGCGATGCCGTTCAAGGTGAAGGCCGACCCGGCGCAGGTGCGGATCGATCCTTACGGACCGGAGTCGCCGGACTTCGTCGTCGGCGCCGACTTTGCCCACATGTGGTGCTCGGCGCTGGCGTTCTGCCAGAAGCGCTTCGAGGGCAAGACACCGCTTTACAAGAAGGAGCCGTCAGGCGGCATCGGCAGTTTCACGGCCGACAACTTCCCGGTGTTCGACCGCTTTTGCGACAACGCCTACGTGATCGCGGATTCGAACCACGGGTACAAGATGATCGGGGTCGGCAAGCTCGTCGCCGAGGACATCTGCGGCCGACCGAGCGAGCTGCTCGAACCGTTCCGCTTCTCGCGCTTCGCGCAAGGCAAGCTCCATCCGACGTCCAACAGCCCGTTCCCGTGGAGTTGACGGGGCCCCGCAAGTACGGCGGCGAATCGATTGCGGATTTAGATCAAGACCCAGAGCGAGGGGGAAAGCATGACCGATCTTGAAGCCCATGTCAGCGCGAAGGGCCGCGACGATCTGGTAAAGCGGGTCCGGTCCGAGATCAACCGGCTTGGGATCCAGTACATCTACTACCAGTTCGTCTCCGTCACCGGGCGCATCGTCGGCAAAGGTATACCGGCGGACCACTGGGAGCGCACCGCGGAGCGGGGCTTCCAGCTCGTGTACGGCTCCACCGCGAACCTGTTCGTCGACCGCCACCGCAACTACATCGGCTACGGGGCAGAAGCGTCGGAGCTGGTCGGCATCCCCGACCCGGAGACGTTCGTTCAGCTTCCGTGGGACAAGCGCGTCGCGCGCGTCTTCTGCACCTGTTTCCGCAACCGCGAGGAAAGGGACAACCCGGGCGGATTTCTGACTTCCGACTGCCGCGGCAACCTGCGGCGGATCCACGAGGAATTCAAGAAGGCGCACGGCGGTCTGCACCTGCGCCACGGCTGCGAGCCGGAGATGATGTGGCTGAAGAAGGGCGACGACGGCCTGCCCGCGGGCGGCTTCACCAAGCCGAACTGCTATCACATCGATCAGTTCGAGTCGCTGCGCCCGGTGTTCATGCGTGCGATCGAGTACAGCCGCGCGATGGGCCTGGACATGATCCAGGGCGACCACGAGGACGCGCCCGGGCAGCTCGAGCTGAACTGGATGTACGACGACTGCCTGCGCACCGCCGACCGGCTGACGACGTACCGCCAGATCTGCGCCCAGGTCGCACGCGAGTTCAACCTGATCGCCTGCTTCATGACGAAGCCGTTCATGGGCGTTTCGGCCTCCGGCTGCCACCACAACCTGTCGCTGTGGCGCGGCGGCAGCACGATCGTCAACAAGCTCGGACACCCCGAGCTGCCGGGGCTCGAGGACAACTTCACGTACCTCAGCGGCGGCGAGAACACGTTCCTGCCGCTGCCGGGCGAGGCCAAGCCCGGCCCGATCGGCCTGCACTGCATCGGCGGCATCATCAAGCACGTCGGCGCGCTGACCGCGATCGGCTCCTCGACCGTCAACTCGTACCGCCGGCTGTGGGACACCGGCTTCTGGGCGCCGGTCTACGCCGACTGGGGCTACCAGAACCGGACCTGCGCGCTGCGAATCTCGGCGCCGGGTCGCTTCGAGTACCGCTCGGTCGATTCGACGGTCAATCCCTACCTGATGGCGGGCGCCATCCTGAAGGCATTCGACGACGGGATCAAGCACAAGCTCGACCCGGGCGAGCCGGAGGAGCGCAATATCTACGCCGCGATGGCGGCCGGCAAGAAGGTCAAGAAGCTGCCGATGATGCTCGGCGAGGCGCTGACCGAGCTCGAGCAGGACGAGGTCGTCCGGGCAGCGATGCCGGGCGACATGTACCGGGTCTTCACCCACTACAAGCGCGACGAGTGGGAGAAATTCATGGCGACCGTGACCGACTGGGACCTGAAGCAGTACTGGGATTACCTGCCCTGACCCTGCGCAGACGCGGCGCCAGGCAAAAACCAGGAGACCAAGAGATGTGTGGAATCGCGGGACTGATTCATCGCGGCGCAACCGGCGACGTCGGTCAGGAAATGACCGCAATGCTCCAATCCATGAAGCACCGCGGGCCCGACTCGACCGGCTATGCGCTGTACGGCAGGCCGCACGGCCATGAGCTGGTCGTCCGCTTCAAGCTCGCCGAGGGGGCCGAGATGTCGGAAGGCTTCGACATCCACCATCAGGTCAAGGAGCGCCGCGCCGAGGTCGACCGCCGGCTGGCCGAGCTGGGCGCGAACATCCTGGAGGCCGAAGGTGCGACCGAGTACGCGTTCCGCTACCGGATCGCGTTCGAGGGCGACCGGCGACGCCTGGCCAACTACGTCGAGGACGTCGACGGCGCGGAGATCCTGTCGATCGGCCTCGGCCTGGAGCTGATCAAGGACCTGGGCGACGCGGCGCAGGTCGCCGGCCAGTACCGCCTGCAGGGCTTCGTCGGCACGCACGCACTCGGGCACACCCGGATGGCGACCGAGTCCGACGTCGATATCCGCTCGGCGCACCCTTACTGGGCCTATCCGTTCGCCGACGTCGCGGTCGTCCACAACGGCCAGCTGACCAACTACTGGAACGGGCGGCGCGCGCTCGAGCGACGCGGCCACCGCTTCGTGTCGAACTGCGACTCCGAGCTCATTGCCGTCTATCTGGCCGACCGCATGGCGCAGGGTGCGACGCTGAAGGACGCGATGACCGACTCGATCGCCGAGCTGGACGGCGTGTTCACCTACCTGGTGGCGACCTCCGACAGCCTCGGCATGGCCAAGGACGTGATGGCGGCCAAGCCGATGGTGCTCTACGAAAGCGACCGCTTCATCGCCCTGGCTTCGGAGGAAGTGGCGATCCGCAGCATCTTTCCGCACGAGATCGACACGTTCGACCCCTACGAGGGCGAAGTGCGCGTCTGGCACAGCTGATCCCGACACCCAGCAGCGAGCAACGACCATGGCACTGATGACCAGAGCAACCGAGGCCGGCATGCACACCGAGCAGCTGGCCGGACGCACCCAGCAGCGCTTCTTCCGACCCGAGGAGGAGGCGCACTATACGTACCCGCAGGCGTTCGAGGTCGACTTCAACAAGCGCGCCGAGTTCGACGCGGCCGACCTCGCGCCGACCCAGATCAACCTGAAGCTGCGCGAGCTGATGAGCCAGGGCTGCGGCACGATCGTGCTGAAGAACCCGGGCGCCAAGCACGGCATCGCGGTCGGCATCCTGAACCGCCTGAACCTCGAGATCCAGGGCAGCCTTGGCTACTTCGGCTGCGGCCTGATCGACGGCCCGAATATCCGTATCTGCGGCCGCGTCGGCTGGTCGTGCGCCGAGAACATGATGGCCGGCACCGTCGTGATCGAGAAGAACGGCGGCTCCACGTTCGGCGCCGCGATGCGGGGTGGTGATCTGGTGTGCAAGGGCGATGTCGGGGCGCGTGTCGGCATCGACATGAAGGGCGGCACGATCATCATCGGCGGCCGGGCCGGCGCGTTCTGCGGGTTCATGATGCAGCGCGGGCGCATGGTGATCCTCGGCGACGCCGGCAAGAACCTGGGCGACTCGATGTACGACGGCACGATCTACGTCGGCGGCAAGATCGCCGGCCTCGGCGTCGACGCGGTACCGGGCGAGATGAACGATATCGAGGCTGATTGGCTCGAGCGCAAGCTCAAGCTGTACGGCCTGGCGGCGCCCGACGGCGTCAGGAAGATGCAGAAGATCGTCGCTGGCCGGCAGCTTTGGAACTACGACAACCTCGAGCCGACCGAGAAGAAGCTGATCCTCTAATCACCTCACCTCACGATTTCCGACCACGGGAAACATCACATGGCGAAGGTAACCAAGGTTCCGGCCTCGATCCCGCTAACGAAGAAGAAGCTGAGCCGCGACACGCACCTGCTCGGCCACAGCTCGATCTTCACGCCGCATGTCATCGACGACATCCACATCAAGAGCGAGCTCGGCCGCTACCGGATGCGCGGTTTCTCGCTGTTCAAGAAGATCCCGAACTGGGACGACCTGACGTTCCTGCCGGGGACGCTGACACGGTTCGTGATCGAGGGCTATCGCGAGAAGTGCGAGACCCAGACCATCATCGGGCCGCGCGCCAAGCGGCCGCTGGTGCTCGATATCCCGGTCTATATCACCGGCATGAGCTTCGGTGCGCTGAGCTACGAGGCCAAGATCGCGCTGGCGCGCGGCGCGACGATGGCCGGCACGGCGACCTGCTCCGGCGAGGGCGGCATGATTCCGGACGAGCGCCGTTACTCGTCCAAGTGGTTCTACCAGTGCATCCAGTCGCGCTATGGGTTCAACCCGCACCACCTGCGGCTGGCCGACGCCTGCGAGTTCTTCATCGGCCAGGGCTGCAAGGTCGGCCTCGGCGGGCACCTGATGGGCCAGAAAGTGACCGACCAGGTCGCCGAGATGCGTTCGCTGCCGGCCGGCATCGACCAGCGCTCGCCCGCACGCCACCCCGATTGGCTCGGGCCGGACGACCTGGCGCTGAA
This sequence comes from Betaproteobacteria bacterium, assembly GCA_005882215.1. Lineage (GTDB taxonomy): Bacteria > Pseudomonadota > Gammaproteobacteria > Burkholderiales > Burkholderiaceae_F > VBCK01. Next base: position 19,083 of record VBCK01000151.1, on the reverse strand, counting down.
GATCAACGAGATCCGCGAGGCGACCAACGGCGAGATCCCGATCCAGCTCAAACTAGGCGCCGCCCGCGTCTACGACGACGTGCGGATGGCAGCGAAGACCGGGCCCGACAGCATCTACATCGACGGGATGGAAGGCGGCACCGGCGCCGGACCGCACATCGCGACCGAGGAGACCGGCGTGCCGGGCATCGCGGCGATCCGCCAGGCCCGCAAGGCGCTCGACGACGTCGGCAAGACCGGCGAGATCTCGCTCGTGTATGCCGGGGGCATCCGCAACGGCGGCGATGTCGCCAAGGCGCTCGCACTGGGCGCCGACGCGGTCGCGATCGGACACTCGGCGCTGATGGCGCTCAACTGCAACAAGGACATCCCGGAGGCGGATTTCGAGAAGGAAATCGGCGTCGAGGCCGGTTACTGCTACCACTGCCACACGGGGCGCTGCCCGGTCGGGGTCGCGACTCAGGATCCGGTGCTGCGCAAGCGCCTCGACCCGGACGCCGCCGCCGAGCGCGTCTACAACTTCCTGCACTGCCTGACGATCGAGGCGCAGATGATGGCGCGCGCCTGCGGCAAGACCAACGTGCACAGCCTCGAGCCCGAGGATCTGGCAGCCCTGACCATGGAGGCGTCGGCCCTGGCGATGGTGCCGCTGGCCGGATCGCAGCACACGGTCGGCCGGCCCGATATGACGCGCTACTAAAGGAAGCCGAAACCATGGCGAAGATCACCGAACTGCAGAAATACGCGCGGGCCAAGAAGGCGAAACAGACGAAGACGGCGGCGAAAAGCAACGACAGCAAGGCCGCCGCCGCTCGCAACGCCGGCGCCAAGAGCGCCGCTCGGGACATCGATCATTTCATCAAGACCGCCGGGCTGGACAGCCAGCGCGAGAAGGAGATCGGCCAGCACATCGGCTACCGCTACGACGTCAACCTGGTGCCCGATTACCGCCGGCTGACGCCGTTTCTGCGCAAGTACATGGAAACCATGCAATGGCAGGACCTGAACTGGCTCGAGGACGTGCACCTGGGGTATGAAGAGGGGCGCGCCGCGGTGTTCGACCGCAACGTGAACGGCTGGGTCACCGTGCCCGAGGGCGTGAAGCTGCCGGACAACCAGCAGGATCGCGACATGCTGGCGCGCGAGCTGCTGATCAAGTTCCAGATGTCGTCGCGCCACCCGCTGGTGGACCTGCACAAGGCGTACCGCAAGTTCTAGCCGTCGTCTGACTCGCAGCAGGTCCCTCTCCTGCTCCGCGGGCGAGGGGAGAAAACGGCCCTACGCCGAAGGAGTCGATGTGGCAACCACCGCGCTCGAGCAGTTTTCGAAGTTGAGTGGCTGCCACCTGGTCGAGGGCCAGTACAGCGCGGCCAGGGGCACCGAATCGATCGACGTGCTCGATCCGGCGACCGAGAGCCGGATCGGGCATTTCGTCGCCGCAACCGACGCCGAGATCGACGCGGCCGTGGCGATCGCCATTGCGGCCCAGAAGAAGTGGCGCAAGCTCAACTCGCTGACGCGGGCCGAGCTGCTGCACGAGGCCGCCCGCCGCATGCGGGAGGCCAGGCCGCGGGTGGCCGAAATGCTGACCCGCGAGATGGGCAAGACCTTCAAGGAGTCCACCGACGAGGTCAACTGGTCCGCACTCGCGATGGACTACTACGCCGAGATCGGCCGCCACGAGAACGGCCGGGTGCTCGGCCCCACGGTCGATGCGCAGGTCCACCTGGTGACCAAGGACCCTCTGGGCGTGGTCGTGCTGATCCTGCCCTACAACTACCCGCTGTGCCTGCTGTGCTGGCAGGCCGCCGCGGCGCTGGCCAGCGGCAACGCCTGCATCATAAAGCCCTCCGAGCTGACGACGCTGACCACGCTCGAGTTTTGCGCGGCCCTGCAGGCGCTGCCGCCGGGGCTGGTCCAGGTCGTGGCGGGGACTGGACGCGTCGGCCAGCGCCTGGTCGAGCACGCCAGCACGCATATGGTGGCGTTCACCGGCGGCATCGAGACGGGCCGGCGGGTCGCCGAAAGCTGCGCGCGCCAGTACAAGCGCTGCCTGATCGAGACGTCGGGTAACGACGCCTTCATCGTGATGCCGTCGGCACCGCTGGAGGTCGCCGCCCGCGGGGCCGCGTTCGGCGCCTACCTGAACTGCGGACAGGTGTGCGCGGCGTCCGAGCGCTTCTACGTTCACCGCGACGTCTACCGCCGCTTCGCCGATCTGCTGATCGAGGAGACCCGCAAGGTACGCGTCGGCAGCGGCCTGGAGCGCGTCGACATGGGCCCGATGGCCTCCTCGCTCCAGCGCGACCGCTACGAATCGATCGTCCGCCGCGCCGTGGCCGACGGCGCGCCGGTGGCGATCGGCGGCGGGCGCCCGACCGGATTGAAGAAGGGCTGGTTCGTCGAGCCGACGGTGCTGCTGGACGTGGCGCCCGAGCGGCCGATCCTGAACGACGAGAGCTTCGGCCCGGTGGCGCCGCTGTGCCCGGTCGCGAGCTTCGAGGAGGCCGTCGAGCTGGCCAATCGCTCGCGCTACGGGCTCGGTTGCACGATCTACACGCGCGACCTCGATGAGAGTATGCGCGCCATCAGCGACCTCGAAGCCGGGATGGTATGGGTCAATGCGCCGCTGCTGGACAACAACGCGGGCCCGTTCGGAGGTCGCAAGCAATCCGGAATGGGGCGGCAGCTCGGCTCCGAGGGCCTCGACACATTCCGCCACACGAAGCTGAGCATGATCGATCCGGCTGCCACCTCGCATGATTTCTGGTGGTTCCCCTATCAGGACGCCGAGTCGTTCACGCGATCGGGTCCGCGGTAGAGATCCCCCGCCCATGCAAGAGCTTCCGGACGAGCTCGAAAGGCGCCTGCAGGCGCTGAGCGACGAATCGGCGCAGGGCGCCGACTTCGACCCGGCCAGCTGGTTCTGGCTGCTGCTGCTCGGGCTTGCCGGGCCGATCGCGCTGATCATCGCCGGCTGGGGCGCATGAGCGGGGCGCCCGGGCAGGGGAGCCCGCAGGCGGCGGACACCAGCGGCTGGCCGCTTCTGCGGTCGGAGCGCACCTGGGGACCGTGGCAGCTGGGCATCGCGCTGGCCACTGCAGCCGCGGCCACGTGGTGCTACATCATCGGCGAATACGTAGGCTCCTACCTGGGGTTCACCCGCGGCGTTGCGGCGCTGACGGCCGGCAGCATGATCGGCATGCTGCTGGTCACGCTGGCCGCGGTTCCAACCTGTATCCGCTTCGGCGTCGACTCGATCGTCTCGTGCAAGCCGCAGTTCGGCACCCGCGGCTGGATCATCCCGGCGCTGATGCAATACGTGTCGATCCTGGGCTGGAATTCCCTTCTGCTGATCTTCTTCGCCAAGTCGACCACGCAGCTGCTGATCGCGATCGGTGCGATCCGGCACGGGTCGAACCTGCTGGTCCCGGCGACGACGGCGCTGGCGTGCTCAGCGGTATTCCTGATCCTGCTGAGGGGGTCGAGCGGGATCGACCGGGTCGCCAAGATCCTGGTGTTTCATGTCTTCATCGGCTGCTGGATGCTTTACATCCTGACGGCCCGCCGCTGGGACGAACTGGTCACGGCGGTACCGCCTTCGCAGTCGCCCGATCCGTTGTGGAACTACACGACGGGAATCGAGATCGGCATCTCGTCGCTGCTGTCGTGGTGGCCCTACATCGGCGCGATGGTCCGGATGGCGCCCGACGGCCGCACGGCGGCGCTGCCGATCATGCTCGGCATGGGCGCGCCGGTCCCGCTGCTGAGCATGATCGGGATCGCCGGGATCCTGGTGCTGAAAGTGTCGGATCCGGCCGAGTGGCTGCGCACGGTCGGAGGCCCGGGCTACGGCATCGTCGCGCTGGTCTTCGTCGCCGCGGCCAACCTGGGCACCGCGATCGCCGGTATCTACGCGTCGGCGATCGGCCTGCGCCAGATCCCGGGCGTCGACCGGATTGGATGGCCCACGCTGCTGCTGCTGACGCTGGCGCCGGTCGCGCTGGTGGGCCTCCTGATCCCGGACCTGTTCTTCGCCCATTTCGGCTCCTTCATCGCCTTGATCGCGGTCGGCTTCGCGCCGCTGTGCGGCATCCAGATGGTCGACTACTACGTGCTGAGGCGGCGCCGGATCGACATCCGGGCCGTGTACGACAACAGCGAGGCAGGCCCGTACCGGTACTGGGCCGGGTTCAACCCGGCGGCGCTGGCGGCGATGGGGGTCGGCCTGGTGGCCTACATCTACCTGCTCGACCCATTGAGCTACGCGTCGCGCTGGCCCTACCAGTACCTGACGGCCTCGCTGCCGACGGCGCTGGTGTCGGCACTGGTCTACTGGGTGGCCACGCGCCGGTGGGTGGCCCCGCGCGGTCTCGGCGGCTACGAATCGCGCTAGATCGAACGCCATGAGTGACAAGAGCGTACCCAGCCAGGCACGAGTGGTCATCATCGGGGGCGGCATCATCGGCTGTTCCATTGCCTACCATCTGACCAAGCTCGGGTGGCGCGATGTGCTGCTGCTCGAGCGCAGGCAGTTGGCGTGTGGAACCACGTGGCACGCGGCCGGGCTGCTGACCACGCTGCGCGACACCGTGACCCAGACCAAGCTTGCCAGGTACACGCTGGATCTGTACCGGCGCCTGGAAGCGGACACCGGGCAGGCAACCGGCGTCATCCCCTGCGGATCCATCCAGCTCGCGATCACGAGGGACAAGGCCGAGGAGATGCGCCGTGGCGTGAATGTCGCGCGCTGCTTCGGCGTAGAGGGCTATGAGATCAGCGCTGCCGAGGTCAAGAAGATGTGGCCGCTGGCCGAAGTCTCGGACCTGGCAGCAGCGTTCCACTTCCCGGGGGACGCTCGCGCCAATCCGACCGACGTCACGCAGGCCCTGGTCAAGGGTGCACAGCTCGGCGGCGCGACGATCCTCGAAAACACCGCGGTGACGGCCATCACCTCGAGCAGCGGCCGGGTGACCGGCGTGCGCACCGACCGCGGCGAGGTTCGCGCCGAATTCGTCGTCAACTGTGCCGGCATGTGGTCCCGCGCAGTGGGCCAGCTCGCCGGCGTCGACGTGCCCTTGCTCGCAGCCGAGCACTACTACCTGATCTCCGAGGAGGTCGCCGGCGTCCATCCCCTTCTGCCGATCCTGCGCGATCCCGGCAATTGCGCCTACATCCGCGAGGAGGCGGGCAAACTGATGGTGGGATTGTTCGAGCCGGTCGCGAAGCCGTGGGGAGAGGGCGGAATTCCCGACAGCTTCTGCTTCGACGATCTGCCTCCGGACTGGGATCGCATGCTTCCCTACCTCGAGAAGGCGATGCGACGCGTCCCGCAGTTGTCGAACACCGGCATCAGGCTGCTCTTCTGCGGCCCGGAGTCCTTCACGCCGGACCACAACTACCTGATGGGCGAGGCGCCGAACCTGCGCAACTTCTTCATCGCCGCGGGCTTCAATTCGCTGGGAATCCTCTCCGGGGGCGGGGTGGGACATGTGATGTCGCACTGGATCGCCGAGGGGCACCCGCCGATGGACGTGTGGTCGGTGAACGTGCGCCGGATGCAGCCGTGGCAGAACAACCTCAGGTATCTGCGCGACCGCACCGTCGAAAGCCTTGGCATCGGCTACCAGGACCATTGGCCGTTTCGCCAGTGGCAGACCGCCCGGGGCGTGAAGAAGAGCGTTCTGCACGATCGCCTGGCGGCGGCCGGGGCGTGCTTCGGAGAGTCGGCCGGCTGGGAGCGGCCGAACTGGTACGCAGCGCCGGGTCAGGCGCTGCGCTACGAATACGCCTGGGGCCGGCAGAACTGGTTCGGCAACAATGCCGAGGAGCACCGGGCGGTGCGCGAAGGGGTCGGAATGTTCGAACAGTCGTCCTTCGCGAAACTGCTCGTGCAGGGACTGGACGCCGAAGCGGTGCTGAACCGGATCGCCACCGCAGACTGCGGCGTTCCCGTCGGCAAGGTGATCTACACACAATTCCTGAACGTGCGCGGCGGCATCGAGGCCGATCTGACCATCTCACGCCTCGCGATCGACCGGTTCCTGGTCGTGACGGCCGCGTTCACGCAGACGCACGTGGGAGCGTGGATACGCGGTCACATAGCCCCGGACGCGCGATGCGTGGTGACCGACCTGTCCGGGGCGTACGCGATGCTGAACGTGCAGGGGCCGCGGTCGCGCGCGCTGCTGCAGGCTCTGTGTTCCGATGATCTTTCCGACAGCGGGTTTGCGTTCGGCACCTGCCGGCAGATCCAGCTCGGGTATCAAAGCGCTCTCGCGTTGCGGCTGACCTACGTGGGCGAGCTGGGCTGGGAGCTCTACATTCCGACCGCCTTTGCGCTGCCGGTATTCGACGCCCTGGTCGAGGCCGGCCGACCGCTCGGTCTGCGGCACTGCGGGTACCACGCCTTGAATTCCCTGAGAATCGAAAAGGCGTACAGGGAATGGGCCCACGACATCGGGCCCGACGACGACCCGCTGCAGGCCGGCCTGGCGTTCACCTGCGCCTGGGACAAGGCCGGCGGCTTCATCGGACGCGAGCGGCTAGTGCAGATGAAGGACAGCGTGCCGAAGCGGCGCCTCGTGCAATTCCTCCTCGAGGATCCGGAGCCGATGCTCTACCATAACGAACCGATCTACCGCAACGGCGAACTCAACGGTTACACCACCTCGGCAATGTACGGACACACGCTGGGGGGCGCGGTCGCCCTGGGATACGTCGAGAGCCCCTCGGGCGCGACCGACGACTACGTGAATTCCGGTCGATACGAGATCCAGGTGTCCGATCGCCGGATAACGGCCCGCGCCTCCCTGAAACCAATGCTCGACCCGAAGGGCATTCGCATCCGCCCGTGACAGCATTGATGAGGGCACGAAAAGGAACCTCGGCCGCGCTCCTGCGCGACCTCGTTGAACGCGCAGTGGTCGGTGCGGTATTGGCGACGGCGCTGAGTGCGAGCGCGAGCGAGGCACCGCCACCTGAAAGGCTCGTCCATAGGTTCCTGGCGGTTGAGATGTCCCCGGACGGAGCGTTTGTGGCGTCGGTGGAAGGCGATTCGCCCGTCGGGGGTTTTTATCCCCCGATGCGCGAGCTTGTGATCCGGGACTTGTCAACCGGCGCCGCCACGCAGATTGCGCTTCCGTGCGGCAAAGTGCCGCAGTGTTGGCCGGGTTCTCCGGCCTGGACACCCGATAGCCGGCACCTCAGCTTCACATTGCGTTCGCCGGGAACTCACGCTTACGCGGTGTATTCCCTGGAGACCGGGGCAACGGCCCCGACGCTGCTACTGAACTTCGGCGGAACCATTAAGGACCTGCACTATGGGTCCGACGGTCGGCTCGCAATGCTGGCCACGGAAAATCCGCGCAAGGAGGTCGGCGCGACGGAGGCGGGGGCGCCGGTTGCGGGCGATCTGGACGAACCGACGCCGGAGCAGCGGATCGGCATCCTCGAGCGCGGCTTTCTTCACTGGGTTTCCCCGCCCGATTTGTATGTCTACGAATACGAATGGCGCCCCGACGGTAAAGGCTTTGTCGGTACCGCGGCGCCGGGCGACGGCGACAACAACTGGTGGACGGCAAAGCTGTATGCCTTCGGCGTAAACGACGGCGCACCCCGCGTTCTGTACAGCCCGAAGGACATTCACCTGCAGATCGCGAATCCGAGGGTGTCGCCCGACGGGCACGCCGTCGCCTTCATCGCCGGACTGATGAGCGACTTCAACTCAACGGGCGGAGACGTCTACACGCTGCCGCTCGAGGGCGGACAGGCAATCAACGTGACCCCCGGCATGCACGCATCCGCAACTTCCCTCGGCTGGAGCTGTAGCGGAACTGTGCGTGCGCAACTGCTCGCCGGTGACCAAACCAAGATTGTCGAATTCGATGCCGGGCGCGAGGCCGCCGCCGTACACGTCTTGTGGAGCGGTGCGGAAACCCTGCGTTGGCACGACGCCGGCGTCTCGTCGGCCTGTCCGTCGGGCGTGACTGCCGTTGCGCACGAATCCTTCACAGCACCCCCGGAGATTGAAACAGGAACGATAGGGCACTGGCGGGATCTGACGGCGGTCAATGCCGGCTTGGGCGTACCCATGCGTGTGCAGAGTCTGTCCTGGAAGAGCGACGGATTCGACGTCCAGGGTTGGCTGATGCTGCCCGATCACGCGGAGGGCAAAATTCCGATGGTGACCGTCATTCACGGCGGTCCGGCCGCGGCCGCGGTGCCGTTTTTCAGCGGTCCAGGATTGTTTGATGCGCTGATCGATCGCGGCTACGCGCTGTTCCGGCCGAACCCCCGCGGCAGCTTTGGCCAGGGCGAACGGTTCACATCCGCCAATGTTCGCGATCTTGGCCACGGCGACCTGCGCGATGTTCTTGCGGGAATCGACACGGCGCTGAAGGCCGCGCCCATTGACGAGGCGCGGCTCGGGGTATGGGGCGGAAGTTACGGCGGCTTCATGACGATGTGGGCGGTGACCCAGACCGACCGCTTCAAGGCCGCGGTCGCGGCCGCCGGAATCAGCAATTGGCTGTCGTACTACGGCGAAAACGGCATCGACGCCTGGATGTTGCCTTACTTTGGCGCTTCGGTGTATGAGGACCCGGCCGCCTATGCGAGGTCATCGCCGATCAATTTCATCCGAAATGTCCACACGCCGACGTTCGCGTGGGTGGGAGAGCGCGACATCGAGTGCCCCGCCTCGCAGACGCAGGAGTTCTGGCATGCGTTGAAGACCCTCGGCATTCCGACGGCCATCATGATCTATCCGGGTGAAGGCCACGGACTTCGAGAACCGCAACACACGGCGGACGCAGTGCGCCGAACGGTCGCGTGGTTCGATCGATACCTGAGGTGAAGCCCCGGACTTGGGGACATCATTCGTCGCGAAAGCCGGCGGCGTGCGCCCAGTCGGGCGCAAACGCCAGCACCTCGACGCCAGGCGGCAGCTGCTCGTTGAACAGCCGGTTGTGCCAGTAGGTCGCCTGGTGGCGCGGGTGAGCGGGGGGCAGCCGCGTGACGTCGCACGGAATCCGGTAGCCCTGGCGGTACTGCTCGAACTCGAGCACGCAGCGTCCGTGGCCGAGCAGCCGCGCCGCGAGCTCCGAGCCCTGCGCGAACAGCGCCGTCAGCACGTCGCAGAAGCGGGCCGGCTCCTGGAAGTACGGTCCCTGCAAGAACTCCAGCACCTTGTCGTAGCGCTCGTTCGGATCCTGCGTCTGCAGGTACTGGTACTTGAATTGTTGCGTGCTGTTCTCGGGGTCGGTCTCGGTGATCAACACGACCACGGCTGCGGCGAACTCATCGCCCGCCGGCGACATGACCCGCGGCCGCATGCCGGTCGATGGACGGCCCCCGTCCTGGCGCGCAGCGAGCTGCCGCAGGCGGCACTGCCAGCCGATGAACTCGGCGCGCAGCGCCTGGGCCGCTGCCCGGGTCAGCACGATGTTGTCCGGCCTGGGTGCCATCGAAAACAGCATCCTGTCAGTCGTTCCCGATCGCCGGCTCAGCCCGGTTCCAGCGCCTCCAAGCCGATCGGCCCGCCGCCCAGGTCGCGAGCCACCTCGACCAAGGTCGTCCACAGGTAGGCGCCGTAGGTGCCGTCGCACCAGATCCGGTACCGGCGCGCTGCCTCGCGCGGCTCGACCGCGACCGTGACGCCGACCCCGACCATCGTGGTCAGCACGACCGGGCGGGTGGACGCATCGAGCGCCGCGAAGTCGATACTGCAGGTTTGCAGCAGCAACTCGCCGGCGCGCCGGCCGACCAGCACCAGCTCCGCATCCTGACGCAGCACGGGATACACGCGGGGCGGAATCGGCAGCCCCTCCAGCATCGCGCAATTCGCGCCGCCTTCGCCGTCCTCGATCAGGAATTCGTTGCGACCCAGGCGCGCCACCAGACCCGGTGCCGGCAGCGCGGTCCATTGGTTGGGCTGTGCCGGTATCGGCACGGACTGCTGCTGCAGCCACGCTGCAGCAGCCGGCCCCTTAAAGCCGGTGCGCCGGCGCGCGCTCGCGTCGCCGATTCCGACGAGCTGTGCGACTGCGTGGTCGTTCGCGCCGTAGGCGGCCACGACCCGCATCGATTCGACCGAAGTCCAGCGCGGAGCCAGCGCGTTTTGCGGATCGAATATCGGATTGGCGCGGTCGGGCAGCGGCACGTTCATCCGGATTCCTTCTGGCGTTCGTCCTTCGGATCGTAAAACGGCGTCTGGGCGACTTGCGCCGTCACCGTCCGGCCATCGCTCAGCCGGATCGAGAAGCGCCTGCCCTGTTGTGCCATCTCGGGTCGAACGAACGCAAGCCCGATGGTGCGCTCCAGCTGCGGGCTGGCATAGATGCTGGTCACCCGTCCCGCGATGCTGCCGTTTTCGATCACCAGGTGGCATTCCTTCGGCGCTTCACCCGCATGATCCGGCGCCAGCGTGAACGGCGCCAGCTGCTGCCTGGGCGGCTGCGCTGCGATCGCCTTCAGGCTGCGCTGGCCCACGAAGAACGGCTTGTCCATCGCGACCGCCCACTTCAGGCCCACGTCGAACGGCGTGGTCAGGCCATCGGTGTCCTGGCCCAGGATCAGGTGCCCTTTTTCCAGCCGCAGCAGCCGCTGCGCCTCGACGCCAAAAGGACCGATGCCGTGCCGTTCGCCCGAGCTCATCAGCGCGTCCCACAGCGCCGGGCCGTGCTCGGCCGCCACGTGAATCTCGAATCCCCACTCGCCCACGAACCCGACCCGCATCAGGCGTGCCGCAATACCGGCCACGCGGCCGGCGCGGACCGCCAGGTAAGGGAACGCCGCCCCCGACAGGTCCAGATCCGTCAGCGGGCCCAGCACCTCGCGGCTGCGGGGACCGGCCAGGTTGACCGCACTGCTGGCCCCGGTCAGGTTGATCAGTCCGCAGTCCAGCTGCCAGATCGCGTTCAGGCGCGACAGCTCGCGATACACGTTGGCGGCGCCTGACGTGGTCGTCGTGAAGTAGAAGTGATCTTCGGCCAGCCGCGCGACCACGCCTTCGTCGACCAGCACGCCCGCCTCGTCGCACATCACGGCATAGCGGGTCGATCCGACCTTCATCCGTGCGTAGCGCCCGGTGTAGACCCGCTCCAGGAACTCGGCCGCCTGCGGGCCGCGCACATCCAGCTTGCCCAGGGTGCCCACGTCGATGATGCCGACCGCGCTGCGCACGCGCCGGGCCTCGTTCCGGATGCACTGCTCGCGCGAGCGGCCATCGATCCGGTAATACTCCGGGCGCATCCAGACGCCGGCCGGCATCCACTGCGCCCCGAGGCGCTCGTGATGCGCGCGCAGCGGGGTGTGCCGCTCGGGCACGAATCCGCGTCCGGCCAGGTGCGCCATCGACACCGGATGGAAAAACGCCCGCGCCGTCGTGGTTCCAACCTGCTGGGGCGACTGCCCGGTCAGGCGCGCCAGCACCCGCAGGCCGTTCATGTTCGAGTGCTTGCCCTGGCTCGGGCCCATCCCGAGGGTCGAGTAGCGCTTCAGCAGCTCGATGCTGTCGAAGCCCTCCTGCGCCGCGTTTTCCAGATCCTGCAGCTGCAGGTCCTCGTCGAAGTCCACGAAGTTCTTGCCACGCGGATGCGAAACGATCGGCCAGGCGTGGCTCGGACACTGTGTCTCGCGCTCGACCGGCATCGGCGCCGCATGGCCGAACCCGGCGCGGCTCGCAGCGGCCAGGCCCGCCCGCCGGCCGTCGGCGAGCCTGCGCTCGAAGCCGAACACGCCATTGACCCGCCCGCAGGCGAATATCCCCTCCGGCAGCCGATCGGGCACGAATTGCGCAAGCTCGTCGTCGTAGCGCATCGTCGCACCCGCCTGATGCAGCAAATTGGCGGCCGCCGCCCACCCGACGCTCATTACCAAGCCATCGCATTCGATCGTGCGCAGCGAGGCCGGATCCGGCTCACCGTCTGCGGCGATCCGGCAGATCCGCGCGGCGGCGAGCGCGCCTGAGTTCGGATCGGCGACCGCTTCGTATACGCAGGCCCCGACGACCGCTTCGACGCCGGCATCGCGAAGCCGCGCGAGCAGCGGCTCGCCTGCGTCCGCACGCACATCGACCACCGTCGCGACCTGCACGCCGGCAGCCAGCAGGTCGAGCGCGGCGCGATAGCCGTCGCTGTTGGCGGTCAGCACCACGGCGCGGCGCATCGGCTGCACGGCATATCGATAAATCAACCGCTGGGCCGCCGACGCCAGCATCACTCCGGGCAGATCGTTGTTGCGGAACACGGCGGGCTGCTCGAACGCCCCGCTCGCAACCACCACGGCCCCCGCCCGCATCTTGGTGAGCCTGCCGGCGTCGATCAGCGGCACCCAGTGGTCCGCGTAGTAGCCCGCCGCGCAGGTCCCCGACAGCAGCTGCACTTTCGGCAGTGCGCCTATCCGGTCCAGCAGCGCCTGGGTCGCCGCACGCGTCCGGGCATCGCCTCCAAGCTGGTAGAAGCCGCTGCCACCCGGCCGCGCATTCTCGTCGACCACCACGACGCGCGCGCCGGCTTCGCCCGCCGCAACGGCGGCTGCCAGGCCGGAGGGGCCGGCGCCGATCACCAGCACGTCGCAGAATCCGTACTGTTTGGGCGTGCGCAGGCGAGGCGCCGCAAAATCGACCCGGCCAAGACCCGTAAGTCTGCGGAACATCCGCTCCCACATCGGGAACAGGCGCCGCGTATAAAAGGCCTTGTAGTAAAAGCCCACCGGCAGCACGGCCGAGATCCGGCCCAGCATGGCACCGCGGTCGCGCTGCAATCCTCCGAACGTGTTGACGGCGGTGATCTGCGCCGACGGCTCCGCTTCGCTGACATCGGCCCGGACGTTCAGCCGGTCGCCCTGCTGCACGATCACATTGGCGTCGTGATTGGCGAACGACAGCAGTCCGCGCGGGCGGTGATATTTGAAGCTGCGTCCCAGCGTCCGCAGTCCTTGCGCCCACAAGGCGCTGCTGATCGTGTCGCCGGCGAGGCCGCGCGCGGCGGCGCCTTCGAAGCGGAATTCCAGCGGGCGGCTGCGGTCGATCCACTCGCCGGGAACCGGTGGCAAGCGCATCAGTGCGATCCCCCGGGAAGATACGTGCGGAGCACAACATCGCGCTCGGTGTCGCGCTCGGCAATGAACCACGTGTTGCTTGGCGCGTGGCACCACCACTCTTTCTTCACGCCCGGCGCGCCGTTGCGATTGAACACGTAGTCGGCCCAGGCGTCGTCGGAAACTCGATCCGGGTCGGGCATCTCGCGCGCTTCGCCCCAGTACACGAACTCGGTCACCGCGCGCGGACCGTTGACGGGGCAGGTCATGATTTTCATTGCCGGCGCTCCTTCGCGAGTCGCGGACCCGTGACAGTCAATGCCCGACCGAGGCGGCGCCTTTTTCGCCGGTCAGCGCGTAGCGCCGGAACCGCTCCAGCGAGAAGCCGGTGATCAGCGGATCGTTGCGGTCGGTGGCCACGGTCCGGGCCATCGTCTTGCCGCTGATCGGGGTTGCCTTGAAGCCCCAGGTGCCCCAGCCCGCGTCCAGGTAGAAGCCGTCGACCTCGGTCCGCCCCATGATCGGCGCGAAGTCCGGCGTCATGTCGGCCATTCCGGCCCATTGCCGCATCACCTTCACGTTCGACAGGAACGGGAACATGTCCAGCATGTGGGCCGACAGGCCCTCGACGAAGTCCAGCGTCGAACGTGTCGACTGCACTTCATACGGATCGAGCGAAGCGCCCATCACCAGCTCGCCGCGCGCGCTCTGACTCACGTAGACGTGAAGGCTGCCGGACACCAGGATCGGATCGAGCCACGGCTTCATCGGCTCGCTGACCATCGCCTGCAGCGGATGCACGACGATCGGCGTGCGCAGGCCGACCATGTCCGTGACGCGCGGCGTGTACCCGGCGACCGCACTCAGGACCTTGCCGGTTTCGATCGTTCCGCGGTTGGTGCGTACCGCGCGCACGCGACCGCCGGCCACATCGATTCCGGTGACCTGCGTCTGCTGATGGATCTGGACGCCGCGCTCGCAGGCGCCGCGCGCGTAGCCCCACGCCACCGCGTCGTGGCGCGCGATCGCGCCGGGGGCGTGGTACAGGGCCCCGAGGATGGGCGCATGGCCGCCGCACGACAGGTCGATCTGGGGACAAGCCTGCTTCACGCCAGTCGCGTCGACCACCTCGGATTCGACCCCGTAGTGCTTGTTGACCTCGGCGCGCCAGCGCATCGTGCGCATCGCCGCGTCGGTGTGCGCCAGCGTGAAGTGGCCGCGGGTGGAATAGAACAGGTTCAGCCGCAGCTCCTCGGACAGCTGCTGCCAGATGCGGACGCTGGCATCGTAGAACTGCACGCCTTCGGGCGTCAGGTAATTGGAGCGGATGATCGTCGTGTTGCGCCCGGTGTTGCCTCCGCCGAGGTAGCCCTTTTCCAGGACTGCCACATCGGTGATGCCGTGGTCGCGCGCCAGGTAGTAGGCCGCCGCCACACCGTGGCCGCCACCGCCGATGATCACCACGTCGTAGTGGCGCTTCAGGTCGCGCGGAGCCCCGAACATCCGCGGCTCGGGATACTTGCGCGACAGCGCAAAACGCAACAGGCGCCACGGCATCGCGGCTCGGCTCCGGAGGCTCGGACTTTGCAGGGACCGCCTGCGACCCGCAGGCGCGAGGCGACAAAAACCAGAGATTCCTGGCTGAAACTAATTTTGCATATTCTGCACTTTTATTTTTGCTGTAGTCAACTTATTTTCGCAGCAGTAAAATCCGCCTGCCGCCATGTCCGACCACCGCCAAGCGCGCCCGAGGGCACAACCCGCGCTGCCCGCAGCGCCCCGAGCGGCAGCACACCATGGCCCGGCGCACGGCAGGGAGAGCGGGCCGAGTCCTCTGGAGCGCTACCTGGGCAGCACGATCCGGGAACTGCGCCGCAAGCACGGGCTCACGATCGCCGACATTTCCGAGCGCACCGGCATCAGTCGCGGAATGCTCTCGCGGATCGAGACCGGGCAGACGGCCAGCAGCCTGGAGACGCTCTCGCGTCTGGCGCAGGGCCTCGGTGTCTCGCTGTCCGCGCTGTTTCGCAACTACGATCTGGCCGACGGCGGCGTGCAACTGGTCAAGAAGGGCAAAGGCATGGAGGTGCCGCGACGCGGCACGCGCAGCGGCCACACCTACCAGCTGCTCGCCTACGACCAGGGGCCGACGCGCCTGTTCGAGCCGTTTCTGATCACGATCGAGAAAGCATCGGAGACGTTTCCGATCTTCGAGCACGCCGGCGTCGAATTCATCTATATGCTGGAAGGGCACATCCAGTACCGGCACGGCAAGAACGTCTACGATCTGGTCCCGGGCGATGCGCTGACCTTCAACGGAGAGGTACCTCACGGACCGGAGAAGCTGGTCAAGTGTCCGATCCGGTTCCTCTCGATCATCATGTATCCGATGGCGGCGGCGGAATGACCGCAGTTGACCCGGGCCAGGTCATGTTGATGCGGCGTTGCCGCCGGCTTGCGTTCGCGGCGGCGGTCTGCATCTCAGGGCTGGTGGTTCCACCGGGCCGGGCGCAAGAAGCGCCGACCAAGACCGCCGAGCAGGAGGAGGCCGAACGCATTTCCGATCTGGTCCTGGCCAACCACATCCTCGCCGACCAGGGCATCGTCGACGGGTTCGGGCATGTCAGCGTGCGGTCGGCCAGGAACCCCGGGCATTACTTCATTTCGCGCTCGCGGGCGCCGGCCCTGGTGACTGCCGACGACATCATGGAGTTCGATCTTGACGACCAGCCGATCGATGCGCGCGGCCGCGCGCCCTATCTGGAGCGCTTCATCCACAGCGAGATTTACAAGGCACGGCCTGACGTGCAGTCGGTGATCCACACCCATTCCCCGGCTGTCATACCGTTCGGCGTCAGCGACGTGCCGCTGCGGCCTGTTTCGCACATGGCCGGCTTCCTGCTCACGCAAGTCCCTGTATTCGAGATCCGCAGCGTCGGCGGGACCGAGACGGACATGCTGATCCGCAACAAGGCACTCGGCGCGGCGCTTGCACGCACGCTTGGCAACGCGACGGTGGCACTGATGCGCGGGCACGGCGACGTGGTCGTCGGCCAGTCGATCCGGACGGCGGTGGCTCACGCGATCTATACGGAGCTCAATGCGCGCCTGGAGGCCGAGGCGCTGCGGATGGGTGGGAAGATCACCTACTTGAACGAGGCCGAAGCGGCCAAGACCGGCCAGCAGCTCGACCAGTTGGTCGATCGGCCGTGGGAGATCTGGAAGATCCAGGCGCTGTCGCACACACAAAAGAACTAGCTCCGACGGCAGCCCGGCCAGACGAGGTCGCCTCGGGGATGACAAGGCCCGCGGCCGCGACGACAATGCTCGACCGACGAGATATTCATTTTCTCCGCCCGGAGACGACGGCGATTCAGTCGATTCGAACCCTGATCGGGTGCCGGCTGCTGCCTGCCATGATCGCGCTCGCCAGCGTGGCCGCCGCGGGTGCCGACGCGCCGCAGCGCTACGGCCAGGTCGACGAGGCGCGCCTGAGAGGATCGGCCGCGGAACCGCAGAACTGGCTCGCGCTCGGCCGCGACCGCAGCGGTGCCTACTACTCGCCGCTTGCGGACATCAACGAGCGCAACGTGAAGCGCCTGGGCTTCGCCTGGGATTATGAGTTCGGAACGTATCGCGGCCAGGAAGCCAGTCCGATCGTGGTCGACGGCGTGATGTACACCTCGGGTACCTGGGGCTACGTGTACGCCTTGAACGCCGCCACCGGCCAGCCGTTGTGGAAGTTCGACCCGAAGGCGCACGGCCAGGCCGGCCGCTATCCCTGCTGCGACCTGCTCAATCGCGGCGTGGCGGTGTGGGCCGGCCGGGTGTATGTCGCTGCCGTCGACGGGCGCCTGTTTGCGCTCGAGGCGGCCACCGGCGCGAAGGTCTGGGAGGTCGACACGATCGTCGACCATAGCCTGCAGTACTCGAGCACCGGGGCCCCGCAGATCGCGGGCCACGCGGTCGTGATCGGCAACGGGGGCGGCGACATGGGCGTCGGAGGCGTGCGCGGGTACGTTTCCGCGTACGACCTGGGCTCGGGCGCTCTGCTGTGGCGATTCTTCACGGTGCCGGGCGCGCCCGGCGCACCGTTCGAGCACCCGGAGCTGGAGCTCGCCGCCAGGACCTGGGATCCGCAGCGCAATCCGGACTATCGCGGCGGCGGCACCGTCTGGGACGGGATGGCGTACGACCCGGAACTGAACCTCCTCTATATCGGCACCGGCAATGCGGCACCGTACGACAGCCGGCAAAGGGGACGCACGCGCCAGGACAACCTGTTCGTCGCCTCGATCATCGCGCTGAACGCCGATAGCGGAAGGATGGCGTGGTACTACCAGGCCACACCCGGCGACGAATGGGACTACGACGCGGTACAGAAATTCGTGCTGGCCGAATTGAACATCGCAGGCAAGCGCCGCAAGGTGCTGATGCAGGCCAACAAGAACGGATTTTTCTACGTGCTGGATCGCGCCACCGGCAAGCTCTATTCGGCCCGCAATTTCGCGACGGTTACCTGGGCCTCGCGCGTGGACGTCAAGACCGGCCGCCCGGTGCTGGCGCCCGCGGCCGAGTATCACAATGGTCCCGTGCTGACGTACCCGAGCGTGCTGGGTGCGCACACGTGGCCCCCGATGTCGTTCAGCCCGCGTACCGGCCTCGTGTACATCCCCGTGAACGAAGCGCCCAATGTGTTCGTCGACCTGGCGCACAACGGCGGCAGCGTCGGCTTCCTCGACGGATTCTTCACGATCAACGGAATCATTCCGGACAGGGCCTACGACCCGAAATCGCTGGAACCCCTGTTCGGCAAGCTGCCGGCATACGAATCCGGGCGGCGCGGAGCGCCGGATGTGCACAACGTGCTGCGCGCCTGGGACCCGGTCGGCCAGAAGTCCGTGTGGGAGAGGAAGACGTCCCAGGGCTACAGCGTGTGGGACGGCGGCATCCTCTCGAGCGCCGGCAATCTGGTATTCCAGGGGCTGGCGAGCGGCGATCTGTGCGCCTACACCGCCGACCGCGGCCGTCAGCTGACCTGCGTTCCGACCGGCAGCCACCTGGGCTCGGCGCCGATCACTTATTCGGTCGATGGCGTCCAGTATGTCGCGGTGCAGGCCGGGTACGGCGGCGTTGCAATCTACGCGCCGATCCCGCCCACGACCGTGGCTTCGAAGTACCTCAACCAGAACCGGATCATCGCGTTCCGCCTGGACGGCGGCCAGGTGCCGAAGCCGCCAGAGCGCGTGGAGCCGCCGGTGCCGTTGCCGCCTGAGAACCCGGCCTCCGCGCAGGTCGTGCATGAGGGCGAACGACTGTTCACCGCCTACTGTTCGCGCTGCCACGTATTCGGACCGTCGATCACGCCGGACCTGCGCCGGATCGACCCGGCTGTTCGCGCCAGGATCAAGAACATCGTGATCGACGGTGAGCGCGCACCCAACGGCATGGGGCGCTTCAGCGACGTACTCACCGAATCGGACGTCAACGCGATCTCGGCCTACCTGCTCGATCAGGCCTGGCAGCTGTATCGCGAGGAAAACCGCGCCGCGGTCCGATAGCCCTGTCGGATTCAACGGCTGCGCGGGCGCGCCTGCGGTAAGTCATCCAGATCAGCGGAAGTAGGGTCAAAGATATAAGTTCGGCCCTACCCCGCGGCGTCTGGTGTCGGTGCGCGCCTTCACTCGTGCAGGTTTCCCCTGGGTTTTCGCGCGATCACGGTGAGACGCGGTGAGCACAATACATAGCGTGTTCACGCCTGCAACGAGACGAAAAATGACAAGCTCGCACTTTTTAGGGACTGCAGAGGCGCTGAACAACGGCACCTCGGTAGCGTGTCCCAGGCCATCGTCGGAACTGACTCCGACGACCTCATCCCGGCTCCTGAACCGGCTCGTCGCCCTGACCGAGCGAGCTCAACGCCACCTTGCGCTCGCCGCCGAGGCTCAAGCCCGCTTCGGTGGCATGGAAATTGCCGGTCCGGGCTGTTTCGTCAACGACGCGGCGGGAGGCGGCTCCCGATCGGTCGAAGCGGCTCGCTCG
>VBCK01000292.1 GCA_005882215.1 Betaproteobacteria bacterium | reverse complement strand
CATGAGGTCACAGCGCTGCTGCGGTGATCGCCGCTCGGGCCTTGCTGCCGGCCTTGCGTGCCGCCCTATTCAGCAAGGGTCGTGCCTGCCCGGCAAATCCACCGTGTTTCGCTCGCAAGCTCCGCAGCAACAAGGACTTACAGATCGGCTGGGTCGACGCGCTCTGGAGGACGATGGGTAGATGCCAGTGCCCAAGTGCCGATCGACTGGCGCAGCCGCCAACGGGCGGGCATTGCCGCATTGACGCGCCGCGCTACATAAAATTCGAATGACTGCTGACCACGGGCTTTGGAGCTTCGCGCTGGGCGGAGAGGCCATGGGTGCTGGTCGGCGCGGCAAGCTGCGAGGCGCGAATGCGGGCCTCGTCACGCCGGCCCGGCCCCAGGCGTGCTCCGAGCGCGTCGATCTTGGACAGCACCGTTATCTGAAACTCTTCGGGAAGGCCGGCTTGCAACGCGACCTGGAGCCATGCGTACGCCTCGACAAGGTCGCGGCTGACGCCGGATCGGCGCGCGAGGTCGTCGCTCAACCTTACCATCGCAGGCGTGAAGCCGGACTCCGCTGCTTTGCGATACATTGCCCGCGCGAGCGCCGGATCGGGCGCAGTGCCCAACCCGAGTTCGGCCATCACAGCAACGCTGTACATCGCGTGCGGGTTGTCGTGTGCGGCGGAGCGCTCGAACCACCGAAAGGCGTTGGCATAGTCGCGCGGCAGGCCGACGCCGTACAGATACATCGTCCCGAGGTTGTTCATCGCGTCGGGCGATCCGCCGTCGATGGCCTTCTGGTACCAATAGAACGCCTTCGAATAGTCGCGCGGAACTGCCCCTCCGATGGAGTAGAGAACCCCGAGATCGTTCATCGCGTCGGCACTGCCTGCCGCTGCAGCAGCGACCAGTGATTCGAGCGCGCTTTGACCTGGGGTCGGTGTGGCGCCGGGGGCGGAGGGCGCCAGCTCGTTGCGATTCGCCGCGCCGGGCGAGGTCGTTACCTCGGCCGCGCCCGCGGCTCCGGACAGCGCCAGCAAGGCGCTCGCCGCCATTGCGGCAAAGTGCATTGCTACTGGCTTCATCGACGGCTCCTTGGATTCGAGTGGTCGGGGAGGGGAGCCCGCGTAATCTCATCGACGATGCTTCTGGTGAGGCAGTCGGCAGCGAGAAAACTCGCTCCCTGTTCGGCCATGGTTGCGAGCAGCGCCTTGCCTGCCGCATCGATCGACGTCACGCCCGTCAGATCGACGCTAAGGACTGATTTGCGCCGACGGGCGATGTCCCGCCAGCATTCCTCCAGCGCATGCAGCCACGGGGCTGCCATGCGCCCTTCGAGTCGCAGCGTGACAGCTCCGGGGAAGTCGTGAAGCAACTCGCCCAGCGGAACCTGCAGCGACGGGCCCGGCGACAGGATCACCGCACGTTCGACGATGTTCTGCAGCTCGCGGATGTTGCCCTGCCAGGGATAGTGGACCAATGCGTCCATCACCTCGGACGGGATCGTCTCGATCCGCCGCCCCATGCGCCGGGCGAAGCGCTGTGTGAAGTGTCGCACCAGGCGCGGTATGTCGTCCGGGCGCTCGCGCAGCGGCGGCAGCAACAGCGGGAACACGTTCAGCCGGTAGTACAGGTCGCTGCGGTAGCGGCCCTCGGCCACCATCTGAGCCAGGTCGCGGTTGGTGGCCGCCACCAGGCGCACGTCCACTCGGATTGTCCGTGTGCCGCCCAGGCGCTCGAACTCCTGCTCCTGCAGCACGCGCAGCAGCTTGGGTTGCAGCTCCAACGGGATGTCGCCGACCTCGTCCAGGAACAGCGTCCCCTGGTGCGCCAGCTCGAAGCGCCCCACCTTCTGGGCGATGGCGCCGGTGAAGGCGCCCCTCTCGTGACCGAACAGCTCGCTCTCGAGCAGCCCGGTGGGGATGGCCGCGCAGTTGAGCTTGACGAAGGTGCGATCTTTGCGCGGGCTTAAGTCGTGAATGGCGCGGGCGACGAGCTCCTTGCCGGTGCCGGTCTCGCCACGAATCAGCACGGTGGAGCCGGTGGGGGCGACCGTCTCGGCCAGCTTCAGAACCTGACGCAGCGGTGCGCTTTCCCCGACGATCTGGCCGAAGTTGTGCTCGGTGCGGACCTCCTCCTCGAGGTACGCCTTTTCCTTGTGCAGCTTGTCCCTGAGTGCCTCGATTTCCTGGAAGGCCAGGGCGTTCGCGACGGCGACCGCGACCTGATTGGCAACGAGGTGCAGGAACTCCAACTCGGTTTCCTCGTAGGCATCCGGTTGCTTGCACGCGAAGGCGAGCGCGCCGATCCGGCACCGAGCGGTGGTCAGCGGAAGATAGCAGCCGCTCTGCACTCCATACGGGGCCGCTCGTTCCGCGAAACCCGGCCAACGCGTCTCCCGACTCACGTTCGAGATGATCAGCGGGCGCTGCGTCTGCCAGACCCAGCCAGCTGGATCCTCGATCGGAATAGCAGAAGGGGGCGGGAGCGGCGGGGGTTCGAGAGCCTCCACAACGTACAGGCGCATGGTGTTGCTCGCTGCCTCGGGCAGGTGCAGGGCGAGGTAATCGAATCGCACCACTTGATGGAGCCGGTCCGCCAGCTCGTGGAACAGCGCCGACAGATCGCGGTGCGAGACGATCGCTTCCGAAACCGCCAGCAGGGCCCGGTACTGCCGATCCGCCGACAGCACCGCGGCTTCTTGTTGCGGCAACTCGCTGGTGGAAGACATGCTGGAACGCTGACCTGTCGTGGAATCCGCTTTGTCGCTGCCGGGATCAACTCGAATGCTTGAGTGCGGTCGAAATCGTTGAGATGCAACTGATCCAGCGGCTCCTGATCGGTGAATGGGCCGATAGAAGCCAGAACAACAGTGCCACGACCGAACCACCGGGCAGCAGCAGCTCGATCGCCAAGTACGGCCCGAGCGCCCGGGCGCGACCAACAAGCCGGTCCGGGAACGCCAGGCTTCTATGAAAATCGAGGAGCTTCATTGGCCACCCCTGTTCGCTGCGACATCCCAAGAACCCCACCTTCAGCGAGGTCGCAGCACGCCCGTGGTGATCTGCCCTCGGCCTTTGCCGCTGGCCTTGTCTGTAGCCCTGTCCAGCAAGACGCGTGCCTGCCAAGCAGATCCACTTCGCTTCGGCCGCAAGCGCTGCGGCAACAAGGACTTACGGATCCACCGCGTGGAGGTGCTTTGGAGGACAGAGGGCAAGATGCCAGCGGCCAGGCGCCAATCGACTGGCACGGCCGCCAACGGGCGGGCACCCGGAATGTCACGCCGCCGGCATCAACCGGAGCGGGAGATGCCGAGCTTCTTCATCTTCCACTGCAAGGTCGAGCGCCTCAGGCCCAGTCGGGACGCTGCACCCTCCGGACCGCCCACCACCCAGCCCGTATCGCGCAGCACGCCGAGAATGTGTTCCTTCTCCGCGTCGGCCAGCGTGGTCGCCGCGGCCGTTGGCTCGTTGGCCTGCGCGGCCGCAGGCTGCAACTCGCCCAGCGGAACCTGTAGCGACGGGCCCGGCGACAGGATCACCGCACGTTCG
>VBCK01000244.1 GCA_005882215.1 Betaproteobacteria bacterium | reverse complement strand
TAGCGAACCCATCTTGACTGATTTTCGAAATTGTCAGAGTGATCGTCCGTCGATGATCTCAATGTCCAGGGCGTAGACGTCGAGGCTCTCGACACATCCCAGATTTATTCGGTAGTAACCTGGCTTGGCTGTACCGCCATATGTCGGTGGAACCGCCGCGACCGTTACGAATGGGCAGATGCCACACGTTCGGCAGAAATGGTGGTTCACATCCTTGTCGCCGAACTGATACAGAGCCAACGACGACGTTCCCTCGATTTGCTCGAGATCCTCGGGAGGAAGGTAAGCTGCGGAAGTCACGATGCCTTTACGCACACAGATAGAGCAGTTGCATCGGCATCCCTTCGTGATCTCTTCGCTCCTGAATCTGAAGCGAACTGCGCCACAGTGACAGCTTGCTTGATAGGTCGTCTTGTTGCTCATTTGATCAGACACCCACCGTCGGTTGCCAGCAGTGCGGCAACAGTTCATCGATCCGGCTGGCCGGCTGTGTCGGCAGGCGTGTGAACACGTCCTTCAGATAGGCATACGGATCGTGTCCGTTGAGCTTGGCCGACCGGATCAGGCTCATCAAGGCGGCAGCCCGCTGGCCGGCGCGCAGTGATCCGGCGAACAACCAGTTGGATCTCCCGACCGCAATCTCGCAGTCATTCTGCCCATGTCGGGCAGGAAGTCCAAGCCCACTATCGCTGGCACCCGCTCTTCGGGCGGCGCCTTCAGAACGGCAACGGGAAGAGCGTCAGCGTTCGCCATCGTCACGCTCCCCGACGTCGGCGCCGAGTGCCTGCAGCAACAGGCTGGCAAGATGGATAAGCACCTTCGCTCGATCTGGCGACGACATCCCGTGAAGCGGCGCCGCTTCGAACGCAATGCTCAGCTGCCTGCCGGTCGCGCTCCCCTCGCTCGACCTGGCCTCCTGGACTGCACCCGGCTTGTCCATCTCGCTCCTCCCGGACAACGTTGGAATCATCCGGGGAGCTTGATCGCAATCCGAGATCGACGAGCAGCCGGTGATGAACGACGAGGGCACTCACCGCGGCTCGCGGCGGACCAATCTCCATGCCCGCGCACGCGGCGGCGTCCAGCATCCAGGCCGCCAAGACGACGACCACGCCGGGCGAGACCTCGACATGGACCATCGTTCCGGAGGTACGCTTCTCACGGTATTGCTGTCGAAGGCGCCGCCCGAAGAGCGGGTGCCAGCGATAGTGGACTTGGACTTACTGCCCGACATGGGCAGAATGACTGCGAGATTGTCGTCGGAAGGTCCAACTGGCTGTTTGCCGGATCACTGCGTGCCGGCCAGCGCGCCGCCGCTGATGAGCCTGATCCAGTCGGCCAAGCTCAACCGGCACGATCCGTACGCCTACCTGAAGGACGTGTTCACGCGCTTGCCGACGCAGCCGGCCAGCCGGATCGACGAACTTCTGCCACACAGCTGGCGACCAGCGCGTGCCGCGGCCTGATGCCAGCTCGTTCAGCTAGCGTTGCCATATGCCATCGGCGTACATACTGCAGCGGGCCCCGACGAAGTGGGACCATTGGGGTGACTACGCGCAAATTCTCATTCATGGAATGACCGCTCATCTCGGTCGCCAAGATGGGTTGCTCAGACTAGAACGAGTGGGGCCGTTCGTTCCGCGCATCTCATTTCCTGGCGTGGCGGATATCGTGCTGACCGTCGCGTTCAAGTGCGAGCTTGACTCGACGGTACCGGGCCTCGAATTCCGCCCCGTTATAGCAGCCAGGATGGTGCGTCTGAATTGGACAAGCTGGGACGCCGGGCTTCGGGAGCCACCAGTCTATCCAGAGACGGGTGAACCAGAAGACTATGTGCTTGCTCGGCCGCATGACCCATCACTCGCAGAGGAGATGGGCGACTTCTGGGAACTTGTTCCCGCCATCGTTCCAGGGATTCAAGGTAGCAATGGCACTCTGCGCGCAGCTGCGTACGGAGGACAGCATCTAGCTCGCGCTCACGCCATGCTGGGCTATAACTTCGTGTCGCCTGAATTGGCCTCGGCACTCGAATCCGCTGCCCCTGAGTGCATCTTCTGCAAAGAGCCGTCTCTCGCGAACGACTGAT
Organism: Betaproteobacteria bacterium; assembly: GCA_005882215.1. Lineage (GTDB taxonomy): Bacteria > Pseudomonadota > Gammaproteobacteria > Burkholderiales > Burkholderiaceae_F > VBCK01. The sequence continues at coordinate 5,228 of VBCK01000244.1, read as the reverse complement.
GAACCGGCTACTGAGAGCCCCGACAGCGGCCCCGACCTCGAATCGCGCAAACTCGTCAAGACGGGTTCGGCGGCCGCTTACCTCCGGACATCCGCCTCCACGGATTACCTGCTGAAAAGCGGACACCGACCGAAGACGCATCTTTCGAGCCGCAAATGCCTTTTAAGTCCCTACGATTTTGTCTTCAGCGACGCCCTTTCTCGACCCCAAGCCCGATCTACTGCGTCACTGACCTATTCGAAGCCGGCTTCTCTACATCGACGAGGTACACAAACGCACGAAAAGCAACGTAGTACGCAAGAACGATCAATGAATAACCGTGGGGCATCGGGGCATAAGTCAATGCGGCCAGGCCCACACCCTTGCTCTTGTCCATAACCCGCTTGCGGGGCCTTTTGAGCTACTGCCAGCATTCCACAAGCGCCACTACATCCTTGGCGCTCGCGGCAACCTGCGCAGAAGGCGTGGCAACGCCCAACCCCGCGGTGTCGAAGTCGACGCCATTTGCGTCCAAAAAGCCCTGCAGCGCGTTCGAAGTGATGGCGAAGTTCGCATTTTGCGGGATGTCGCCCGTCGCTTGCGGCAGACCGGCTGCATTGGGCTTATCTTCGACGAGCCCCAGGACGTTTCCGCTTGCGTCGAATACGGCGCCGCTGCTTGCCAACTGAACAGGAGCCGTGATTTGTACGAAACGCGTATCCCCCTGCACGCCGGAAAGACTGCCTACCTCGCCGGACGTCACACTTAACGTAGAGGAAGGAATGCCAAGAAGAGGAAATCCTACGGCGGTCACTTGTTCCCCGAGATGAATCCTTCCAATCCGGATTATCGCGGTCGCTCCACTGGACGCAGGCACGCTCAGTAACGCCAAATCGTTCCTCTCGTCCGACGCCTGACGCTCAGCGCTCTGGGTTCCGCTAACTCGAAGTCGCTGACACCCGTGAACCACATGGAAGTTGGTGACGTAATGAGTCGGAGAAATCCGAAATGCGGTTCCGGTCACATCCGGCTCGTTCTTTTGACCTCGAGATACCGCACCGCCCGGTCTTGTCTCCAGGTTGCTTCGGTTTGCCTGAGCTAACGCCGGCTTCCATTGCCTGGCCGCGGTTTGCGCCTCCGTGCGCTGCGCTGGCGTCAGCGACTTCTCGATTCGGTCCCTGTTGCGCGCGGCATCCGGCACTTCCCGAGCGCTGGCCAGCAACCACCAAAAGTAGGCTTGAGCTCCATCTTTCGGAACGCCCTGGCCTTTTTCATACATCACGCCCAGGTTGTACTGCGAATCACCATAACCTTGCGCCGCCGCCCGCTGGTAAAGCTTGAATGCCTCTGCATAGTTGATCTCGGCTCCGTCCCCGAAGTAGAGCGCATTCGCCAGATTCTGCTGTGCCGAGGCGTTACCTTGGTCGGCTGCCCGTTTGAACCAGGCATTGGCTTGCTTCTTGTCTTGGGCCACGCCTCGACCGCGGTGGTACATGTTTCCAAGGGCGACTTCTGCTGCCGCATACCCTTGTTCGGCGGCCTTGCTATACCAGCCCAAGGCAACCGCGTCCTCCTGCTCTACCCCCTGTCCTTGCTCACAATGAATTCCCAGATTCAGTTGCGCTTGTGGATTTCCCTTTTCAGCCGCCTTTCGATACCACATCACTGCGACGCGCTGGTCTTTCGGGACGCCATCGCCATTGTCATAAAGGACTCCTAGAGCCGTTTCCGCATTCGAATCACCGGTCTGCGCCAATTTAAGGAACTCAGCGTATGCAGTCTGATAGTCCCCCAGCTCGAATGCCGCTTGCGCGTCCGCGAAATTTGCTCTTGCCGGAACGACTGAAGCGCTGAGCGCCACGCCAGTCGCAAATAGGAAATGAAGGAAGTGCCGCATCACTGTCGCTCCTCGTGCCAAGCCCATGGTCGAAGCGGCGCGCGCGGCGGTTTGCATCAGGTCATCGCCCCAGAGTCGCCAATGTAACTTGCTGGTCGCGACCGCTTAGGCGCGACAATAAGGCCGTTTCGTTGCTATTTTCGATCTTAAAGCGATACTTTAAGTATTGGAAATAGCTAAGTAAATTCAACGGATTACCGGGTTCCCGTCGACCTACAAAGCCTACAAATCCCGTCGGGCGGTTGCCACCACGATTTCCTGCATCGTCCCGGTTACGTATTGCGCGCTCTCGCGTGCCGCGGCGGGCAACGCCTGGATCACCGCTTCGTCGATCAGCATGGCGACGATCCATGTTCCGCCCTGCCCGTCCTCGGGGATTCCGATCCGGCACGGCATGTAAGCCAGCATCGAGACATCCGGCTCGATCATTTTCTGCGCCGCCAGCGCATCACAGAAGCTGAAGATCTCGATAGGCGCCAAGGCTTGCCGCTGAGCGCCGCGATCTCCTTGCCGAGCTGGTTGACGCTGATGTACTTCAGGTTCCGCTGGTTGGCGCGCAGGCGCATCGATTCGGCCGCATCGTCGAATGAAACCCCGGCTTTGACTTGAATGCGCGCGATGCGCACGGACGCCGATGAGAACGTCAAGCCCTCGCCCGCCGTTGCTGCCGGATCGCCGGCCGCCGCTCGGGTGTCCGCAAGCAACGCCAGCAAAGCCGATGCCGCCGCTGGCGCAATCGAGTTCCATCGCATGGTCATCTCCGTCCGGATCAAACCGAAGCGTCCAGGGATCCCAGCCCGCGGTCGCCGCCGACGCAGATCCAGAATCAGGTGCACCAGATCACGCAGCTCGAGAAGCCAAGCGCGCCGCTCCGAGGCCTGCGCAAGAACCACGCGATCGACCTCCCAGCTGCGGTTGTCCGGAAAGGGCGGTTCGCTGCGCGCGCCGGGTGCCGCCCGGGCAATGGCAGCCATTGCAAGTCTCGAAGGAAGCGCGTTTCGATTCGCAGATCAACGCGATCACGAGCGCGCGGGGCCTCGCCAATACCTTGAACAACCCGCTGCTGCACGACTACATAGGCCCGTCGGAAAGAGGCGAACCTCGCGAAGGAATTGGTCGGGCAACAACATGACGCGACCGGCAGCTTTGGCGCACGATCGTTATTGATACTGAAGGCCGAGCCGGACTGAAAGAGCGGTGTAGTCGGAACGACGTCTCGTGCTTAGCTTCGATGATAGGCTGCAACAAAACCGCCCTATCCCTACGACCGCAACTGGCCGACTCCGGGGTTCGCCAATGTCGGGTCCTTAGAGTTCGGCATGACCGGTATCGAAAGGTTATCGCCAACCGGCACGGTTGGCTAGCGTGCCGATCGGCGGCGCGGCTAGACCTTTTCGCACTCCGCCAGGCCGAGGGCTGACTGCTCGATCGCCCTCGCTAGCGCGGGCGATGGCTCCCAGCGGCCGCCGCGGTCAACAAACCGGTTCGCCGCCTCGATGACAGTCTTCGAGGCGGCCGTCTCGTTCCGCAGGGCGCTGAGCACCAAATCGATTCTCGCGCGTACTGGCTGCTGGTACGCCGTCACGTCAAGGCGTCCAGTCTTGTCGAATGGCAGAACGGAGTAGCTGGTTTGGACGACTCGAATCGGCCTGCGGTCCTCGAACCGGACAATCACGCTCGCCATCCGGACACGAGCTTCAGCAAATCAGGGAATCCGGTTTCCTGCGGGACGTCGAAGCATCTCGTCGAACTTCGCATTCGACAGGCGATACAGGACATCATTTTCGTCAAGCAAGAACAGGCGGTAAGAAAGTCCCATCACATCCGATCCGTGGCAACTACGATCTTATAGTTGCCGTCCGGCGTGGATCCACTCGTGATGCAAGCAAAGCAGCCGTGCCCCGCCTGTGCTGAGCCGGCGATCCAGAGCGGAGCGTCGCATGCACACCGCACGCCTTGGCGGTCCGCGGCTATCGCGGATCGCAGATTCTTGACGAGCGTGCCGCGATTTTCGCCAGGATTGGCTTTCAGATGCAGCGCTACGTAGTCTTCGAGCCCTATGGGCGTGAATCCGCTGGCCATGGTGAGCAAAGGTCCAGAGTACCGTCTTCCAGAATTGCGCCGAAGGTCGGCGGTCGGCATCGGCTGCATCCCCGACCGACTCCACGTTGACCGACCCGTCGCCGATCCTACTTCGCTACGAGCCGGCGGCGCAATGTTCCGGCCAACGGCGAAGAATCCGTAGGCCGACCGCCGTACCTCCGTACGTCACACCTCCGTTTGCTCGGCCATTTCGAGCGCGTCGTCGACCTCGATGCCCAGGTACCTCACGGTGCTCTCGATCTTGCTGTGACCGAGGAGCAGCTGCACTGCCCGAAGGTTTTTCGTGCGCTTATAGATCAGCGACGCCTTGGTGCGGCGCACATGCCGAATTCGGCATGTGAGGAGCTATGCCGAGTCGAGGACTATTCCATACGCGGCTGTTCTTGCAGAGCGGCCACGTCGGCCCGGGCTCGGCATAGTCTTTGTCGCTACAGCGACTTAAGAAACGCCATCAGTTGGCCATCCGGCCGATAGCGCCCTGGCTGGCCTTTCAGCGATGCGATCTTGCCGAGGGCGGCTTCCTTCATGGCGAGATCTGCGTCCAAGTAGACCTGGTCGTTTCGACCGACTCGTGTCCAAGAAACAGCGCGATCACAGCACGGTCGACGCCCGCCTGAAGCAATTCCATCGCAGCCGTGTGACGCAACACGTGCGGAGTGACCCGCTTGCTGACCAACGATGGGCAGACCCTTCGGACGCTCGCTACGTACTTGGCGAGGAGGTATTGGACGGCATCCTGGCTTAATCGGTCGCCGCGGGAACTTGGGAACAGAAGGGTGTCGTCGTGGTCGGCGATTTCCCGAAGCCACGGTCGAAGAACGCCGACCGTGTTCTTCGTGAGAGGCGTCACGCGTTCCTTTCGCCCCTTGCCGATGACGCGAACGTGGGCGCCGGTGTCCAGATTCACGTCCTTTCGTTGCAACCCCGTGATCTCGGACAGTCGAAGTCCCGTTTGGACGGCAACCAAGATAAGTGCGTGATCGCGGCGCCCTGACCAGGTTTGCTGATCAGGCGCGGAAAGAAGTGCATCGATCTCCGGTCTTGTGAGGAAGGCAATGTGTGCTCGAGTCCAACGCTTCGGCGGCATGGCCAGCACGCGCTGGATTTGGTCGGCGTGCGAGGGCGCCTCGAAAGCGGTGTATCGGAAGAAGGACCGGATCGCGGTAAGCCGTAGATTCCGTGTGCGGGCCGCGATGTGCCGGTTCTTCTCCAGGTCATCGAGAAATGCGCCAATCAACGGCGCGTCGAT
>VBCK01000296.1 GCA_005882215.1 Betaproteobacteria bacterium | reverse complement strand
GGTCCTGCTGTCTCCGATGATCGCCGCGCTGGCCATGAGTCTCTCATCGGGCAGTGTTGTCGGCAATGCGCTGCGCTTGCGCGGGCAGTAGCGACGTCGATTCAGCGATGACTCCCACGACGCGGGGCGTTCTACTGACGTACGCGTGGGTGTTCCTGGTGGGAAACCTGGTTTGGGAGGTCGTTCAGCTGCCGTTCTACACGTTGTTCCGAGAAGCGCGGCCGACGGACATTGCGTGGGCCGTCTTGCACTGCACAGTCGGTGACCTGTTGATCGGTGCGTCGGTGCTCGGTCTTTCTGTCGTCCTTGTCGGAGCGCGCCGCTGGCCGCAGGCGCACTTCGGGCGCGTGGCACTGGCGGCCATCGCCCTCGGTGTCGGCTATACGGTGTTCAGCGAGTGGTTCAACGTTACGGTCCGCGGCAGCTGGACCTACGCGCCCGCCATGCCGCGCCTGCCCCCGCTCGGTACGGGACTCGCGCCGTTGCTTCAGTGGCTCGCCGTTCCGTCCGTCGCCTTTGCGCTTGCACGCAGGAAAGCACTGAACGCATCTTGTAAGCGTGACGGATGTCGCGAGGACGTCCCTCGCGGGTGAGTCTTATCGATCGGCACCGCCGCAGCTGCCAGACGATCACGGTCATGCACTTCGGTGATTACTTCCCTGACCTCACGGCGCCGGCCGAGGTCTGGCTGCGCGAGCGACTGTTAAAGCTGGTATTCGTGAAATCGCGCCTGTCCGCAGGATGGCAAGTGCTGCCCCTCCATGGTGCCGGCCGACAGGCGGCGCCCACAAATGGTGCGGCCGGAGCCCGCGTAAGTGCACGCCACGGAGCGGATGCCCTGGCCAGATGCCAAGGCCGGATACCTGCGCGGAATTCATTTTGCCCATGGCGATGAGCGGACCGTCGGTTCGACCAAGAGTAAAGGGCGGTTCCTGGCGCGATTCTTGCGGCCCGCGTAGCCGTGGCTTACGTTCAATACCTGCGAAGGTCTTTTCGCTCGCTGCCGTGGCTGCTCGCAGCGGCAAGCCTCGGCTCGGCCGTCATGGCTGCCGGCTTCCCGGCCGGAGGAAACCTCGTGATGAGCGAAGGACAGGTGGAAGGACTTTATCTCTACGACGGCGGCAACGTGATTCGTACCTCGGCGACCTTCGATGCTGGTGCGAGCGGCGGCGGCCTGTTCGACGACGAAGGTGCGCTTGTCGGCCTGCTCGCGTTCAAGGCCCGTTCCGGCGCGAAGTTGCATTTTGCTCTGCCCGCAGACTGGACGCTGTCGGGCGCGGCCGTGTCGTCACAGTTCGTGCCGATCGTCCCTTCGGGTGAACAACACGCCTTCTGGGAGCGGCCGAAGTCCTCGCAGCCGTCGTTCCTCGGCCTCGCCATGCTGGAGGCGGCGAGCCAACGCGACTCGGCAACGAGCGCGTGCAACCAGCCCGCAGGTGCCACTTCCTCACCTTAGGCGGCGACGTCAATGCGCAAGGCTACGCGGGCGACTCTGGACAGGTGAAGAACCCTTGGGCAGCGATCTGCCCAAGGCGCTTCAGCGCCATGGATTTCATGTCCATCTCCTTCATGTTGGCGATTGCAGTTTTGTGTCGACCGCGTGATGGCTGAGCCCCACGGCCGGCAGCCTTAACACCGGCCGCGGGGGCATCGATCACGCTATGCGACACGGCGCGCATGCGCAGGGTCACCTGGCGGCGTCCTTGCAGGCCTTCACCTGCGCCTCATAGCGCTGCCAGCGCAGCCGGTTCTGAGGCGAAGGCATGAGCGAGCGCGGCCCGCGGTCGATCGCCAGTTCCATCCTGTCCGGCGGGCACTTCAGCGGCACGGCCGCAGGCGGTGGCGAGACCTGGTAGGAAGCACCCCGGAACTCGCCCTGGGCCGCCTGCTGGGCACGGCGGGCGCGCTCGATCGCTTGAGAGTCGGGTTTGGCAAAACTCGGCCAAGCCGCGCTCAGCGCCAGCGCACCTATAACACTAATGAACAACGTCTTCATGATTGCCTCCTGGAATTGATTGGTACAAGGGCACGAGCAGATAGATCCCCGAGGCCACCGATCAATCCAGCCACCGGCAATACGCGATGCGCACCGGCAAACGCGTGCGCCAGACTCCCCTGTCGCAGAACACCGTGGCCGGCACCTGTGCGGTAGCGAACCGCCAGACCGGCTTGTCGGGCGCCCCGCACCCGCCGCCAGTCCCGTGCGGCGCCGAGGCGATGCTGCAGAGCGCGCAGGGCATGCAGCCTGCGGCCATCGGCATCGACTGCCTGGTGATGGCCGAGGCCGCGACCGGCTGGGCCTCTGGCACCGCGGGGTTCGATGCCCGGGCTCCCGCGCCGAACAACGCAAGGCACACCAACGGTGCGACGCCGAAGCGTGCACGCCATCGTTGGAATCGCTCAGGCCGCGCCATGGCGCGTCCTCCAGAACGCGAAGCCCGACGCTTCGCGTTCGCGCGGCCGGCGCATCAGCAGATAGGCCGCCGGGATCACGAACATCGACAGCAGCGGCGCGGTGATCATGCCGCCGACCATCGGCGCGGCGATGCGTTGCATCACCTCCGAACCGGTGCCGGTGCCCCACATGATCGGGAACAGCCCCGCGAGAATGACGGCAACCGTCATCGCGATCGGCCGCACGCGCAGCACCGTACCGGCACGAATGGCGTCGAGCAGGTCGGCGGTACCGGTCTTGCCTTGGTCGATGTGCTCGTTCCAGGCGTTCTTCAGGTACAGCAGCATGATCACACCGATCTCGGCCGACACGCCGGCCAGCGCGATGAAGCCGACCGCCCCGGCGACCGACAGGTTGTAACCCAGCAGGTACAACAGCCAGATCCCACCCACCAGAGCGAACGGCACGGTGGCCATGATCAGCAGCGCCTCGTCGAAGCGCTTGAAAGTCAGATACAGCAGCACGAAGATGATGAGCAGCGTGAACGGCACGACCACCTTCAACTTGGCCGTGGCCCGCTCCAGGAACTCGAACTGTCCCGACCACGAGACCGAGTAGCCGGGAGGTACCTTGACCTGCTCGGCCACCGCCCGCTGCATGTCGTGCACTGCGGAGCTCAGGTCGCGGCCACGGATGTCGACGTATACCCAGCCCGATAAGCGCGCGTTTTCGCTCTTGAGCATCGGTGGGCCGTCCACCACCGTGACCCTCGCCACGTCCGACAAGACGATGCGCGCGCCACGCCCGGTCACGATCGGCAACTGGCGGATGCG
>VBCK01000295.1 GCA_005882215.1 Betaproteobacteria bacterium | reverse complement strand
GCAGGTCCTCCAGTACGATCAAAAGCGCGCGCTCCGCCGTGATCGATTCGAGGGCCTCGGTGATCTCGCGCAGCATGCGCTCGCGCGTGCCTCCCTGGATCTCCCGCTGCAGCCTCTGGCGGCACTCGCTTTTCAGCAGCGCCGGAAACTGCACCAGCCAGGTGGGCGCCTGGGCCGCGAGGATCTTGACGATTTCGTCGCCGCCCGGATCACGACACAGCTGTCCGAGCGCTTCCAGCAGCGGATAGTAGGGTTCCTGACCTCCATAGCCCTCGATACACTGCCCGCGGGCGATCCGAAGCCCGGGCGCTGCGGCAACGGCCCGGCGGTGGAATTCGTCCAGCAGCGCCGTCTTGCCGATGCCCGCCTCGCCGGTCACGAAGGCGATCTGCCGTTGACCTTGCGATGCCCTGGCCAGACCGTCGTGCAACTCCGTGAAGGCTTCCTCCCTTCCTACGAGGAGGATCTTTGCTGGACCGACCTCGGCCGTCGGGGCCTGCTCGATCTCGTCGCGGATCGATGCGATGAATCGGTAGCCGCGCCGCGGCAGTGTCTCAATGTAGCGTGGATGCTTGGCGTCGTCACCGAGCACCTTGCGCAACTCCAGCACCTGGTGTTTCAGCACCTCCGGCTGGACATAGTCCCGAGCCCACAGGGCGTCGAGCAGCTCATTGTGATTCACGAGCTGACCGGCACGCTCCACGAGGTATCGGAGCACGTCGAACGCCTTCGGTGTCAACCCAACGCGCGCCTCCTCCTCGGAATCGCCTCGACGCCATAGGCAGTGGTTGGCGGGATCCAGCCGGAACTCCAGAAACCGTATCGAGCTCGTTCTGGCGCTATCCCAATCCAAACTGCCTCGGTCGCGCTTCATGATCCACTCCTCGGTCCCAGTCCGTGGTCACTGTGGAACCATCTGCCAAAAGCCGAAAGCCTCGAACGGTGTCGTGTACCGGCCATTTCGAGACGACCGGCGAACTCTTCCGAGCCTGGTGGTACCCCCTTTGAGGGCAAGAGGACGCCCTCACAAGGGGGGTGGGGTTTGCCTCTTTCGATCCGGAATCTCGAGGCGCTTCCACCCGAAAAGGCGGGCATCGAGCGACCAGGCGCCCGGTCCGATCAGTGCCAGGGCGGCGCACAGGGTTGCCATCATGATCCAACGCCACGGATGTCCTGACGAGAAGAGATTCCACAGTGCGTCGACCACCGCGAGCGCTCCGGCAATCGGCGTCCATAAGCCTGCGAGTAGCAGCATTCCGAGACCGGCCGAGAACGCGTGCAGTAGGACGGCTCCCGTCGGTGGTCCACTACGTAGCGCCACGGCCGCATCGAAAAGAAGGCCGATACCGGCCGACAGGCGCATCAGCAAAAGCCCGACGCCCGGAGCAATTTCCTTGTTGGCATTGCCCTCGGCGATCAGCCGCAAGACGCGTATCTCCGCCGGGGTCAGTGCATCGTCGGTGGCATGCTCGGCAAGCTGGAACGAGACTTCGGGAGAGAGCGACTTCTTACCGGCGTGGACGGCACGAATGGTTTCCACGAGCTCCTTGTGCAACGTGTTTTTCAGCAGGTACGCGCGGGCGCCCGCCTTGAGCGCACGCAGAACCTGCACATCACCGGCATAGGTGGTCAGCACGACGATGCGCGCCTCGGCAAACTCACCCCGGATTGCGATGATCGCATCCAGCCCGCTCATCTCGGGCATCTGTAAATCCATCAGCGTGACATCCGGATGGTGAACACGGAACTGATGGATCGCCTCCCGTCCGTTCGCGGCTTCCCCGACCACAGTCATATCGGATTGGATCGCGACCAGCCCGGCGATTCCCTCGCGGACGAGCGGATGATCATCGACCGACAGAATCCGGATCGGACCGGCGTTGCTCATGGCTCGCTCTGCACGCTTTCCCGGAAGAATCTCTTGGCGAACCAGGAACGCCTCGTTGAACCAGAGGTCGCGTAAGCGCGGGCGGCGGGAATGCTCAGCTCGACCTCCGCACCGGAGTCCAGCGCACTCCAGACGGTGAGCTTACCGCCCATCAGCTTGGCGCGCTCGCGCATGCCATGCAGACCGTAGTGTCCCGCGCGCCCCTCTTCGATCAGGAACCGCGGGTCGATGCCCTTGCCATCATCCCGGACCCGCAGTCGCAGCTGCCGCTCGTCATAGCGAAGCTCGACTTCGATCTGGGTCGCGCTCGCGTGTTTGAACGCATTGCGCAATGCTTCGCACGCGATCCGGTAGATTTCGTCGCGCAAGATAGGATGCAGCGTGCGCGGCGTGCCTTCCACCACAACGCCCAAGACAACAGAAGCGTTGCCGATTTGATCGGCCCTAAGTTCTTCTCCGAAAGTTCTAATGGCCAGGGCAAGATCGTTGCTCTCAACCGCGGACGAACGCAGCCCTTGCACGGCATCCCGCCCCTCGGTGATTGCTTGCGCAGCCTGATCGATCGCGCGCTCGAGATTCTGCTTGGCTTCCGCCGGGTGCACCGGGAGCAGTTCATA
>VBCK01000294.1 GCA_005882215.1 Betaproteobacteria bacterium | reverse complement strand
ATTGTCCCCAATTGTGGGCTGACTTTCACGCTGCAACAGGCCAAGAACACGGTAGTCGCAAATCGTCTTGAGCCTCACCCGTCAAGTCGAGTTGCACCGCTTCGCGGGAGGCAACGCATTGATTCGCCTCGACTCTGCGTATTTCAGCGATCGCGGACGCTGGTTTCAGCGGGATCGCGGACGGCGTTTCACGGTGATCGTGGACGGCCGCGGATGCGCGCAAGCGACAGGGTTCATCGTAACTCAATCGTCCATGATGGTCTGAAACGGGTGGCGGCCGCCGGTTGAATCGAGCGGCAGGCTTGTCCACGGCGGCGCGCGGGCGTCGCTTGCGACGAACGCGCGCGCGCCGCGGTGGGCAAGCCGTGTTCAGCGCGACGGCGGTGGCAAGAGGAGTTCATGCGGACTCGCCTTCCTTCGTTTCCCTGGGATCGCGCAGCGAGCGGCCTTTCAGGCCGATGCGGTGGGCGCTGTGCACGAGGCGATCCAGGATCGCGTCGGCCAGCGTCGGATCCGCGAGCCAGGCGTGCCAGGCATTGATCGGCAACTGGCTGGTGATCAGGGTGGAGCGGGAGCCGATGCGGTCATCGAGCAGCTCGAGCAGGTCGTTTTGCTCGCCCGGCGACGGGGAGTTAATCCCGAAGTCATCGAGCAGGAGCAGATCGATCCGAGCCAACTGGGTCAGGCGGCGTGCGAAGCTGCCGTCGCCGTGGGCGACCCGCAACTCTTCCATCAGGCGCGGCGCGCGCACATACAGCACGCTGAAGCCGCAGCGCGCGGCCCGGTGGCCCAGGGCGCATGCGAGCCAAGTCTTGCCCACGCCGGTTTTGCCAGTGATCAGGACGTTGCGCCCGCGGCGCAACCAGTCGCAGCCGGCCAGCTCGGTGATCAGGCCCCGATCCAGATCGCGGCTGGCGCGCCAGTCGATGTCCTCGATGCAGGCGCCCGACACCTTCAGGCGGGCGGCCTTGAGCAACCGATCGACACGCTTGTCATCGCGCCAGTCGACCTCGCGCTGAACCAGCAGCGCGAGGCGTTGTTCGAAGGGAAGCGCCGCGGCGGCGGTACTGACGGCCTCGTCCTGCAGGGCGCGGGCCATGCCGTCCAGGCGCAGGGTGCGCAACTGGGTGATGGTTTGTTCGTTCAGCAAGGGCAACTCCTTTGGGGTCAGTGGTAGTAGTCGGGTCCGCGCACGTTGTCGTGCAACGGCAGTGCCGAGCGCGGCTCGGCCGCTGCCAAGGGCTGGCGGTCCAGACCGCTCTTCAGGATCGAGGCGACGCTGCGGTAGGTGGGCGCGGCGATCGACAAAGCCCGCGCACAGGCCGCTTCCAGGCGAGGCGCTGTGAACTCGCGAGCCAGGCGCTGAAGTCCCAGGCAGGCGCGATAGCCCTGCTCGGGATGCGGCCGGTTGTCCATTTGCCAGCGCACCACGGCCGCAGTGGCAGCCCCGATGCGCTCGCCCCAGGCGATGAGCCGCTGCGGGGTCCATTCGTGGTGGGCCCGGTGCGAGGCCGGCATGTGCTCGGGCAGTGTCGTGTGGTGTCCGCGCCGGCTGCTCAGAACGTGGCTGGCGAGGCGCCGGTTGCCGGCGATCACCTCCAGCGTGGTCGAGGTGATGCGAAGCTCCACCTCGGTGCGCACCAGCCGGTGCGGCACCGAGTAGTAATGGCCGTCGAACTCGACGTGGTAGTCGATGTTCACCCGAGCCCGCTTCCAGCGCGCCAGCTCGAAGCGCTCCGCCGGCAGCGGCCGCAGCGCCGGCCGGTCGATCGACTCGAAGGCGCTGCGCCGGCACCCGGGCAGCTTCTTGAACGAGCGAGCGTTCAGTTCGACGAGCAGCTGCTCGATGGCGGCGTTCAATTCGGCCAGGCTGAAGAAACGCCGGTTGCGCGGTCCTTCTTTCGCGTCGACGATCTTCTTCGGCTGTGCGCGCTCATCGATGAGTTGCTTCCGGCGGCGCCAAGTGTCAAGTAAATTCTGTCGTATATGTAAAGATAACTTCGCCGGCTCCGTGCGCACATCCTGGCTGGTATCGAGCAGATTTGCCGTAAGATTCCTCTCGATAGTTCGACTCATTACGCCGCAATTATTGCTTGACGGTGCGCGACATACGGCATATATTATATTACAAACTTTGCCCGCCACCAACCATGCCGAGCAAACCCGACCCCAAGCTCGAACGCCTGCGTCGCGACGGCGTGCTCAATCTGCACGCCGAGCGGGTGCGCGCAGCGTGGTTCGCGTCGAGCGAGTTCTTCGACGCGCGCGATCTGATCCAGGCCAAATACGAGATGCTGCGGCACGTCAGTACGGACGGCGCCTCCAAGGCCGAGGCGGCGGCGCTGTTTGGCATGTCACGCCCGACCTACTACCAAGCCGAGGCGGCGTTTGCCGGTGCCGGCCTGGCTGGCTTGCTGCCTCGCCAGCGCGGGCCAAGGGATGCACACAAACTGAACGCCGAAGTCATGTCCTTTGTCAACGAACGCTGGCGCGAGCAAGGTCCGATTCCGGCCGTAAAGTTGGCCCAGCAGATCGCCCAGCATTTCGGCATCTCGGTTCATCCGCGCAGTATCGAACGCGCGCTCGCGCGCAAAAAAAAACGCTAGCCGAACCGGCCGTCCGCACCGCCGATCCGATTTCGTCCGAGGCGCTCGGACTATACGAGACGCTGCGCGCGGCCGTCCTGGACGGCCATCCCCGCCCCGAAGGCATTGCCGCCCTGCGCTTCCACGGCATGGTCCGGGGTCTGCCCGCGCTGCTGCGCGCAACGCCGGAGGCGGCGCCAATCCGCACGCCCAGCCCACCTGGGGCCGCGATGCCGCGCGACCCGCAACTCGTTCGCCTTCTCGCCAACATCGTGCTGCGCACTCACGCGGAGGTCACCCATGTTTACTGAGACGTCCCAGAAGATCACCGCCGATCACCTGGGCCGCGACGCGTTCCTCTACGTCCGGCAGTCGTCCTTGCGTCAAGTGTTCGAGAACACCGAGAGCACGAAGCGCCAGTACGCGCTACGCGAGCGTGCCGTCGCCCTGGGCTGGCCGATCGAGCGCATCCACGTCGTCGACTGCGATCTGGGGCAGTCGGGGTCCTCGACACAGGGCCGCGACGGCTTCCAGCATCTGGTCGCGGAGGTAGCCAACCGGCACGCCGGCATCGTGCTTGGCTTGGAGGTCTCTCGCCTAGCGCGCAACAACGCCGACTGGCATCGGTTGCTCGAACTGTGTGCGCTGACCCAGACGCTGATTCTCGACGAGGACGGCACCTACGATCCCGGCCACTTCAACGATCGCTTGCTGCTTGGTCTGAAGGGCGCCATGAGCGAGGCCGAGTTACATGTGCTGAAGGCTCGGCTGCAAGGCGGCATCCGCAACAAGGCGCGCCGCGGCGAGCTTGAGGTGCCGCTGCCAATCGGGCTCATCTACCATGCCGACGGTTCGGTCGTGCTCGAT
>VBCK01000150.1 GCA_005882215.1 Betaproteobacteria bacterium | reverse complement strand
CTTGCTCCATGAATCCGCGCCCGATATCACACCAGAGCAGCGCGCAAGTTTGCGTCGTGACCTGCTCGAATCGCTCTTTCCCAGACTTGGAAAAACATGCTACGGGCACCACCGGGAAGCCGACTGGGCGCGGGAACAACGAGTCTGCTCGCGGCAGCACTTTCAGCGTTACTTCACGTACAGCGTGCCGCCGGACGACATTGATCTGGACGCTGCATATACGCAGGCGCTTGACTCTTCCGAGAATTGCTCGACGCAGTCCGAGCAAAACGTGCACTCGTAGGTGCAGGTGACGGCATTAGTCTCGTTCCGCAGCGGAGGCGCCCCACGAGACCGGGAACGAAGGGGCGGAGTTGGTCCGCGGGTGGATAGAGCTGCTCCAGGCCATCCACCTTCCCCGCAATGAAAAAGGAAGGTTGGGTGATCTTCGCGCCTTTCCAAGGGGCGGACAGATCGAAATACAGTTCGGCGGCGCGGTAGTAATTCAGGCCACCGTGAAAGCCGGTACGCCGGAATTCAGCGACGTTATGAGCGACGTAATCTGGCTCCGCCCACGTTGGCAACGGCCCGGGAGCCGGACGATGAAGGCTTCGGGCAGGGTCCATAGGGCTCCACCGCTTGTCGGCTGGAGCAGAACCCGATGCCCAATACAGAATTCCTGGAATGGTAACCGCAGCGTCGGCCCAAATTTGATCGGCCTCCGGTCGCACCTGGCTGAGCTGCGTCCATAGCCGCGCATGTCTGGAGCAATTGCTCGATATCCGGCTGACGCGATGGCTCTCATCTGTAAGGGTACTGCATAGCAGCGCAAAATTACCTACAGTCGAAGCAGTCGTCGGTTGCGCGCCACGGACGCGCGCTAATCCCGGAATTTTGGCGCCCGCTTCTCTTTCGCCGCGATCATCGCCTCGGCGAGATCTTCCGACATCAGCATCGCGGCGTTCCATGTGGCGACGTAGTTCAAACCGTCGGCCACCGAATGGTCGCGCGAGTAAAGGATCATCTCCTTGATGCCGCGGATCGACAGTGGCGACTTCGCGGCAATGGTAGCGGCGGTTTCCGCGACACCTGCGCGCAGGGCCTCGGGTGTCTGATAAACGTTATTCACCAGGCCAATCGCTTTTGCTTCGTCGGCGTCGAAGCGCCGGCCGGTGTAAGCCAGTTCACGCACGACCCCGTCGGGCACCAGCTTTGGCAGGCGCTGAAGCGTACCAACGTCCGCGGTCATACCCACGTCGATCTCCTTCACCGAGAAATACGCGTCGGCAGCGGCATAGCGCATATCGCAACAGGTGATCAGATCGATGCCGCCACCGATGCAGGCACCGTGGATTTCGGCGATGACCGGCTTGCGACAGCGCTCGATGCTGCTCAGCGTGTCCTGCAGGTCGAGAATCGTCCGGCGCAGCCTCTCGCTGGAACGGCCATCGCAATCGTCCTGCATCTGCTGTCTCAGCCCCGCCAGCATGTCGAGGTCAATGCCCGACGTGAAGTACTTGCCGCGGCCGCTGATCACGGCGACGCGGGCTTCGGTCATCTCGTCCACCCTGCGGAAGGCAGCCAGGATGTCCTGCCACATCTGCCGGTTCATCGCATTGGCCTTGTCCGGCCGATTCAGCTCGATCCGGGCAACCCTCTCTGAGACGACCAGATTCACGGTCTCCAGGTTCATGATCTGTCATCCTACCTGGGCGCGAAGCATCTGTTCAGCACCCATGTTGAACAGAGCCGAACCGGCCAGGTTCTGGCCACCATCCACCACCATCACGCAGCCGGAAATGTAGGCAGCGAGCGGTGAGGCCAGGAAAACGGCGGCCTGGCCGATATCGTCCACCGTGCCCATGCGCTTGAGCGGAATGCCGTTGATGAGCTTTGCCAGCTGTGCTTCACCCGACAGCCGTTTCATCCCTTCAGTTCCCTCGATCGGCCCGGGCACGATGCTGTTGGTGCGTACGCCGTGGCGGCCCCATTCGATGGCCAGGTTCTTCATCATCATGTCGATGCCGGCCTTGGCAGCGCCCACGTGCACCTGGAAAGCGTGCGGCATGTAGGCCATGCCCGCCGAAATGTAGATGATGGTGCCCTTGGTCGCCCGCAGCTGCTCGAATGACGCCCGCGAGGCGTTGAACGAACCGAGCAGATCGATGTCGATGACGCTCTTGAAACCGTTGGGCGAAAGCGTCTCGGCGGGCACCAGAAAATTACCGGCAGCGCCGCACACCAGCACGTCCATGGGACCCAGTTCCGCCGCACTTCTCGCAAAGGCCTTCTCAAGGGCCCCGAATTCGCGCACATCGGCAGCGACTGCACAGACCTTGGCGCCGAGCGCAGAGAGCTCGGCCGCCGCTGCGTTCAGCTTTTCCCGGGTGCGGCCGCAAATCGCCACATTGGCGCCCAAGGCCGCGAAGTTCTTCGCTACTCCGAGATTGATACCGCTGCCGCCACCGGTCACGAAAACGGTCTTGCCATTGAACAGGTCTTTCGCAAGATATCGGGTGACCAGCATGCTTTTCCCCCAGTTCTGAGCGTTTTTGCAGTCGCGGGTTGGCGGCCTGGCTAAGTGCCCGCGAGGTACATCCCGGCATGGAGGAGCAAGCCGACCGTGCCGCCGACCAGCGTGCCATTGATCCGTATGTATTGCAGATCCCTGCCGATCTCCAGCTCCACTGCACGGCTGACTTCTTCGGCGTCCCAGCTCTTCACCACATCGGTGATCAGGCCGGATATCTGGTGCCTGAAGCGCACGACCACCTTATGTATGGCGTCCAGCCACCACTCATTGAGCTTCTGCCGTACGCCAGCCTCCTCGAGCAATGCTTCGCCCAATACGGTCAACGCGCTAGCGATGTGCTCTTTGATCAAGGAAGACTCGCTCTCCAGGTCAGCCTGAACCCGCCTCCTGACGTCGTCCCACAGCAATCGGTAGAACTTTTCGGCTTGCAGATGCTCGACCAATTTCCTCAGAAGCGCCTGCCCCTTCTGACGATACTCCTCGGAGTTCATCAGGTCGTGAATCAGGTCCCGCACTGCTTGATCGAACTGCTGGCGCAGCTCGTGCCGCGGGTTCTCCACCACTTCGTGGAGCAGCGTCACGATTCCCTGTCGAAATTTGTTGACCACGTAACTGTCCAGTCCACGGGGCGTATAGCGGGACGCTTCGCTGAACTTGGCCTCGATCAGACCTTGCTTCGCGACGAGCCAGCGCTCCAAGGCCTGCAGCGCCCTATCGAGCAGCACCTGGTGCCGTTCGCCTTCTGTCAGCATCGCCAGCACGTTGCCTGCTATCCGCGACACGTTAAGGCTCAGCAATTGAGGCGTGAGGGTGCGATCGAAGAATTGCCGGATCTCCTCGTCCTTCAACCCGCTCAGCATCACAGGAACAAAATCCGCGACGGCCGAGGCTACCGCAAGGCTGTTCCTGCGCGCAGCCAGCCACCGGGCAAGCGCCTGCGCCGCGTCGTGCTGCCGAAGCTTGGCGGTGATGTTTCCGGGCGTCAGGAAGTTCTGTTCGACGAAATCGCCGAGGCTCTCGCCGATCCTGTCCTTGTTGCGGGAGACGATCGCGGTATGGGGGATCGGCAAACCCAGCGGGTAGCGAAACAAGGCTGTCACGGCGTACCAGTCGGCCAGGGCGCCGATCGCGCCCGCCTCGGCGAAGGCGCGTATCCAGTGCAGCCCGGGATGGCGGGACTCGTATGCTGCGCTCATCGCCAGGATCGCCAGCATCAACCCGAGCAGCGAGGTGGCAAGCCGTTGCATGCGGCGCAATCGGTCCGCCTTGGAGCGCGCCTGCGCCTCATCCAGGGGTCTGCGGCCGCCTGCTTCGCGGCTGACCATGGCGATCAGGAAGCGTCCTGCGCGAGAAAGCTCTTCACGACCGGCGCGACCTCCTGCGCTCGGGCAACGAGAAACAGATGCCCGTCGTCGATCACGTACAGCTTCGCGTTGGGGATCCGCGCGGCGAGGATCTTGGCATTGATCAGGGGAACGATCGGGTCGTCGTTACCGTGCATGACCAGCGTGGGCTGCCGCAGCGAGCCGAGCCAGGGCAGGCTGGTCCAGCCCCACGCGGCAAACAGCTGGTAGAAATAGCCGCGGCCGCGCGGCGGACGGATGTGGCGACTGTGTTCCTGGAGCAAGCGAGGATTGCGCCGATATGCGCCCCCATAGAGCTCGCCGCCGACTTTTTGCAGGTACTCCGGATCCGTGTAACGCCGCGGAACGATCAGCTTGGAAAGCACCGACAATTTGCCCGGCACCATAATGGCGCCCGCCGAGGTGGAGGCCAGGATCAAGCGGCGGCAGCGGCTCGAGAACTGGTGTGCAAACTGTTGAGCTAGCGCCCCTCCCCATGACACACCCAGGACATCCACCTGCGTGGCGTAGCCCAGCCGCTTCATCAGCTTGTCGGCGAGCCAGGCCAGCGACGTGAACCGGTAAGGCAAGGTCGGAGCCGGGGATCCCCCGACTCCGGGAACGTCGAAGACGACGACCTCCACGCCTTCCAGCGCTTCGACAAAGGGTTGCACGAGCTCGAGATTGGCGCCGATGCCATTGAATACCAGCAATGGCGTCGTGCTGTCGCGTGCGCGCCGAATACCGGCGCGCAACCGTTGCCCGTCCAGGTCGACATCGCGGATCTCTATCCCGGTCACGGACTCCAGGTCGATCGGAGTTTCGCTCATTTCTTCGGTTGCAGAAGGCCCTTCACTTCCTGGATGTTCTCCTGCGCGCGTTGGCTCACGACAGCGAATGCATCGGATTGACTCTTGTAAGCAACTTCCGCCAGCTCCCGCATGCTCAAAAATGCCTTCTGCAAAGCCTGTTGCACGATCTCCCCCGTGCTCGCAGACGTTGCGCTTCCCGCAGCGGTTTTCACGATCGACTGCAATTGGTCCATTGTCGCGCGCAGGATCTCGGCCTGCTTTTGATTCAGGGATTGAATGCCTTCGAGTGCGGTCCGGTTGGCGGCCGCGAGCGCGTCGATGTCCTTGCGTCGCGCTTCCATCAAGGCATTCAGGTCGATCCCCGGCAACTTGAACTGTTCGATCAATTTGCTGAAATCGCCAAACAGACTAGTGGAGGTGGCTTGTCCAGCTTTGGCTTGGTCCATGGTATTTCCTTCCGGGTGGTCAGGTTAAAGCGCAGCGGGCAAAAACTCAAAAGCCCGCCAGGGACTACGGCTCGGTAACATAGGTGCCAGGTGCATCCGCTCCAGGCTTGTTGCGGTCGTTGCCCAGCGCTGCTGGTGCCGGGCGTTTTTCCCCGGAGCGCGCGACGAGCCAGTGCCGCCAGTGGACCCACCAGGAATCGAAAGCCGGCTTGGCCTCCGCCAGCCACTGCTCGGCATCCGGCGGCAGCTGCGGGTTCAGGTAGAACTTCGCTTTCGGATTGCCTGGCGGGTTGATCAAGCTCTGGATGTGACCGCTCGAGCTCAGGATGAACTCGCTCTTACCACCGAAACTGCGCGCCGCGTTGTAAACGCCCTTCCACGGTGTGATGTGGTCCGTGACACCGGCAACCACGTATTTGTCGCAAGTCACTTCCGACAGATTGACATGCGTGCCCAGAATAGGGATCGCTCCGGGCTTCCTGAACAGGTTTCCGACAAAGATGTCGAGTAGCTGGGCGTGGAACCTGGCGGCAAGACGTGTCGTATCGTTGTTCCAATAGAGTATGTCGAACGCCGGCGGGGGATTACCCATCAGGTAATTGTTGACCCAGTAGTTCCACACGAGGTCGTTCGGACGCATCCAGGCGAACACGCGGCCCATTTCCTGACCTTCGAGCACGCCCTTCCCCGCCGAGTTCTGCTTGGCCGCGGCAATGGCCTCCGGTGTGGCGAACAACCCCAGCTGCGAGTCGGCGGTGCAGTCCAATACGGCGACCATCAGCGTCGCCGCGTTGACCAGCCGATCGCCTTTGGCCGCCAGGTGGCCGAGCAGCGCCGACATCGTCATCGCGCCGGAGCAGGCCCCATGCAGGTTGACGTCCTCGGAGTCCGCGATGTCGCACACCGCCTCGATGGCCTGCAGCAGCGCCGCCACATAAGCCTCCATATCCCAGCTCCGCTGCGCTGGCGTGGGATTGCGCCAACTCACTACAAACACCTGGAATCCGCTCTTGACCATGAACTCGACGATGCTCCTGCCGGGCGATAGGTCAAAGATGTAATACTTGTTGATCTGCGGCGGCACGATCAAATGCGGACGTGCGTAGACATCCGAAGTCGACGGCGCGTACTGGATCAACTCCAGCAGGTCGTTGCGAAACACCACTGCGCCGGGCGAGCGCGCCAGGTTCTCACCCAGTCGAAAGGCCTGCTTGTTCACCTGGGCGGGCATGCCTTGGTTCTTCGTGAGATCCGCCATCATGTTCTGCAGGCCGGCGACCAGGCTCGCGCCGCCGGATTCGATGATCTTCTTCAACGCCGCCGGATTGCCGAGCAAGGTATTGGTCGGCGCCAGCGCGTCGGTCACAAGCGACACCACGAAGCTCGCCCGTTCCTTGCTCTTCGCATCTAGCGCAGAGCGCGCAACGAATCCCGAGAGCGCCTTGCCCCAAGCCAGGTAGCCTTGCAGATACATGCGGTAGAAAGGATTGTCCCGCCAAGCCGAGTCCGTGAAGCGCTTGTCGCCCTGCGGCGGATCGAGCTTCGCGTTGCCGGACAGCACCGAGAGCAGTTCACGGGCCAGCGCAGCCTCCTGCTCCAGCACCAGCGTGGGCTGCCGCAGGGCCTGCGCGCCGATCTGGTGCGCAGCGGCGAAGATGTCCTGGGGACGCAGCCCGACGAACGGGTTGGGCCCCAGAATTTCTTCGGAAGCCCGGGCGGCAATCTCGTCCGGCGCACCGAGTGGCGGCCCCTTGCTTTCGCCCGTATTCATGTTCGGTCCTCCCGATCCACCTTCGTCACTTGATCAGCATTGCCAGCGTTTCCGCGATCAAGGCCGGCTTATCCTCGCCTTCGACTTGCAAGGTATTCTGCGTCTTGATCAGAACGCGCCCGCCATCCTTTTGCTCGGCGGACAGCAACACAATGCGATTGCGCACGCGCGCACCCGCCCTGACCGGCGCCATGAAGCGCACCTTGTCCAGGCCGTAGTTCAAACCGGCCGTTGCGTCGGCGGGTACCAATCCCACCTCCATTGCCAGCGACGCGACCAGAGCGAGCGTCAGGTAACCATGGGCGATGGTGCCGCCGAACGGGCTCTCGCGGCGGGCACGCTCCACATCCACGTGAATCCACTGCCGATCGCCAGTACAAGCCGCGAAGGCATCGATACGTCGCTGATCGACGGCTGTCCACTCCGACACGCCCAACTCCCGCCCGACGAACGCGGAGAGGTTCGCCATGTTGTAGCCCGCAATCGTCATATGTCCGCCCTTCCTTTGAGGAGTCATCCGTATTTCTTGCGCAGCAGCTTCTTGTCGCACTTGCCGACGCTGGTCTTGTCGATCGCCTCGATGAGCCTGACCGCATGGGGTACCGCGTACTTGGAAATCACGCCCTTTTCGGCGAAGGCACGCACGTGAATCCGTATGTCTTCCTCCGTGACCATCGAAGCGTGGCCAGTCCTTAGCACGACGAGTGCCATGGGCCGCTCGCCCCACTTCTCGTCCTTAACGCCGATCACCGCGACCTCCGACACGCCAGGATGCTGGGAAATGAGGCTTTCCAGCTCCAGCGAGGACACCCACTCGCCGCCGGTCTTGATCACGTCCTTCAGGCGGTCGGTGATCTGCAGACAGCCCTCCGTGTCGATGTTGGCCATGTCCTGCGTGTGCAAATAACCGCCCGCCCAAAGCTCCTCTGATGCTTGCGGATTGTTGAGGTAACCTTGGGTCAGCCAGGGAGCACGTGCGACAATTTCGCCGGTCGCCTTGCCGTCGTGTGGCAGGTCACACATGTCCGGGTCCACCACCCGCACGTCGACCAGCGGGACCGGCAGACCCGTCTTGCACCGCAGCTGCAGCTCCTCATCGGCGTCGCGCGGGGTCGCGGAAGGCTTCAGCTGCGCGAGTGCCAATAGCGGGCACGTCTCGGACATACCGTAGCCGGTGAAGATATCGATACCGCGCTCGATCGCCACCCTGGCCAGTCCATGCGGCAGGGGACCTCCGCCGATCACGACCTTCCATCGACTCAGATCGGTGTCCTTGGCGACCGGCGTGTTCAACAGCATGTGGAGGATGGTCGCGACGCAATGCGAGAACGTCACGCCTTCCTGGCGTATCAACTCGATCAACAGCTCCGGCACGTAGCGGCCGGGATAGACCTGCTTCACGCCGAGCGCCGTTGCGATATACGGCATGCCCCAGGCGTGGACGTGAAACATCGGCGTAATCGGCATGTACACGTCGCCGCGATGGAAGCGCTGTTTCGACGCCGGGCTTGACAGCGCCGCCATCGCGGCGATCGTGTGCAGCACCAGCTGACGGTGGCTGAAGTAGACGCCCTTCGGCAGACCCGTGGTGCCGGTTGTATAGAACGTCGTCGCGCGGGTGTTCTCGTCGAAATCGGGGAAGGCGAATTCAGGAGAGCCCGCGGCGACCATGGCCTCGTACTCGCTTGCCGTCGGCATCGAACTCGGCACCTTTTCTTCCCGGTCGGCGATCAGCACGAACTTGCGGACCGTTTCCAGCTTGTCCTTGATACCCTCGAGCACTGAAACGAAGTCGCTGTGCACAAGCAGCACGTCGGCCCTGGCATGGTTGATCGTGTAGAGGATCTGCTCCGGAGACAGCCGGATGTTCACCGTTTGCAGTACCGCGCCCATCATGGGCACCGCGAAATAGCACTCGAGGTACCGATGGCTGTCCCAATCCATCACCGCAACTGTGGTGCCGTGGCGCACGCCGAGACCGGCGAGGCCGCTGGCCAGCCGCCCGATGCGTTCGCGCAGAGCCCGATACGTATAGCGCACCTTCCCTTGGTAGACGATTTGCTGCTGCGGCGCGTGCAGCAGCGGCGTGTACAGCAGATGCTTGATCAGAAGGGGATAGCTGTAGGCCGAGGGCGTCACTTCGATCAGGTTGTCTGGCATGGCTCACCCCTCGTTTCGAAGTTTGGTTCACATCGCTGCATAGACCGGCCCCTCGCCGCCTTGAGGCGTGACCCAGACGATGTTCTGGCTCGGGTCCTTGATGTCGCAGGTCTTGCAATGCACGCAGTTCTGGGCGTTGATTTGAAGCCGGGGGTTGGCGCCCATGGCATCGCGCACGATCTCGTACACGCCGGCCGGGCAGTAGCGCTGCTCCGGCGCGTCGTACAGGGCCAGATTCAGGCTGATCGGTGCGTTCGGGTCCTTGAGTCGCAGGTGGCAGGGCTGGTTCTCCTCATGATTGGTGTTGGATAGAAAAACCGAAGAGAGCCGGTCGAACGTGAGGCTGCCATCCGGCTTCGGATACTCGATAGGCTTGCACTCGGCCGCCTTCTCTAGCGCGGTGTGGTCCGCCGTATGGTGCAGGGTCCACGGCGTTTTGCCGCGAAAGAGCTGCTGGTCGATCCCGAACAGCAAAGCGCCGACGTACAGTCCGCGCTTCATGTAGGGTTTGAAGTTGCGTGTCTTGTTCAGCTCCTGCTTGAGCCAGCTTCGCTCGAAGGTCTCCGGATACGCCTTCAGTTCGTCGCTCGAACGGCCGGCAGCCAGCGCATCGGCGATTGCCACCGCGGCCAACATGCCCGACTTGATCGCCGCGTGACTGCCCTTGATGCGGGCCGCGTTCAGAAAGCCGGCATCGTCACCGATCAAGGCGCCGCCCCGGAAGACCAGCTTGGGCAGCGCCTGCACCCCGCCGGCCGCAATCGCCCGCGCACCGTAGGCAATGCGCCGGCCACCCTGCAGGAAACCGCGGATATCGGGGTGCGTCTTATAGCGCTGGAACTCCTCGTACGGCGACAGATAGGGGTTGCGGTAGTTCAAGCCGACCACGAAGCCGACGGAGACGAGGTTTTCTCCGTAGTGATACATCCACGAGCCGCCGTAGGTGTCGGCGGGCAGCGGCCAACCGGCGGTATGCATCACAAGGCCCTTCACGTGCTGTTGCGCCGGCACCTCCCAAAGCTCCTTGATGCCGAGGCCATAGACCTGCGGATCGCGGCCCTCGCGCAGCGCGAAGCGGGCTTCGAGTTGTTTGCCGAGGTGCCCACGGCAACCCTCTGCGAACAGCGTGTACTTGGCGCGCAGATCCATCCCCGGCTGGTAAGCGGCCGCCGGGTTGCCGTCACGGCCCACCCCCATGTCGCCGGTGGCCACGCCCTTGACCGAGCCGTCGTCGTCGTACAGCACGTCGGCGCCGGCAAAACCTGGATAGATCTCCACGCCCAAGGCTTCGGCCTGGATTGCGAGCCATTTGCACACCGAGCCCAGACTGACGATGTAGTTGCCGTGATTCAGAAAGCAGTCGGGCAGCAGGGCGTTCGGGATCCGATAGCTGCCGTTCGTTTTCAGGAACACGAAACGGTCTTCGGCCACCGCGGTGTCGAGCGGCGCCCCTTTTTCCTTCCAGTCGGGGAAGAGTTCATTCAGTGCCCGAGGATCCATCACCGCACCGGACAGGATATGGGCGCCGATTTCCGCTCCCTTTTCGATCACGCAAACGGTGACTTCCCGGGCGGTTTCCGTGGCCAATTGCTTCAGGCGGATTGCGGCCGCGAGCCCGGCCGGGCCAGCGCCGACAATCAGCACATCGAAGTCCATCGCTTCGCGTTGCATTTTCTGCACTCGATCAGTCGCCGATCGCGGCCCGCTCCGCCTCAAAAGCACTCTTCGCCGAGGGCCAAGGCGGTCGAGGCGCCGCTCTTCACGACACTGAGCAGAGCATTCGCCTTGGGCATGATCTGCTCGGCGTAGAAGGTGGCGGTCGCGATCTTGGCGCGGTAGAACCCCTTGTGCTCACCCGACTGCAGGCACGCCCGCGCCGCAACGGCGGCGCGGGCCATCTGCCAGCCTCCGCAGACATACCCGACCAGCATCAGGTAGCTGAACGACGCCGCCAGAGTCGCGTCCGGATCCTGCTCGATCGTCTGAAGCACCCATTGCGTCGCCTGCTCAAGAGCCAGTACCCCATCCCTCAGAGCCGCGCGGATCGATGCGAAGTCGGCCCCATCGGCCTGGGCGAGCTGCGGCTCGACGGCATGCATCTCGCCGATCAGCGCCGCCATGGCCCAGCCCTTGTCGGCAGGCAGTTTCCGCCCGACCAGATCGGCTGCCTGGATTCCGGTCGTGCCCTCGTAGATCGGTGCGATGCGCGCGTCGCGCAGGTACTGGCAGGCCCCCGTTTCCTCGATGAAACCCATGCCGCCGTAGACCTGTACGCCAAGCGAGGTGACCTCCACGGCAAGTTCCGTGCACCAGCCCTTGAGCACCGGGATCAGCAAATCCACGCGCGCCTGGCGGCGCCGGCGCTCCGCCTCATCCGGATGCTTGTGCGCGAGGTCAAGGTCGGCGGCCAACACGTAGCCGAACGCGCGCATGGCCTCGATCTGCGACTTCATCGTAAGCAGCATTCGCCGTACATCGGGGTGATGGATGATGGTGACCCGGTCTCCGCTCTTCTGCCCCGCCGGCCGGCCCTGGACGCGCTCCTTGGCATAATCGCGCGCCGCCTGGTAGGCCCGCTCGGCGATCCCGAGACCCTGCAATCCCACTTTCTGCCGGGCCTCGTTCATCATCGTGAACATGTGGGCGAGCCCCTTGTTCTCCTGACCGACCAGGTAGCCGATGGCGCCCTGAGCATCGCCGAAGCTCATCACGCAAGTGGGGCTGGCGTGGATGCCCAGCTTGTGTTCGATCGATACACAGCGCACATCGTTGCGTTCGCCCAGATTCCCGTCGGCATCGATCAGCACCTTGGGCACCAGGAAAAGGGAGATGCCGCGGACGCCTTCCGGCGCATCAGGGGTACGTGCCAGCACCAGGTGGACGACGTTGTCCGTCATATCGTGGTCGCCCCAGGTGATGAAGATCTTCTGTCCGTAGAGGCGGTAGTGATCACCCTCCGGCACTGCCTTCGTCCGCACCGCCGACAGGTCCGAGCCTGCCTGCGGCTCGGTCAAATTCATCGTGCCCGTCCATTCGCCGCTGACCAGTTTCGGCAGATAGCGCGCCTTGAGCTCGCGTGCACCGTGCTGCTTGAGCGCCTCCATCGCCCCTGCGGTCAGCAAGGGGCACAGAGCGAAAGCCATGTTGGCCGAATTCCATATCTCCACGGTCGCGGCGGCGATCAGCCCAGGCAGGCCCTGGCCGCCGTATTCCGAATCGCCGCCCAGCCCGTTCCAGCCGTTTTCCACGAACTGGCGATACGCTGCGCCGAACCCCTGGGCCGCGACCACACCATCGCGGGTCAAGGACGCACCCTGCTCATCACCGGTCTTATTCAGCGGTGCGAGCACCTCGCTGGCAAGCTTGGCGGCCTCTTCGAGCACTGCGTCCGCCAATTCCAGCGTGACCTCCTCGTAACCGGGCAGGGCGGTGAGCCGCTCCAGACCGGCCAGTTCCCGGATCACAAACTGCATGTCGCGCACAGGAGCGATGTACGTGGTCATGTTCCCTCCCCGGTCAAGCCTGTTTGAGCTTGTCCAATGCCTGCGACAGCTCGGGCAGCACTTGGAACAGATCGCCCACGAGGCCGTAGTCGGCCACCTGGAAGATCGGCGCTTCTTCGTCCTTGTTGATCGCGACGATCACCTTGGACTCCTTCATTCCCGCCAGATGTTGAATCGCACCCGAGATCCCGACGGCAATGTAGAGCTCCGGTGCAATCACCTTGCCGGTCTGGCCGACCTGGTAATCATTGGGGACGAAGCCCGCGTCGACCGCGGCACGCGAGGCCCCCACGGCCGCTCCGAGCTTGTCAGCAATCTCCTCCAGCAGCTTGAAGTTCTCGCCCGACCCCATGCCCCGACCACCGGAGACCACGCGCCGCGCCCCGCTCAGCTCCGGACGTTCGGATCGGGTCAGCTCCTGGCTCACGAAGCGGCAGGCGCTGGTCCTGGCGCCCGGCTGGATCGTCTCGATCGGGGCGGTACCGCCCTCCGCGGCGGCGGCCCCGAACCCGGTGCCACGAACCGTGATCACCTTGACGGAGTCTGCGCTGCGCACCGTCGCCAATACGTTGCCGGCATAGATCGGGCGCACGAACGTGTCCGTCGATTCAACCGCGACGATCTCCGAGATCTGCGCCACGTCGAGCAACGCCGCCACCCGCGGCATCAGGTTCTTGCCGGCCGTCGTGGCTGGCGCCAGCAGGTGGCTGTAGCCTTGCGCCAGCCCGACGACGAGCGGCGCCCAATTTTCGGCTAGCGGGTGGGCATAGTGCTCTGCATCGGCCAGCCGCACCTTCGTAACTCCGGCCACCTTCGCGGCCTGCTCGGCGACGGCGCGGCAGTTGTATCCCGCCACCAGGATATGAACATCATCCCCCAGGCGAGCCGCCGCCGTCACGGTGTTCAGCGTCGCTCCCTTGAGGCTCTGATTGTCGTGCTCGGCGATGACGAGTACGGCCATGTCGCACACTCCTGTCCGAATTGCTAGTGCCTTTCAAATCACCTTGGCTTCGTTCCTGAGCTTGTCGACCAGCTCGGCTGCGTTGCCCACCTTGATGCCTGCCTGCCGCTTCGGTGGCTCCGCCATCCTGAGCGTGGCCAGCCGCGGACGCACGTCGACCTCGAGGCTTTCAGGCGTCATGGATTGCAACGGCTTTTTCTTCGCCTTCATGATGTTGGGCAGCGTCGCGTAGCGAGGCGTATTGAGCCGCAGGTCGACGCTGATCACCGCCGGCAGCTTCAATTCGAGCGTTTCCAGACCGCCATCGACCTCCCGGACCACCGTCACAAGGTCCTGCGCAAAGGTGATCTTCGAGGCAAAAGTGGCCTGAGGCCAGTCGAGCATGGCCGCCAGCATCTGGCCGACCTGGTTGGCATCATCGTCGATGGCCTGCTTACCCAGAATGACCAGCTCCACTCCTTCTTTGCCCACCAGGGCTTTCAGGAGCTTGGCCACCGCAAGCGGCTGCAACTCGGCGTTGGTCTCCACCAGAATGCCGCGGTCCGCACCGATGGCCATGGCCGTGCGCAGCGTCTCCTGGCATCCGGCGACACCACCGGACACCGCCACGACTTCCGTCGCCACGCCGGCCTCCTTCAACCGCACGGCCTCCTCGACGGCAATCTCGTCGAAGGGATTGATCGAGAGCTTCACGTTCGCGATGTCGACGCCGCTGCCATCCGTCTTCACTCGTACCTTGACATTGGCATCGACCACACGTTTGACCGGTACCAGGACTTTCATGGCTCAGGTCTCCAAAGCAATTTCATAACGTCTCATGCATGGGGCGCGTCGAAAGCGGCAGACACGGCTAAAAGTAGTATGTAAACCGCGCGAACACCTCTCTAGCCGAGATCAAGTTCTCGCCGAAATTGTCGTTCGCGCCCTCGTTCAGAATCACGTTTGCATACACGTCCACCTGCAACGATTTGCTGGGGTGCCATTTGGCGCCCGGCTGAATGAGCCAGCCACCTCGAAAGTCAGTCAACACCGTCAGGTCGCCCCGCCACTCGAGAGTCGGCGACGGCTGCTGGATCGCCAAGGCTGCTGCATCGAAGTGGCTCAGGCCGCTGGGCGAGCCGGCCGTGTCGGGTCCTCCCATTCCGCGCAAAGAGCGACCAAACAGATCGCTTGAAGTTTTGTGCAGCCACTGAGTGACAATGTACGTCGCTGGGAAGGATGAGCTGAACTTGTAGTTCTTCTCGAAGATCAATGCGAATGCCGTTTCGTCGGATTTGATGTAGGTGCGCGAAAGGGTCGGATTGCTGAATTTCTTGTCCGGCGTGTACGAGAGTTCGAAACGGGCGATCAACTGATCGAGCAGCGAATCGGGCGCGCCCTCGAAGATGTAGTTGGCGCCGAAACCGTAGACGTTCTCGCTCGGATACTCCCGGGCGATATGACCGACCAGATTGCCGAGTCCGACGACGGGGTCGAAGAACGAGTCGAGCACGCAGGAGGCCGATGCCGGCGTCGGAAACGAGATCTGGGGCGACAGCGAGGCCCCGCAGCCCCGCAACACCGCCAACGCGGTGCCTCCTATCACCGGCGATGTCGGCGGGTGTTCATTGAGAGCCGCCGCCAATCCGCCCACGCCGTCGAGCCGCGCGAAGCCCGAGTAGCGAAACCACTCGGCGGCGCTGTAGACGCCCTGCCCCGTTCCCGCCTCGAACGGAGTTCCGGATAGCACGCCCGCATGCGAATCCGTCCACCGAAAGACGCCGTCAGGATTGTGGCGCTGCGTCGCCATGAACTGCAGGCCGACATCTCCGATCTTCCCCTGAAGCCGAGCACCGAAGTTCCAATCGTTCTTGACCTCGTCGTAGCCTTCTCGTTGTTCCACCGTAAATTGACTCGGGATCGTGTTGTAGGGTGAATTCGGATCCGCCAGGATGCTCGGATTGAAACGCTGAGCAAAGCCTTCCACGGTCCAGTCATTGGTGACCCGGTAACTGCTGCGAACGCCCGGCGCCGGTACCCGTTTGTCCGAATACTCTTCCGCGGCAACATCCAGTATCGAGTGGCGGCGGTAATCCAGACCATTCGGGACGTCGAGCACGCGGAAGAAGATGGCTTCGCCCCACGCTATCTGTTGATTCCCGACGCGCACCCAGAGCGGGCCATGGTTGTAGTCCACGTAGGCCGCGGGCAGATCCAGGATCCAATCCTTGCGGGCCACTTCGAGCGGCGTGCCGTTGCCACCACCGCGGAACGGCTCCTGGAACAGATTGATGTTTTCGAACGCGTTGTCTATGTGCCCGACCTGATCCGTGAACCCGCGCAGCTTCAAGTGCGCGGCCCAGTCGTCGCCCATTTTTCCGTCGGCACTCAGTTCCACGCGCGTTGCGAACATGTTCCAGGTATTGTGCTTGGAAATGGAACCAGGGCGGGTCAGCGTGGTCGGACTCAGTCCCGGCGCAATGAGCGGGCCAAGGCCGGTGTTCCGGACGGCCACGCCATTGAAAACGTTGCCCTGCTGGTTTTGAGGATTCACCTGATTGTCAATCGGTGCGGCAACTTCTTCGCGGAGCAGACCTGTGAACTGCCAGTCCGCGGCCGAGACAATGCTCGACGCCATCAGCAAAACCGAACCCAATGCTCCACGCACGACCCGCGATGACGTTGTTTTCATAACGGCCCCCCCCTTTTCTACTGACTTATTGAGTGAGCTGGAGAATCGACCCGCCCGCGCCGACGCTCATGACACGTCGTTTCCCACTGCTGTCCTCGCTCGCGGCCAAGGCTTCATGCCAGGCGTTGTTCACCAGTCTTGATTGCAGCGAGCTCCAGGACGCGCCTCCGTCTTCGCTGTAAACGATCGTATTGATTCCGCTCGCCACGACCTCGCCGGTCGGAGTGGCAAGAACCCCGGTGAGAATGGCCGTCACGCCCGTATCGAGCGAGCGCCAGGTCGCGCCCCTGTCCGAGCTTGCGAGCACCGCGCCGCTCTGCCCGACGGCATAGGCCTGGCCGTTATCCAGCACCTGCAAGCCGAACAGCGACCGCTCTCCCTTGTGCAGGACCTTCCACTGGCCACCGCCGTCGGTCGAGCGCAAAATGA
This sequence comes from Betaproteobacteria bacterium, assembly GCA_005882215.1. Taxonomy (GTDB): domain Bacteria; phylum Pseudomonadota; class Gammaproteobacteria; order Burkholderiales; family Burkholderiaceae_F; genus VBCK01. The sequence continues at coordinate 15,749 of VBCK01000150.1, read as the reverse complement.
GTTCGAACTCGCCGACGACAGTCAGGGTGCCGTCGTCGCCGACATGCACGCCGTACAAGTGCGGCTCGGCGCTCTGCCCGCTGATCCCGCTCCAGTCCATCGGCAGCTGCGTCCAGGTTTTGCCCCAATCGGACGAGCTCAGAATGGTCCCGAACGAACCGACCGCGCACGCATGGCCGTTTCGGTTCAGGCTCACCGAGCTGAGCCTTGCCTTGGTGACGGGGGGCGACAACTTCCACTGTTTGCAGTCATCCGCCGCGAAAGCGATTCCCGTTTGGCCGACGATCACGCATCTGCCGTCGCGAACTGCCACGCCGAACAGAGCCAACCCGGTTGGCGCGGGCGATTGGGCCGCCCAGGTCGCGCCACCGTCGCCGGTTGTCAGGACGGTCCCGAAAGCTCCAACGGCGATACCTTTGCGGCCCTCGAACGCGATGTCATACAGCGCATCGTGCGCGGTGCCGTGAAGGATCACGTCCACTTTCTCCCCCGCGGTGGGAAGAGCGGCCCGGGCTGCTGCCCCCAGACAAACCAGCAGGAACCCAGCGAGGAACCTTCCGGCCGCGGACATACCGGTCGCGCCCGGCGCGTTCCCGGGCGTCTTCGCGTCCCTGTCAATGGTCATGTTTACGTCCCCAGGCGCTGGATCGCCTGCTCGGTCAGGTACTTGTCATACAGGCCGGTCTGGTTGTAGACGGAGGCAAACCCGCCCGCCGCTCCCTTCGCCTGTACAAAGCGCGACATCCGGTTGTCCTGGATGCTGTGGCATTGCACGGCCGTCCACGACCACGCAGGATGCTTTCCGTCCATCACGCGGGCGTTGCCCTTTTCATAGAGGCTGTATTGCGGTTCGAACGATTTGAAGATCTCGCCGCGCCGGTCATACGAAACATATGCGACATACATCATGTTGCGCACATCGACCCACACCCGCTTCTTGCTCACGGGGGCGCGCGGGTAGCCGGTCGGCTCCGCCTCGATGACGATCACCTCCGGACACAGCTCCATCTCGGTGTCGAAGAACGTCTGCCCTTTAGGTCCTCCGTGAGCCGGGCGCTCCCAGTTCGGGTGATCGCCATACCACGTTCCCGAGACCGCGCCCAGGAACGGCCCCCGCCCAACCACCTTGTAGTTGCCCCAGGTCAGCATTGGATCGCCCGCCGCCCAGGCGTCGGACAGATACAGGGCCATTCCCGCGACCAGCGGTTCAAAACGCTGATTGGTCGGGAACTTGCGGACGCGTTTGAAGGCCGGCAGATAGCCAACCAGGTCGGGGAATTTGCGTTGGTCGTAGTACCAGGTGTTGAGGTAAGCCGTCCCTTTCACGTCGGTCGGAGATGTGAAAAACACCGACTGAAAGCGCAACTTGTCCTCCTGCCCTTTTAGATAGGGACCGGCCGACCCAACGCGGGCAACGGTGTTTTCCTCCACCCAGACGAAGTCGTACTGGTAGGTCAGCCCGCCATCCGGCCCGATCTCCCAATCCTTCACGGCGTACAGCGAACTGTCGTGGCGTCCCCAGCACATCGTCAGATTGGAAAAGACTTCGAGTGCATCCTTGCCGTCCGGGAACGGATTGCCGCCAATCCACGGCTTGCCGTCCTGCGTGACAACGTTGCCATCCTTGTCGAGCCTGGCCTTTCCCTTGTTCTTGAGTGTCGCCTCCAGGTACTCGTACGGATACATCCGCGTCACGTCGTTGGTCGAGGCGACAATCTTGATGCGCCGCCCCATCTCCTTGACTTGTTTGTACGCGACAGGGTCGATCAGGTCCTTGACCACGTCCACGTTCTCGGCGGTGATCGTGTCGCCGGTTTTGATCTTGCCTTTGGTGTAGGCGTCGATAGACAGCAGCTCTTCGGGATAAGCCTTCCCGACATCGGCCGCGTCAGCGATCAAGGGCCAGAGCGGAGTCAGAACGCCGGCTGTCAGGATGCCCCTGGCAGTCTTCTCGGTGAATATGCGGCGGCTGTAGTCGAAGTCGAATTTACGGACATGCATGATGTCTCCTTGTTCAATTCACTGAAATCGAGGTGCGTTGCCTTACCCTCGCGACCAGTCGCTCAACCCGAGTGCGCGGGCTCCGGTAGCAGGATCGACTCCGAAAGCACCGAGATGTCCGCGTCGAGAAACTTCGGCCTGAACAGGTATACGAGCAGTGGCACCAAAATCAGGGCAAGTACCATGTTGATCAACATCACCGCGACCAGCAGTAGACCCATATCGGAAAGAAATTTCAGTTCGGACAGGAAATACCATGGTGCAAGGCCGATGGTCATCAGACTGGCGGTGAAGAAGATCGCCTTGCCGCAGGTCGTCAGAGAGACGCGAATCGCCTGACCGATGTCCTTGTGCGCCAGGTGATATTCCTCGCAAATGCGAGTGAGCAGATAGATTCCGTAGTCGATGCCCACTCCGATGCCGATCGCGAGAATAGGCAGTGAATTGACATCGAGCCCCAGACCTCCCAGCGCCATCGCCGCCGTCAGGAACGCGTTGGCCAGGTTGACGGGTACGAGCAGAAGCAGGCCGGCGGCCATGGATCCATAAGCCAGCGAGCAACCGATGAAGATCACCAGATTGAGCGCGCCGAGGATGTACCACTGGTATCGATCCACGGTGTCGTTGATCGACTGCTGCAGCGCGATGGCCCCCGAAGCGAGCCGGATGCGGAAAGTCGCGTGTTCCGCTCCCACCTTCGCGACGCACGCTCTCGCCTGCGCGATGGCCGCGTCCACGGTCTTCTGCTTATTGTTGGAGTACCACAGCGACACGGTTGCGTTCTGTTGCTCGAAATCCGTCACGTGCAGGTAAGCCTTGGCGTTGGTGCCGGCCATCAGCGCCGTTGCCGCCGCCGCGGCCGACGCGTCGTCGGGGTCGATCGGACCCCACTTGGGATTGCCACCGTTGAACACGCGGTTCGCCTCGACCGCGTAGTCCGCGAGTGAGAGCGTGGCAGTGGGCGGCGTGGGTCCGCTTTCAAGGCAGTGCTGCAACCCCTGCATCGCCTGCAACGTGTCGGACTGACGGATGATCCGTCCGGCTTTGCCTTCGAATACCACCTCCATCGTCATCAGGCCCGGGAAGTGCCGATTGATCTGGCGCACGGCGGTGTTGAATTCGGAATCCTCGCGCAGCAGATTGCTGCCTTCGACCGGATTGCCGACCTGGATCCGGGACATCATCCAGAGCGAACCGAGAGTCAGGACGACGAAGACGGCCGCCGTATAGCGCGCGGCCTTGCCGTGGGACAGCAGGCTCAACTTCTCAAGGAGGGCGTGCATCCCCCTCTGCACCGGGCCACCATGACCGCCTTTTGCCAGTACGTGCTCCAGATTGCCCGGCTTCGGCAGCATGCTCAGCAGCACGGGCGTGAGGAACACGCTGGTCGGCACCAGGTTCATCGCCCAGAAGCCGGTAAACAGTGCGAACCGCTCCATGGCCGGAATCGGCGCCAAGACCACCAGCAGCAGGCCACACACGTCACAGAAAATACCCAGCGTTCCGGGCCACACCAGCGACACCAGCGACAGCTCGGCGGCCTTGCGCTTATCGCCCCCCTCGTGCAACAGCTCGTAGTAGCGCTCGGTGGCCTGCACGCAGTGACTGAAACAGCGGGCGACGAGCAGTAAAGGCACGACCATCAGCAGCGGCTCGACCGGCTGGTGCAGCCATCCGACCAGCCCGAATCCCCAGATCGCAGACACGGTGCTGACGGCGATCGGGGTTACGATTCCGGAGACATTGCGCATGTGCAGCGCAAGGACCCCGTACATCAGAATCAGCGTGATCGCGAAAATCTGGGCGGTGCGGGACCCGAACGCATAGATCCAGCCGGTCATCGTCGGGAATCCCGCGACGTAGATCTCGTGCTCCGCGTCGCGGTCCTTCTTGACCAGCGCCTGCACGTAGTCGAACAGCTTTCCGTAGTCGACCAGCCGCTCTATGAACGTGGCGTTGATCAGGGTCGCCGTACCGTCCGCGGACACCAGGAAAGTACGCGCTCCAGGGGATTCGTTGACCCGGCGCCGCACCTCCGCCAGTTCCTGCGCGGTCTTGGGCGGATGATCGTCCATGATCGGGTTCGAAAAGATCCCGTCGGGAGTGACGACGGTGTAGCGCGCCTTGGAAGTGGCAATCGAGAGGATCTGGTCGTGGTCCACGCCTGGAGCGAGGTCGATGTCTCGCGACAGACGCCAGATCTTGTCCATCGTGTCCAGCTGGAATATGTCCTTTCCGTCGACACGCTTGATCATCAGCGTGACAGTCAGCGGACTGCCGAAGTTCTGATGATCGCGATAGACCTGGACGAACGGGTGAGTCCTCGGAAACAGATCCGAAAAGACGGTCCTCACGTCCAGTCTGGCCACCCCCGCTCCGAAGAACGCCGTAATGAGGGCCATCACGCCGAGAACCAGCCATTTGTGGCTGAGCGTGAAAGTCGCCAACCGGTGTCTGAATTCCCTCGGGTTCATCGGCAGTCTCGCATTTCTCACAATCGTTTAACGAGAGTTCGCTTGCTGGAGCTCAGACTCGCCGGGCCGCGCACATCACGCCAACTCGATCACCACGTTGCCGAAGGCGCCGGCTTCAACCGCCTCGTGCGCGCTCGCAATCTGGTCGAGTGGGAACCGCGCACCGATCGTATGGGCGAGATGGCCGGCCTCGAGCAAATCGGTAACTCCGTCGATGGCACGACACCGTTCGGATTCGCTCAACTCGTAGACGAGGAAAAAGCGCAGCGACAAGCTGTTCGTCAGGAGATTCGTGAACGGCAGGGGCAGCTCGCCCACGACATTCGAGCCATAGCAGACCAGGGTGCCGTGCGGTGCGAGGACATTCGCGCAGAGCATTTTCACGGTGGTCGAGAAATCCATGTCGATGATGGCGTCGACCCCGGCGCCTTCGGTAAGCGCCCTGATGCGGGCCACCACGTCCTGACGCTTGTACTCGATGGTTTCACTGGCTCCGGCCGCGCGCGCATGCGCCGCCTTTTTCTCCGAACCGACCGTGCCGAAGACGATGGCGCGCGCGCGGCGGGCCGCAATCTGCGTCGCGTAGTGGCCGACAACGGACGATGCACCGATCACCAGCACCCGCTTGCCTTCGACGTCGCCGAGCAGACGAACCGCCTGGTACGCGGTCAGGGCCGGGATGCCCAGACAGGCGCCCGCCGCGGAATCGGTCGAGTCCGGCAGCGCGACGGCCTGGTGACCTGGCAGTGCAATGAATTCCGCGGCAGTACCCATGGACCGCTTCCACTGGCCGTTCCAGATCCAAACCCGCTCACCCACTCGAGCGGGCGAGACACCGACCCCGACGTCGTCGATCACGCCTGCGCCATCGCTGTGCGGCACGACCAGCGGCCCGGCCAGCGGCCTGCCTCGGCGCGACTTGACATCCGACGGGTTCACTCCGGAGGCGTGGAGCCGCACGCGCACCTCACCGGGGCCTGCCACGGGCGTCGGCAGCTCACCGACCGTGAGCACCTCGCGGGCGGAGCCATTTTTCGTGTACCAGGCGGCACGCATCTTTAGTCGGCACTCAGGACTCGACGTAGACCCGGGTTTTGTCGCTTTGAAAGGCTTCGATCAAAAAGCGGTCCTGGGGCTTTTCCGACGCCGTTTTGGGTATCTGGTCCAGAACCTGGATATAGCTGGGCACGAAGTTGGGCTCGAGCTTCTTGCGGCAGGCGCGGAATATCGATTGCGGATCGAGAGCGGTTCCGTGTTTCGGCACCACGGCGGCGACCACGTCCTTTTCGCCCGGGGCACCGGATGCGGCAGGGATGCCGTACACGTAAACGTCGTCGACCCCCGGACACTCGGCAATCACCTTCTCCACGAAGGCGACGTTGACGAAGTCACCGTTGTGCCGGATGCCGCCGCCCTTGCGGAATTCGAAGAACAGCCAGCCGTTCTCGTCCTGACGGACGATGTCGCCCATGCAGAGCCAGCCGTCCGCGCATTTTTTCGCCGACGCCTCGGCATTTCCGAAGTACTCGACCTTGAACGGCGAACCGTCCGCGTGGCGGAACAACAGCTCCCCGCCCGTGCCCACCGGGCAGTCGTTACCTGCTTCGTCCACGATGCGGTATTTGAGCGTCGGCACCGCCTTGCCGATGCTGCCGATCGGGCCGACGCCCATCGGCTTGACCGTGAGCCCGCCTTCCGCGGCTCCGTAGAACTCGACGATCTGCACGTTGAAGCGTCGTTCGAAATCCTCCCAGATCGCTGCCGGCATCCCCGCAGAGATCACGAAACGCACTGGATTGTCTGCGTCGTTCTCCTTCCTCGGCTCGCTGTAGATCGCCGTGGTCATGCCCCCCAGCAGCGTGAACGTGGTGCAGCCGTAGGCGCGGGTGATGTCCCACAGCCGCGATTTGGTGAAGCGGCGCGACAGCACCCCGCGCAGTCCCCCCGCGAACGATGCTCCCAGGGTAATGACCTGCGCATTGGCATGGGTGAGGGACAGCCCGGAATAGGGCCGGTCGTCCTTGGCGTAGCCGAACAGCTTCAACACGACCGCGGCCGTGTCGCAGTAGCGCCGGTGGGTCAAGATGATGCCCTTGGGGTCGCCGGTGGTGCCGGAGGTGAAAATCAACTGCATGGCGGATTCCGGGTTCCGCGTCGCGATATCCAGGTTCGGGATTTCGTCCGAAAGCGCCACCTCGTAAGGCAGAACACCCCGGTAATCCGCCGCCGTCTTCGCCTGTTCGTTTGACCGCAGACCGATTACCCAAGCCAAATCGCTCAACTGACCGCGCACAGCGGTCAGGTTGTCCAGCGCGTAGTCGGCCGCGATGACACCCTTGCAGCGACCGTTCTCGAGCATGAACGCGAGCTTGTCGCCCTTGGTGCGGGGATCGATCGGTACAAACACGGTGCCGCAAATCGAGGCGGCCACCATCGCGTCCACGAACTCCGCATGATTGGCCATCAGCAGGGCGAAGTGATCGCCGGGTTGCAAGCCCTGCTTGAGCAGCGCCTGCGCCAGACGCTGGCCGTTCTGCCAGAGCTGCCGGTAAGTACGCACCTCGTCCGGGCGCGCGCCGGCGCCCTCGATGGTCAGCACGGGCAGGTCCGGCATCGTCTCGAAGCGGTTGGCGATCAGGTTCGCCAGGATGTTTTCTGCTCTTGCGCTCATGCCCCTCGCGCTCCTTTGCACGCAACCGGCTGTCTGTCCACGCGCTCCGCGTGGTGCCCCGACGGCCGCTGCGTCAGCGGCCCAATATCGTGATGCAGGCCACGGCTTCCTCGATGCCGTACAGGCCACCGCCGTTCTCCGCCAGCGCAATCCGCGCGCCCTGCACCTGACGTTGACCGGCTTCGCCTCGCAGCTGGGCGACCAGCTCGTGAATCTGGCCTAGGCCGGTGGCGCCGATCGGGTGACCCTTCGATTCCAGTCCTCCCGACGGGTTGATCGGAATGCGCCCGCCGATGGACGTCTCACCCCGCTCGGCCCGAGGACCGCCCGTGCCGGGCTCGCAAAGGCCCAGCACTTCGGACTGGATGATTTCGCCGATCGCCGTGGCATCGTGCACTTCGGCCACGCCGACGTCCTGCGGCCCTACGCCAGCTTGCTCATAGGCTTTGCCGGAGCCGAGCCGCACGAGGTGCCGGTCGAAGGCGGCGGCCGGTCGATCGCTGCCGGTTTGAATCACCGACGCCAGCACCCGGATTGCGCGTGCGCGCTGGCCTGTAAGCCTCGCGAAACCTGCTTCGCTGCAGACGATCGCCGCCGCCGCGCCGTCGCTGATCGGCGAGCACATCGGCAGCGTCAATGGGTAGGTGATCGGCGGCGCGTGCAGGATATCGTCCACGCTGTAGGGGTCCTGGTATTGCGCCAGAGGGTTGTGCACGGAGTGCTTGTGGTTCTTGGACGAGACCGCGGCGAAGTGGCGCTGGGTCGTACCGTACTGGCGCATGTGCAAGCGCCCCATCGAGGCATAGATATCCATGAACACGCTGTAGGGCTTGGGCGATTTGCTTCCAGGCGGCGGTTCGACGCCCTTTCCCATGTCGAGCAGCCTCTGCGTGCCCGCCGCCGTATCGTGTACGTCCCAGGCCCCGTCGAAGGCGCTGAACGTGCGCGCTTTGTCCGTGGAAAACATCTTTTCCGCCCCGACCGCGAGCACGACGTCCGCCGCACCCGCTTTCACGTAGTTCACTGCCAAATGAAAGGCGGTGCTGGCGCTGGCGCAGGCGTTCTCGACGTTCACCACTGGCAGGCTCTGCATTCCCATGGAACGCAGTGCCAACTCGCCGCGGATCATGTCCTGGCCTTCCATGTGTCCCTGGGTGGAATTGCCGAAGAACGCGGCCTGCACGTCCGTCTTGCCGCAGCCCCCGTCAGCCAGTGCCTGCTCAACCGCCTCACGCGTGAGTTCCTTGACACTCTTGTCCGGATGCCTGCCGAACCGGGTCATGCCGACCCCGACGACGAATACCTGTGAGCTCATCTGGCCTCTCCTTCATCCCGACAGCTGCGTCTGCCAATCCGACAGTGGCAGCACAGCGTGCAGCGGTTGACTTCCGGGACCTCGCGCGCCGGCTCTACCTGCGTGATGCCTTTACCCCATTCGTTGGTGACCTCTTCCTGCCTGGCGGGATCGAGCTGGCGGCATTCGGCGTCGAATTTCCTCAGCAACCCGACCACCGCGTTGAAGCGCTCCTGATTCCTGAATGACACCAGCACCTGGCAGTTGCGCACCCGCCCATCTCCTTCGTACCAGACGGGCTCTCCGCCTCCGCTCCAAGGCAAAGCGTTCAGGAGTGCATGTTCGCCGGGAACGTGGACCTGATAAGGCGTCGCCCAGGGCCATTGCACCAGTTCCCGGTTCCTGATGAAGTATTGCGGCCGCACACACATCCGCAGGAACGACATCGTGGATGCCACGCTGACCTCCGAGTCGGCGAGGTAAGTCGCATCCAGCGTGTCGATCCCCGGCGTTTCCAGCGCGATCTCCATCGCCAGATTGCCCTCCGCCCACATGTAGGAGTTGCCAGGGCACAGCACCAGCTCCTTGCCGGCAAAGGCGCGTCCGAACTCGCGTTTCAGGAACGCCATCCAGTCCGTTTCACCCGTCGTATCGAAGTAATGCGTCCCCGCCTGCAGGCACGCTTCGACCACGGGGCGCCCCAGCTGCATGAACGGCCCGACGATGTTGATCACCGCTTTCTTGCCGCTGAACAGCTCGATCAGCGCCCCTTTCTCGTGCGCGACGCCGACGCACCGATAATCGTGGCCCTTCAGCTCGGGCACTTTGGCCATTTCCTCTTCCAGGCGCGCCTTGTTCCGCCCGGCCGCGATAAAGGGAATGCCGCGCTCGGCGAGCTTCCAGGCCGTCAGCTTGCCGGTGTATCCGCTCGCGCCGTAAAGCACCACTTCATAAGTCGTTGCCATTCAGGAATCCCCCTGGAGTTCTGAAGGTGTGCTTTCGGATCAAAGCAAATCCGGATCGATCAGGTAGTAGCCCCCCTTGATCGCCAGGATCTCGTTGCAGCCGTCCTCGACCAGGGACGCGCGCGCATCGCGCAGGATCTTCTCGATCGGGTACTCGCGGGTCAGCCCGTTGCCGCAAAAAATCTGCAAGGCGTCGTTGGCCACCTCGAACGAGGTCTGCGTCGCAGTGATCTTCGCGGTCATCGCCGCGTGCAGCGACGGATGAGCAGAGGTGAAGTTGTAGTGCACGACGCGGTGCGTCAGCGCCCGGGCGGCCTCCACCTTGCGGAACATGTGGAACAGCCGGTAGGCGACGGACTGGTGGCGGATGATCGGCACGCCGCCCTGCTTGCGCTCATGCGCATAGGCGTGCGCCAGCTCGAAAGCGGCGCGCCCGCAGCCCGTGAATACCGTACCCATGAGTGCATTGGCGAAGGTGTGTATCGCATACACCGCCTCGAGGTACTGGTCCGGCCCGGCAAGTAAATGCTCCTTGGTGAGCTTTACGTTGTCGAAGAAGACTTCACCCTGGTTAAGAGCCCGTTGACCGATCTTGTCGAGCGGCTTGCCGCGCGACACGCCCTTGGCGTCCATCGGCACGATCACCACGCAGCCACGGCGCGGATCGGGTCCCGAGCCGGTATCGGCGGCGCAGTAGAGGATGCACACGTCGGCGATCACCCCGTTGGACACCCACGCCGACTTCTGCCCGTTGATGATCACCTCGTCGCCGCGCAGCGTGGCAATGCAGTTGGGGCGCCCGTAGTTGCCTTGCGCGTGGAAGATCATCCGGCTGGCGTCGAGCATGTCCGAGCCGTGGTCGGGCTCCGTAATGGCCCAGCAGCCCAGCTTCGAATCGGGAGCCAGCCGGCGGCAAAAATCATTGCCGAGGACGACGCTCATGAAAGCAGGCAGCAGCCCGGCCCCGAACGAGATGGCCAGACCCGAATCGCCCCAACCGAGCTCCTCGAACATGATGCACATCGTCTTGGCGCGCTCGGCGGGTTCGAGGCTCAGCAGCGTGTCGACACCGAAACCGAGTTCGACGAACTTCTCCCTTGCCGGCCAGTACGGAGACTCGGGCGCAATGGCCTCTTCCGGCGTCATCCGATCGAGCTTCACACCGATCGGCCGCATTACTTCCTCCGCGTAGCGGTGGATGGACTCCTGCACCATGCGACCCATCTCGGACAGCTCCGGCTCAGCGCCAAGCGGGCCAAGCTTGTGGATCGAGGCCGGATTCGATGCTTCGGTCATGACTGTCTCCTCGCGGGCTACTGTAGAACCCGCATGGCGGTACGTCGCCCGTCAAAAGTTTGGTCGGCCGCGTTAGGGTCTTAGGAAGATCACAGCAGCCCGAGTTGGCGTCCTCTGGCGGCCGCCGAGCTACGGTTCGTCACATAAAGCTTGGTGAAAACCTGATACAGGTGCCATTTGGTCGTGGCGACGGTGATGCCCAGTTCGTCGGCGATCTGCCGGTTCGAATGACCGACATTGACGAGACGAAGAATCTCGACCTGGGTATGACTCAGCGGGTTGATCAGTCTCATGTCCATTTAGGCTTCGTCCTGGCTCGTCTCATTGCACTGCGGCATCGGGTTGGGCCTGCGCGTCTTCCGCCTTCCTGCTTGCCGCCGTAGACTCTTCGCCGTTCCGTCTGGACAGAATTTTCTGACCCGTGGCAGGCGAGCCCCATCCCCCGATGGGGGGGAAAGAGCCTGCGAATCGGGGGACTCACCAGAGTTACCCGCAACGGACTGAAGCGTCGGATTAACCGGGCACGGAGAAACGTGTGACTCCTGGCAAGCTGCCGCTTCTGCTCACGACCAAGATCGTCGCTCCGCGCGTCCCGCCCGGCCTGATCGATCGTCCCCGGCTATTGCGGCTGGTCGAGCAGGCGCAAGCCAGGCAGCTCATCCTGATCAGGGCACCTGCGGGATTCGGGAAGACCTCGCTGGCGATCGCTTGGGCGCAACGCTTGCGTCAGAGCGGCAGCCGCGTCGCGTGGCTTGCTCTGGATGCCGATGACGACGAGCCCGCGCGCTTCCTGCATTACGTTGTCCATGCGTTGCGCCGCGCCTGCAACAGCGTTGGGGTAGCAGCGCTCGGGCTGACTTCGGAGACGTTTCTGGTCCCATCGGACACGATTGTCACGACGCTGATCAATGAGCTCGCCGAAATCGAGGACGAGGTCTGTCTGTTCCTCGATGATTACCATCGGATAACCGACCGCGCCATACACGATGCGCTGTGCTTCTTCCTTTCGCATGCTCCTTCCAATTTCCATCTGATCGTGATGACACGATCGGCGCCACCTCTGCCCCTGGCCGCGTTGCGCGCCCAAAACCAGCTGCTCGAGATCGACAGCGGGGGACTGCGGTTTGACCTCGAGGAGACCCGCAACTTTCTCGAACATGAAAGTACCGTTGCGTTGCCTACCGCGAGCGTGAACACGCTGCACAGTGCGACGGAGGGCTGGGCGGCCGCTTTGCGCATCGCCGCTTCCTCCCTGACGCAGAGCAATCAGGACTTCACCCAGTACGTTCGCGCTCTGTCCGGCGCTTCGCGTCCCATCGGGGACTACATCGAGGGGATGCTCACTAGCCTTCCGGGCGATGTCGTGTACTACATGCTGCGGACGTCCATTCTCGATCGTCTCACCGCGCCGCTGTGCCGCGCCGTGACGGGCATGGACGCGAGTCAGGAACTCCTGGAATCGATTGCGGGCCGTCAACTGCTGCTGGAGCCGCTGGACGCGGAGGGGCGCTGGTATCGCTACCACCATCTTCTGGCGGAGTTTCTCTCGCAAAGGTTGCGAGAACGATTTGGCGACGAACTTCCCGAGCTGCATCGGCGCGCCTACCGGTGGTACGCGTCTCAAGAGTTGTGGACGAATGCCGTCAAGCATGCGATTGAGGCCGGCGACACGGACCAGGCCATGGCCTACGTTGCGAACTGCGCGATGCCTCTGGTAAAAAAAGGTGATTTGCTCACGCTGCTCGGGTGGCAACGTAGTCTCCCCACCGATCTGATGCGCGGGCAGATCAAAGTCAAGCTTGCGATCGCCTGGGGCATGGCACTGGCCATGCGGTTCGAGCAGGCGGTCGAGTTGCTTGTGGGAATCGAGCAGGGCGCTGCTGCCGAAGGCGATATTGATGCGGAGAACGCCACTTGGGAATGTCAAACGGTCCGCTCGGTCGTGCTTGCGCTGAAAGACGATAGTCAGGCCGCACTTTCACTTGCCGAAACCTGCTTCGGTCGGCAATCCACCGATTCATGGAATACGAACGTTCTGTCGAACGTGATTCGCTTCGGTCACTGGAAAGCCGGAAACCTCGAGAGTCTTTACGCCACTCCCTGGATCCCCTATTCGCTTGAAGAAGACACGCGCAACGTGTTGTCCTCGGTCTACCGGCTTTCTCTTCTGGGCTTGGCGGAGTTGGAACAAGCCCGCCTCGGAGTCGCGGAGCGCCATTTCGCGGAGGCGATGCGGCTGGCGGAACACCACGCCGGTCCGCAGTCAACTGCGGCGGCCTTATGCGCTCCCTTGATCGCCAAGATCCGGTATGAGCAGGGCCGGCTGGGTGAAGCCGAAGCCATGATCGTCGATCGCGTCCCCGTGATCAACGCCACCGTTCTTCTCGACTGCGTGTTACCGGCCTACGCCGTACTGGTCCGCGTTGCCGTGGCCCGGTCGAATATCGAACGCGCCTACGCACTGCTGGAGCAGGCGGAGAACCTGGGTTACGAGCGCCGATGGGACCGACTGATCGCCGCCGCCCTGCTGGAGCGCGCAAGGCTCTATGTCGCTGAAGGCAGGATCGCAGAGGCCTCCGCGTGCCTTGTGCGCCTGGAGCGCTGCGCCGAGGCGTATCGCTTGCCCACATCCTGTGCCTGGTCGGACATCCAGAACTATCGAGCGCTCGGATCTGCCTGCCTGGCTGTGGCCCGGAATCGCCCGCACGATGCCATTAGCGTTCTGAGCGAATTGCTGCAAAAAGGCGAAGCCTCGCACCGCAATCACTTCGCGCTCCAGCTTCGGGTAGCGCTCGCGCTGGCCTTGCTGGCGGCAAACGAGCGGATCAAGGCCATGGAGACTTTTCGCAAGGCTTTGAAAGTCGCCGCGCCGGCCGGTTTTTTTCAGACGATACTCGAACAGGGCCTGGAAATCGGCACCTTGCTGCAGGGGGCCCGGGAGAGCGTGGAACGCGCGGCGAACGCGAAAGAAGAGCTACCCTACGTCGACCGGCTCCTGGAGGGTTGGCGCTCGCTGTACCGGCCCGATCCCCAGCAAGAGGTGAGCGGCGTAAGGGAATCGTTGAGCCCACGCGAGCGCACCATTCTCGAATTGATTGCCGAGGGCCAATCGAACAAAGAGATCGCCCGCACGCTCGGCGTTGCACCCGAGACCGTCAAATCTCACGTGAAGAATATCTTCGTCAAGCTTGCTGTTGACAAGCGAGCTCATGCGGTCGCGCGCGCGCAAACGCTCGGACTCGTTAGAAGTCACGATTGAGAGCATTGTGGTGTCAATCTATGGAGCACGATAGCCATGCAAGTCGAGGGCAGCACATTTCTTGTCACTGGCGGCAGCTCTGGCCTGGGTGGCGCCACCGTGAGGATGCTCGCCGAGCGCGGCGCGAAGGTCGTCATTGCAGACATCAACCGCGAGGATGGCGTGGGCTTTGTGGCCGAACTCGGCGAGCGGGTGCGTTTCGCGCTCACGGACGTGACCAGTGAGCCTCAAGTCCAAGCGAGCATCGAGACCGCCCTCGATTTTGGCGGCAGCCTGCTGGGTGTCATCCACTGCGCGGGCATCGTGACTCCTCGCAGGGTGCTCGATAAGGACGGCATCGTCCACCCTCTGGACCTCTTCGCGAAGGGCATCCAGGTCAATCTGGTCGGCACGTTCAACGTCACGCGCCTGGCCGCCAAGGCGATGGCGCAGAACGTGCCCACGAGCGAGGGCGAGCGTGGCGTCATCGTCAACACTGCTTCGATCGCAGCATTCGATGGTCAGATCGGGCAGGCCTGCTACTCGGCCAGCAAGGCGGGCGTGGTCGGGATGACACTGCCGCTCGCCCGCGAGCTGGCTCGCTTAGGCATTCGTGTCATGACCGTCGCTCCTGGTGTCTTCGAGACACCTATGGCCTTGGAGGTTTCCGAGGCTGTGCGCGAGTCTTTGACCCGACTTGCGCTGTTTCCGGCCCGCCTGGGGCGTCCTTCAGAGTTCGCCGCACTCGTGGGGCAAATAATTGAAAACGTGATGCTCAACGGAGAAGTCATCCGAATTGACGGTGCAGTCCGCATGCCTCCGAGATAGCCTGCGTTCCATCACTTGGCGGCGATCGACCTGCTGGACCACGCCAACGCGATCCGCCTTCCTACAATCTCGCCTACAGTGCCGGTTTCGACCGGCCAAGAGCTTGATCAAAGCGAACGTCGGCTCGGGGCGAAACGCTATTCCGTTGAAGATCAATAGCTTACAAAGTGCCCCGGCAGGCCAAAGGCGTCGGAAGACGGGTAAGGGTACTGCATAGCAAGGCAAAATTACCTACAGTCGAAACACGATGGCTCATTCCTGACGCTGGCCCGAATACGCAGGTACAAGAACGCGACGCCAGACGACCGGTCTGCTAAGCACTAGTCGCGAGCTCACGCGCGACGTCATCCAGCACCGCGTCTGGTATCCCGCGCTTTCTTAACGCCGCGATGAGACGATCCGTCGAACCGTGGGTGAACTGACCTTCGTCGCGGCGCAGTCCCTCGCTGATGTACGACTTCAGAAGGGTCTGGTAGCCGGAAAGGCCCTTGAGCGGGGCGATCTCTTTGAGCGACTCGACCACATCGACCGGGATACGCAGGGTAATGGTCGTCATGGGTCGATCCTTCGACAACCGTTTCTTCAAGCGTTCAGAGCGCATAGCGTGCCTCCTCGTCGGGGCCGGCAAGCTCGAAGCGGATATCCACGCTAGAGATTCTAACCGATGTATTTACTTTGTCAATACACAGAAAATTCGTTGGGCAGATATAGAAAGCGTCGAGACCTACACGATCATCACGCCCGGGGCGAACGAGAGCCGGCCCGCCAGTCCGCCGAGGACGGCGCTGTGAAACTATGAAACCATGGCTGCCTGCTGGACGCGAAGGCCGGATCGTCCGCAAAGTGCTGGATTGCGAACTAGCGTCGGCGTTCCCCGAAACCAACCACGTTTCTTCCCTTCGCGACCCATAGCCCCCTCGCTGGTTTGCGTATAGCGGTCATCGGATTCGGCAGAAGCGGTCAAGTTCACGAGACTCTCGCA
>VBCK01000293.1 GCA_005882215.1 Betaproteobacteria bacterium | reverse complement strand
ATGGAGACGAGTCCGCAGCGAGCTACTTCAGCTCCGGCAAGGTCTGGTTCGCGGTGTTGTGCGGCGTGCTCGCGATACCGATGGCGCCAATCTCCAAGGATCTGACCAGCGCGCTGGCCGCCGGCGTGAAGGTCGCTCAGACGCTCAGAAAGTAGCGCATGACACTGTTCATCGACTTGCGCGCAGGCGCCTGCGGCGGGATCTGCGCCCCAGAGGCTTCCGTCTGGGAAGACGGCACGACACTGCTTTCGGTCACGGAGTTCCGCTCCCGCGTACGCGGGCGCGACCTGGTGCTGGCAACGCACGGATTCAACGTCAGCCGCCAGGACGGCATCGACGCCCTGTCGAACTGGAGCCGCCTGATGTCGCTGTCCGGATCGGACCTTTTCGTCGGCGTCCTGTGGCCAGGCGACTCGCGCTACCTGCCGGTCCTCGACTACCCGGCCGAGGGCGACGAAGCGATCGCATCCGGCCGCCTGCTGGCCCGGTTCCTCAACGAGTACGCGGGCTCGGCTGCCAGCGTTTCCCTGGTGTCGCACAGCCTCGGCGGACGCGTGATCCTGGAGGCGACATCGGGTCTCGACCGGACCGTGCGACGGCTCATCCTGATGGCCGGCGCCATCGAGGACGACTGCCTGACCCGCGAGTATCAGGCGGCGGCGGGCAACCTGCCCCAGCCATCGGCGCCGTCGGCGGATTCGGCCCCGGTGCCGGCGATCCCGGAGTTCGAAGGCTGGAAGTCGGCCTGGTCGGCCGGCGCCGTATCGTCCGGGCTCGACTGATCCCGGCACCGCCGCTGACCGGCCCTACGCCGCCGGGCCAACCGCCTCGAACGTGCCCACCGACAGTTCCAGCGTTTCTACCAACGGTTCGGCGGCCATCGCGGCGAGGCCCGACACTCGATAGGCAACGGGTTCGCTGTTCGCGAAGATCCAGCGCCATGCGTCCGCGCCGTGCGCGTCGATCAGCACGACGGTCACGGTCCTTGGGCACGGATCCTTGGACCGGCGGGCCGCATCCCACCACGCGTACCAGTCGGCGCGGGTGGTCAGTCCGCGTTGCAGAACCAGCGCGGCGTACTGAACCGATCCGGGATCGTTCTGCCGCAGAAGGCGCGACTCCGGCAGAGCAACCGCGAGCGCGCAGCTGCCGGAGATGCCGTCGATTTCGACACGAAACCTCGTGCCGACAAACGGATCGCGTCGATCGTCGCTCATGGGCGGGATTCGGTCGGAAAGGGACTATTGCACGCGCTCGATACCCTCGTTGGCCAACTCGAGCAGTTCGACCAAAACCTCGTTGCCCCGGCCCTCGAGGTCGCTCGGGACGTACTTCACCGGCCAGGCGCTGAGCACCTTGAAGCGGGCACAGTCCCGTCCTGTCTCGTCGAGTACCGTGATCTGCACCACCCGCCGCGCCGAAGTCATATCGCCCGCGATCACGCTGCTGAGCCACGCGTACAGATCGAGCGCGCCGCCGTCGGAGCAGATGATGCCGCGCTTGAGTATCACGTCGCCGAACCGCGCCAGGCCGGGCAGCTTTCGCACCTGTGTCGGCTCGTTGCCATTGCGGTATTCGATCACGTCCACCGAGATCGCCCCGATCGTTACCTCGCTAAAGGCAGCATCGGGCAGTCCGCCGATCTCGACGCGAAAGCGAAAGTTGCGCAGGGGATCATGGCGTGGCATCAGTTCTCTCCGGGTGCTTCATGCTGGTTCATCCGCGACTATGGTAGCTCGCTGAAAAGAGCCGGAGGAATCAGTCCGGGCGGCGCCGACTGCAACACGAGCCGCTCGAAGCTGCGGTCGGGATCGCGTCGAAAGATGTCGTCCATCGCGACCACGCCGCCATACGCGAACCAGCGGGCGCCCTCCCCGCAGTCCAGCGTGCAGCCGCGGTACCCCAGCGGGGGCGGCTTCGGCGGTGAACTCTCAGTGTCCTGCAGCAGCTGCCACAGCTGTCGCAGATCGCGCGCCGCCGCGGCCGGCACCTGCCATTGCGGATCCGGCCGCCCCGAATACAGGCACGCCGTGGCGGTGCACGGCCGAGCCCGACTCATGCGATCTTGATGTGCCCGTGCATCACCGTCATGAACGTGCAGAAGTTCGTGTACATCCCGCGATTGGCGGTGCGCGGGTCGGGGATCAGATGCCCGCTGTTGTCGACATTCGTGACCGGCGTCGACCCCGGCTTGTGACTCCACAGGCCGTTGCGGCCCTTTCGATACCAGTGAAAGTCGATGCCCGGCGCGATCACGAGCGCCACCAGGTGCCCTTCCTTCGGACAGCGGTTGTGCGCGGCCGGATTCGCGATCAGTCCGTCCGATATCGCCGCCGGTCCGACCGCGGCGCACGTGAGCGCCGTGTACATCGCGCCGGAAGCGGCTCCGGGCTGCCCCCCGCCCCAGGTCAGACGGAACGTATCGGTCCTGTAATTGCACGCATAGTTGTAGCAGTTATTGTGCCACTGCTTCTGCCCCCCGTCGTTCCACCACGCCGGTTCGTACAATGGCGCGCACAGGCATCTGGGCCGGTGCGGCTCGTGCTGCCGATGCGGCTCGAAGTCCTCGCGAAATTCCTTCAACTGCCGCAGCTGCCGGGTCAGAAATCGGGAGAAGTCGGGCAAGACTTTGATTTTCGCCGCCGGACCGTGGGGGCCCGCGAAGAACTCCTCCAGTTCGGGGTCCGCGATCGTATGCGCGAGCTCGGGGCCGTAAATGGCGCCAGCCGCAACACGGAACATGCGCGGAAGCGCGCGGCTCGGAGAGCGAATCTGTTCGACGATCAGGCCACGATATCCGAGGCGATACTCGGGCGATGGCATTGCGCCCCTCTTCAGCGCCTTCGCCGGCTTGACCCGCTCAAGGAAATC
>VBCK01000243.1 GCA_005882215.1 Betaproteobacteria bacterium | reverse complement strand
GATCCGCCGAATCCAGTTCTATCGCCTTCTGGAAGGCTTGCTTGGCTGCATTGATGTCTATTCTTGTCAGGTTGGCAAATCCGAGCACCGACTGTGTCTTCGCGAGCTCAGGATTCAATCCAGTCGCGCGTTTGGCGGCGTCCAGGGCCCGCTCGAGATTATCGGTCGACATTTCGAGCTCGGCAAATCTGGCCCAGGCCAGCGCATTCTGGGGGTCCAGTTCAACGGCTTTCCGGACTGTCGCTAGAGCCTGCTCGATCTCGAAGTGAGCCTGTTGGGCGTACGAGAGCGATATCCTGGCTGCGGGCGACGTCGGATCCAGTGCAACCGCTTTGTCGGCCAGCTGGAGCGCCTCGTCCTTGTCGTTCCGCACGACCGCAATGACCGCTTCCAGCGAGTAGGCGTCACTGTTGCGAGGGTCGAGCGCTATGGCCCGCTCGATATCCGGCTTGGCTTCGTCGAAACGTCCCACCAGGAGAAAGAGCCCGGCACGGTAGACGAAGAGCTGCGGATTGCTCAGCCGTTCCGGCACGTTCTGCAGGCTGGCGATCGCCTCGGCCAGCCTACCCTTTCGGTAGAGCTCGATGGATTCTCGCAACGCCGGTTCCGCTGGAGCGCGCGCAATCGCAGCTCCGACGCTGTAATCGAATATCGCAGGAAAGTACAAGGTCCACTGGACCGCATCCCTGGGGTGAACCACGACTTCTTTTCTGGGCGCCGCATCTTTCGCCGCGATGGCTCGCTCGCCGCTGGTGACAGCGACGCTGCCGCGATCGTTGTCCGCGGTCAGCCGTCCTTCATAGACGGAGACGCTGGCGCTCTGCTCTCCGACCGCCACGAGGAACTCGGTTCCTTCGACGTTTGCGTTGACGAACGGCGTTCTGACCTTGAATGGCCTCGAAGTACGCGTGATGACGTGCAGCGCTCCTGCCAACAAGTCCATCAAGGGGGCCTTGTCCGCCTCCGGCGCGTCCAGTGTCAAGGCAGTTAGCTGATCGAGTCGAAGGGTGGTCTCGTTGCTGAGCAAAAGAGCCGCGCGAGCTCTCTCGTGAGTACGGACCGCATCGCCGGCGCAGAGCACGACGTTCAGTTCAGCGGCTTGCCAGCCTGTTTCCTGCGATCCGGCGGGCGCAAAACGGCGCAGTTCGACAAGCCCCTGTATCGAGACGACCTTGGCAATCTCCGGCGTACAAGGCCCTGCCGCTTGGAGGCTGGACACCGAAAACAGTACGATGACCGTAGCCGCGAAGCGGCACGCTCTCGCAGCCGTGGGCGAACTGCAACCATGTTGGCGGGGACCACGCGGGGAACGCCCCCCTACGGACCGAGCAGCATCGCGCACCGGAGCAGTGTCTCGAATCTCGCAGACACCGGCAGCCGGCGCTTGGTCGCGCAGGTGTGTCCGTAACATGCCACCCCCTCCAGGGCTACGGACTAGCGTCACTGGCCTTGGCGAGCGCTATTACGACGCTACGAAACATAGTAAACAAGAATCACCGCTCCGATGCAATGTGCAAGTGCACGTTTGGCCGAAATGGGACCGACGAGCGTGTCACGCCCGCCCACGTCAGGCGATACAACCGCTCCCCGAGCGCGCGGGCGCCGGTAACAGCTTCCATCGCTGCACCAGTTTGGTTGACAGCGTTGGGCAGGGCGCCCCTGTACACGGGCGGATGCGGTATCGATACTCCTCAACGGAGCCCAACAAAGAAGACGTAACACGACCGCAAACCCCGACACCGCAGCACGAAAGGCGCACCAGATCTCAAGGTTGCGGTAAGATTTTTTTGGGAGAATTCGGCGACCGATACCCGTCTATGCGGGATACCTGCCGCTTGCGAGGCGGGTGAAGGGGTATCTACTCCGGTCAACGGTGCTGGCTTGATGTCGCATATGCGTCGCCCAATCGGGGCACTGGCTCTGGGGCTGGTGATCGCTCTGCTCGGGACCTTGGTCACTTTGCTTCCCCGTGTTCGCGAAATGGAGGAGGACTTCGAGCTGCGCTGGTTGTTTCATTTACGGGGCGCAACGCAGGCGCCTCCAGAAGTCGTCGTTGTCGCGATCGACGAGCAATCCGCTCAGAGACTCGACCTTCCCACCAAACCAAGCGACTGGCCTCGTGACCTGCACGCTCAACTCGTCGAACGCCTCGCACGGGCTGGCGCCCGGGTGATTTGCTTCGATCTCACGTTCGATCGTCCGAGCCGAACGCAGCAATATGACGAGGAATTCGCCGCGGCGATCGGTGGCGCAGCAAATGTCGTGTTGACCGACTCCCTGCGAAAGGAAACTGTTCGGCAGACAAATGACTCGTCGCAGGCGATCGATAACTTCCAGATCGAAAGAGTCTCTCCGCCAATTCCGATTCTCGAACAGGCGGCGCTTGCGCACGCGCCTTTTCCCCTGCCCAGAGAGTCCAGGGTGAACACTTACTGGACCTTCAAGACCGGCGCCGGAGACAGTCCAACCTTGCCTGTAATCGCGTTCCAGGTCTATGCCTTCGATGCATATCGCGACTTTCTCGATTTGTTACGTAGAGTTGCTCCGCGTCTCGACATGGCGCCCCCTGTTACTGCAAGAGCCCTGTTCGCGTCCAACGACGCTGGCGATATGATCGCCAAGCTGCGGAACGTCTTTGTGAGCGATCCGCGAATCGGGGAGCGCATGTCAAGGGAACTGGAACGATCCAGCGACCAGGACCTGCCACCGAAGAGGAAACGCCTCGTCCGCTCGCTGCTGAGCCTGTATCGGGGCGATGAAGTTGCCTACCTGAACTTCCACGGGCCGCCTCGCAGCATTACGACCGTGCCCTATTACGAAGTTCTGAGCCCTGCGAATGGTGATTTGAAGGCTCGTTCCGTCCATGATTTCGCCGGTAAGGCGGTCTTCGTCGGTTTTTCCGCATTTTCACAACCCGAGCAGGACCGTATCCGCGACGACTACGAGACGGTGTTTTCGCAGCCCAGCGGCCTCAACATCAGCGGCGTCGAGATTGCCGCAACCGCATTTGCCAATCTGTTGGACGATCGACCCGTGCGACCGATCGCCTTTCCTTGGGAGCTCGCAGTTGTCGCCGTTTGGGGAGTTGTGCTGGGTGCGGGGTGTCGGATGCTCCGTCCTACCGCGTCCGCTGCATTCGTCTCGATGCTGGGGTCGGCCTATCTGCTGGTAGCTGTGCGCCAGTTTACGTTGGCAGGTCTCTGGTTGCCGCTGCTGATACCGCTGTGTCTGCAAGTGCCGCTCGCCCTGTTCGGCGGGGTCTTACTCAGCTATCGGGACGCGAGAAGGGAACGCAAGCTCATCAAGCAGGCATTCGGTTACTTCCTGCCCGACAAGATCGTCGATCAACTCGCCAAAAGCGTGGGGCCGATCAGCTCGGCTGATCAGCTGGTGTATGGCGCCTGCCTGGCCACCGATGTGGAGAAATACACGGCGCTTGCCGAGGCGATGAGTCCAAGAGAATTGGGCCGCTTGATGAACGAGTACTACGCGGAGTTATTCAAGCCCGTCGAACGGCTGGGAGGCTTCGTCGACGATGTGGTCGCCGATGCGATGCTGGCGATCTGGGCTGCGTCTTCCACGCAGATATCGGTCAGGAGGCAAGCCTGCCAGGCCGCGCTCGACATCGTTGAAACCCTGGATCGGTTCAATCAAGCAACCATCGGGCGGCCGGCCTTATTGACGCGCCTGGGACTTCATTCGGGGCAGATGCTGCTGGGCAGTATCGGGGCTTCTCATCACTACGAATATCAAGCCGTCGGGGACATGGTCAATACTGCGACGCGCATACAGGGGCTCAGCAAGTACCTGGGCACGCGAATTCTGGCGTCAGAAGCAACCGTCGATGGGCTCGATGAGATCCTGACGCGGCCCGTGGGCAGTTTCCTGCTTGCCGGGAAGTCCGCCGCTGTGTGCGTCGTCGAGGTGGTTGGCCGCAAGCAGGATGCGAACCCGCGGGTGTCATTGCTGCATCAAAAATTCGCTGAAGCTCTGGGAGCTTACCGTACGCGTGAATGGCGCGACGCGGCCGGTCAGTTCTCGGAGATTCTCGACCTGTTTCCGGAAGACGGCCCATCGCGCTTCTACCTACAGCAATGCAAGGCTTACGTCCTGCATCCGATAGACGAACCGTGGCATCCGGCGGTACGCATCGACCACAAATAAAGGGCATCGGATTTCGAATCGCCCCGCTCCGCTCTGCCGCCGGCGGCGCCGGCGGCAGAGGTTTGGACAGGCTCCGAGCGGCCGGCTTCAGCCGCCGCCGTGGTCCATCTTGGGACCGTAGTCGACGACGTCGACCCCGCTCAACATGCCGCCCGAATCAGTCAGGCGGACCAGCACATAATCGCCCTGCTGCAGGGTGACCACGGCGCCGCTCGGGTCGTGCGCGGTGCCGGCGAAGGGGATCGTCACGCCGGCCACGGAGAATCCGGACATCGTGGTGGCAGTGATCACGCCGCCAACCCGCGCATTGAACCCGGCACTGGTAGCTGGTGCAGTCGTGATGCGCAAATCGAGTGCCACCAGGACCGCACTGCCGCTACTCTTGTCGATATACCCTCGTACCACGACGTGCGGCATGCCGGTTGCGCCGCCAGTGGCGACGTAGGCGTCGATGTAGCTCTTGAAGTTGTTGATGTCGAACGCCGTCACCATGGTCGCGGTTTCATCTTCGATATGGGTCAAGGAGTTCACTTGCACCGAAGTCCCGAGCAGCGGCAAGGTGTAGCTCGGCGGTGTAGTCGCCGGGGCCATCGCACTGACCGCATGTACGGCCAGCGTATCCTCGAGCAGGAAGCCGCCACCCTTGCGATGATCTGCGCCGTCCTCCGCCTCTTCCGCCGAGGCCATGATCGCAGGCGGCGCAGCGCTCGTGACCGTGCCGGTGACTTCAATCGTGTCGCCGTTGGTCGGCAGCGTCTGACCGGCGGCGAGCGTGACGGTGATGCCCTCGACCATGTACGTCGAGCCCATCGCGTTCGAGACGATGCCCTCGAGTTCCACCGTGTCTCCAACCGTCAGCGAGGAAGCACGGCTCAGGTGCAGCGAGGTGGGCGTGAACGTCACCGGGATGGGCAGCGTGCTACCCGGGGTCCCCAGCATCGGCGCAGTGGTTCCGCGCGCTGTCACAACTTGGCCGCTGCTGAAATTGCAGTCGATCGGCGATGCGCAGGCCATCCCTGACGCAAAGCCGAGTCCGTTGATCGCGTAGCTGGCGGGGGCCGCGCCCGTCGACGCGATGCTGAGACTGCCGGTCGCCTTGAAGATCGAGGCCGTGTTGTCGATCGCGCGCACCAGGGTGGCGGTGAGCGTGCTGGTGCTCGCGGACGCGTTGACGTAGCCGAACACCTGGACCGAGGTTCCCGAGCCACTGGTGCAGGTGTACGCGGCGGTTCCGGAATGGCTGCAGTTCGCAGTCAGTCCGCTCTGGTCGGTGATCGGAGTACACATCGGGCTGGTACCTTGCGCGCAGCTTCGCGCATCTTTGAACACGCTGGTGGCTGTGAGCTGCACGACCTGGCCCATGACGGACAACTGGCCCGCCATGGAATCCGATGCATCGACCGGGCCGCGTGCCAGCGTAATCACCCGGATCTCCTGCGCGCTCGGTGCCGCGTCCGTGCTGCTGGCCGAGGGCTTGACGTCGACGGTCATGCCGACCGCCAGCGAGCTGCCAGCGGCACTGCCGGGAACAGTCGCGCCGGTATCGTCGTCGACCACCGTGGCGCCGCTGCTGTCGAATTCATGGCCGTCGACAAAGACGCTGCCGAAGGCTCGCACGGTCCCGAAGCTTCGGGCGGCCGAATGCGCTCTCATCGAGGTCGGGCTACTCGAACCGCCACCGCCGCCGCAGGCCAGCAGTGACACCGCGGCCGCGGCCATCAGGATCGCGTTGCGCGTGTGATGTCTTAAATCCCGGATCTTCAAGATGCACCTCTTTCGTCTGCGCCGGTGGTGAACCCGGCAAGGTTGGGGACGCCTGGTCACCGCAAAGAACGAAAGGGGCGGACACTTATTCCATCCGACTGTGCACGCTCCGGTGAGCCTGGACGCCTGTGTTCGCGATCAGATCGGTCACCGCGCCGCCTTCAGGTAACGCGCTTCCTCAGCCTCCGAAAGCGGCTCACCAAAACCGAGTGCCGCCGCGAGATCCCTGCTGCCGGCCGCTGGCTGATAGTCGCCGGCCTGAGGCCGCGCAGTTCCGGGACCCGCCATGGCCGTGAGGCGCCACTTCCCGTCCGTGCGGCAAGCGATGGCCCGCACCGCTTCGGATCTGCCGGGGAAGGTCGAGCTGACCTCCACTTCGCGGCAGAATGAGGCCGCATCACCATAGCTTGCGAGCGGCAGTACCTGCACGGTCCGTGCCCCCAGCGATGCGAGCACGCTGTGCCCGGTCGGCTGGCGTTCGAGGACCTCGAGCAGTTCCGCGGGCAGGGGGGCCACGCTCGCGGCGAGACTCGGCGCAGCGCCGGGTACGGATCGCAGTGATGCAAGCTGCCAACCCACCGCGATGCCGAGCACACACCCGAGGGCTGCGGCCACGCCGGCCCAGGGTGTCACCGAGCCGTCCGGAATGAGCCAGTCCAGCCAGCTTCGGCGCGGCGCCCTCTTCCTGCCCGACGCGTGCGTCCCGAGCGCCAGGACTGCCTCACGCAGATGTGGCGGCACCGGCTCGCCGAGCACCGGATCGAAGGCCGCCTTCGCGATTCGGCTGGACGCCTTGAACAGGGCGACGCGACGCGCCACCTCGGGATCGAGTGCGGCCGCCACAGTGACTGCGTCGGCCTCCACGTCGGGCAATTCCCCATCGGCGTATGCCATCAGGGTTTCATCGCTGAGTTTCGATGCTGTCATTCCGCGGCCCAATCCATCATGGTCTGGTTCAGTTTCAGGCGATTCGTCAGTTCTGTGCGCGCTCTGGAGAGGCGACTCATCACGGTTCCCATCGGCACATCGAGCACGGCAGCGGCTTCCCGGTAGGAAAGGCCCTCGATCGATACCAGTGCCAGGACATCACGCATGCCCTCGGGAAGTTGCAGCATCACCTGTGCCACCTCCCCCAGTACCAGCTTGCCCTCGATCCGCCGTTGCCATCGGTTATCCGGAACCTGCTCGAGCGCATCCGGTCCTGCATCTATGCCGCGGGTGGACACAGCCCTGATTTCGTCGATGTGGAGATTGGTCATGATCTTGAACATCCAGCTGTCCATCCGCGTACCCGGCATCAGCTGATCGCGGCATTTCCACGCGCGCTCGCAAGTGGCTTGCAGCAGATCGTCGGCGGAGTGGATGCTCCCGGTCCTGGCCAGCGCGTAGCGGCGCAACCGGGGCAACAGGGCCAGGAGTTCAGTTTTGAATTCGTCGCTCACCTATGTCCGCTGTCACTGGCGTCCGCTGTCACCAGCGTCCGCCGTCACTTGCGATCTCCTCTCCAGTCTCAAACGTAGGGCCGGGGACTTTATTCCACATCGAAGCGTAGGGCCGGCGACTTTATTCCACACCGAAGCGATTCGTGTATAAATAATTGGCCACGGACAAACAGATCGATGAATCAGCCCGCAGTTTGGCGAGCCTTGGAGCATTCGAGGAAGACGATCGCGGGCTCCGCGGTCGTGGCCGCCGCACTGCTCATCGTGGTGTTCTCGAGAACTGCCTGGGCCCTTGGCGGGACCGAGGCGCCTGAGCCGGCGGGGAGCGAAACGGATCGGCAGCTCGAACACGAGTCCCGCGATGACCGTGACGTTGCGGCGGAGAAGGACTTCGACTCTGAACGCGAGCGCGAAGACAGTGGCCGCGCGCAGGCCCACGA
>VBCK01000291.1 GCA_005882215.1 Betaproteobacteria bacterium | reverse complement strand
GCCCACCTATGGCCGCCCGTCTCGCTGGGGCATGATTGCGTTCGCCTCCAGCCTGGACACGGCCGGCCTGCTGGCGGCCAGCGCGCAGGACTGCGCGTTGGTGTTCAACTCGATGCTGGGCTTCGATGCGCGCGACTCCACCAGCGTGCAACTGCCGGAGGAGGATTTCACCCGCGCATTGGACATCGATTTACGCGGCCTGCGGATCGGCGTGCCCGCCCAATTTTTCACGCAGGGGCTGCAGCCGGACGTGGAGGCGGCGGTGCGTGCGGCGCTCGAGCAGATTCGGCAGCTCGGAGCGAGCCTGGTCGAGGTCGAGCTGCCGAACGCGCCGCTGGGCATACCGGTCTACTACGTGGTGGCACCGGCGGAGGCCTCCAGCAACCTGGCGCGCTTCGACGGCGTCCGCTATGGACACCGGGCGCGCACGTTCGATGACTTGACCGACATGATCAAGAAGTCGCGCGCCGAGGGCTTCGGCCCCGAGCCCAAGCGGCGCATCCTGGTCGGCACTTACGTGCTGTCGCACGGCTACTACGACGCGTACTACCTGAAGGCGTCCAAGGTGCGGCGACTGATCGCCGAGGATTTCCAGCGCGCGTTTCAGGCATGTGACGTGATCGCCGGGCCGGTCACCTCCAGCGTGGCGTTCAATTTCGGGGAAAAAGCGGCCGATCCGGTTTCGATGTATCTGGCCGACCTGTTCACGGTGCCGGCGAGCCTGGCCGGCGTGCCGGGCCTGAGCGCGCCGTGCGGTTTCGGCGACCGGGGCCGTCCGGTCGGGCTGCAGCTGATCGCCAACCACTTCGATGAGGCGCGCCTGCTGGGCGTGGCGCATCGCTACCAGTTGGCGACCGACTGGCACCGGCGCATTCCGGCGGGCTATTGAACGCGAAGGGTGCGTGGATGAAAGCTCAATGGGAATCGGTGATCGGGCTGGAGGCGCACGTCCAGCTGCTGACCCAGTCGAAAATCTTCTCCCCGGCTCCGAACGCCTTCGGAGCGGAGCCGAATGCACAGGCGAGCGTGATCGACCTGGCGCTGCCGGGCGTGCTGCCGGTGCTGAACCGGGCCGCGGTCGAATGCGCGATCCGCTTCGGCTGCGCGGTCGACGCGCGAATCGCCGAGCGCTCGGTGTTCGCCCGCAAGAATTACTTCTATCCGGACCTGCCCAAGGGCTACCAGATCAGCCAGTACGAGCTGCCGGTCGTTCAGGGCGGCTCGGTGAGTTGCCTGGTGTCGCCGCGACCCGGCGACCCGTATACGAAGACGGTGCGGCTCACGCGCGCGCATCTGGAAGAGGACGCCGGCAAGTCGCTGCACGAGGCATTCCGCGACCAGTCGGGGATCGACCTGAACCGGGCCGGCACGCCGCTGCTTGAAATCGTGTCCGAACCCGATATGCGGTCCAGCGCGGAGGCGGTGGCTTACGCGCGCGCGTTGCACGCCCTGGTCGTTTGGCTCGATATCTGCGACGGCAACATGCAGGAGGGCAGCTTCCGGTGCGATGCCAATGTGTCCGTGCGGCCTTCGGGAGACGCCCGGTTCGGCACCCGCGTCGAGATCAAGAACCTGAACAGCTTCCGTTTTCTTCAGCAGGCGATCGAGCACGAAATCGCGCGCCAGATCGAGCTGATCGAGGACGGCGGCCAGGTGGTACAGGAAACGCGCCTGTACGACCCGAACCTGGACCAGACCCGGTCGATGCGGTCCAAGGAAGACGCGATGGACTATCGCTACTTTCCGGACCCGGACCTGTTGCCCCTGCAGGTTTCCACCGAGTGGATCGAGCGCGTGCGAGCGTCGCTGCCCGAGCTGCCCGGGGCGATGCGCACGCGGCTGACCAGCCAGTATGGCCTGGGCAGCTACGACGCCGCGCTGCTGACTTCCTCGCGCCCGCTCGCGCACTACTTCGAAGCGGCCGCACGCGGCGCGCCCGATCCGAAAGCAGTGGCCAACTGGGTCAACGGCGAGGTCTCGGCAGCGCTGAACGCGGCCGGGCTGTCGATCGAGCGGTGCCCGGTTTCGCCCGCGCAGCTGGCGGCGTTGCTGTCGCGCGTCGGTGACGGCACGATCAACCAGAAGATCGCCAAGGACGTGTTCGCGGCGCTGTGGGAGGCGAAGGCCGAGTCGGTCGACGCCTACATCGACGCACAAGGCTTGCGCCAGATCTCCGACGCGGCCGCGATCGAAGCCATCGTCGACCAGGTGCTGGCGGCCAACGGTGCGATGGTTGCCGAATTCAAATCCGGCAAGGAAAAGGCGTTCAACGCGCTGGTGGGACAGGCGATGAAGGCGTCGCGCGGTAAGGCCAACCCGGCGCAGGTCACTGCGATTTTGCGGCGCAGACTCGACGCCTGAGTTCTATTCGTTCCCTCATTTGAGCTATCAAAATCGACCTTGTTGGCCGAGACAATCACACAAAAATGGGGTACATGTCCCAATTGATACCTTGTTTGCGTGAGCGCATATTTCCCCCTGGGGATGCTTTTTGGGGCACACAGCATGGATGCGACGCGGACACGGGGAATGCCGGAACGGCGGCCACCCAGGCCGCGCAAGATCCGACTCGACTGCGACGTCTACTGTCCCCATTCGGTACGCGCAAGCTCCGGCGATGCCGGATGCGACCACGATTTCGAGCTCTCACCCACGGTGAGGCAACCGAGGTTCGCGATCTGGAATTGCACGCGTTGCGGGCGCGCGTTCAAGTACGAGATCTGGAACCAAGCAGAAACGAACGGCGGAACCGAAGCCGGTCGGTAGCCTCCCCGGTACTCCTTTCAAAGCCTACCGGGACTCGCCCTGGGAGTGCGTCCAGCACGACCGCACAGGCGGGCCCGCGCTATTGCGTTGGGAACGCAG
>VBCK01000242.1 GCA_005882215.1 Betaproteobacteria bacterium | reverse complement strand
CCGCACTCAGGGTCTCGTTCCACCAGGAACTGATCGAGCGGGACTGCCTGGCCTGCCACAGCGACCATGCCGGAGCGAAGCTCGCCGAGCGCAGCCGCCAGGCCTTTTCCCATTCGATGCTGCGGCCGCAGGCGCGCCCGCTCTGCGAGGGCTGCCACATCGCGCCCGCGGACCCGATTCACCGCGATCTGAGCGCCGCTTGCGGCCGCTGCCACGGACCGGACCGGTGGAAGCCGGCGACCTTCGACCATGCGCTGCTCACGAAGGCAGTGCAGGACCGTTGCGCGCAATGCCACCAGCGGCCGGCGGACAGCCTGCACCGCCCGCTCAAGCAGGACTGCGGGCCCTGTCACAGCCCGCAGCACTGGAAGCCGTCCACGTTCGACCACGCCAGCCTCTTCGAGCTGGACTCCAATCACAACGCGCCATGCGCAACCTGCCACAGCGGAGACGACATCCGGCGCTACACCTGTTACGGGTGCCACGAGCATCGGCCAGCGCCGATACGCACCCGACACCTCGAGGCGGGCATCCGCAATTTCGACGATTGCGCCCGCTGCCACCGCAACCCCGGCGCAGAGCCGCAAGGCAGCGACAACTAAACCATCTTCTCGGGCCTGACCCACTCGTCGAACTGCTCGGCGCTGACGTAGCCGAGCGCGAGCGCCGCTTCCCGCAGCGACAGGCCATTGGCATGGGCGTGCTTGGCGATCTGCGCCGCGCGGTCGTAGCCGATGTGGGGGCTCAGGGCCGTCACCAGCATCAGCGACTTCTTCAGCAGCTCGGCGATGCGCGCGCGGTCCGGCTCGATGCCGCGCGCGCAATTGGCATCGAAGCTGGCGATCGCGTCGCTGAGCAGGCGCACGCTCTGCTGGAAATCGTAGGCGATCAGCGGCTTGAAGACGTTCAGCTCGAAATGGCCCGAGGCGCCGCCCAGGCTCAACGCCACATCGTTGCCCATCACCTGGCAGCACACCATCGTCAGCGCCTCGCACTGCGTGGGATTGACCTTGCCCGGCATGATCGAGCTGCCCGGTTCGTTTTCCGGCAGATGCAGCTCGCCCAGTCCGCAGCGCGGGCCGGAGGCGAGCCAGCGCACGTCGTTGGCGATCTTCGTCAGCGCCACCGCGAGCGTCTTCAGCGCCCCGTGCGCGCTCACCAGCGGATCGTGGGACGCGAGCGCGGCGAACCGATTCGCCGCGCAGCGCAGCGGCAGCCCGGTTTCCGCGGCCAGGCGCGCGGCCACGCGCTCGCCGAACTGCGGGTGCGTGTTCAGGCCCGTGCCGACGGCCGTGCCGCCGACCGCCAGCTCGTGCAGCGGCCCCAGGCACGCGCCGATCGCCTGGTCGGCGTGGTCGAGCTGGGCCACCCAGCCGGACATCTCCTGGCCGAGGGTCACGGGCGTTGCGTCCTGCAGATGCGTGCGGCCGATCTTCACGATGCCGGCGTACGCCGAGGCCTTGGCAGCGAGCGTTGCCCGCAGTGCCCGCAGCGCCGGCTGCAGCTCGTACGTCGCGCTGCCCGCGGCCGCCACGTGCATCGCGGTCGGGAAGATGTCGTTGGTGGACTGTCCGAGGTTGACGTGGTCGTTCGGGTGCACGCGCCGCTGCTTGCCGCGGCCGCCGCCGAGCAGTTCGGAGGCGCGGTTGGCCAGCACCTCGTTCATGTTCATGTTGGTCTGGGTGCCGGAGCCGGTCTGCCAGACCGAAAGCGGAAATGCGTCCGGATGCTGGCCCGCCAGCACTTCGTCCGCCGCCTGCGCGATCGCGGCGGCAATGGGCGCATCGAGCAGGCTCAGCTCGCCGTTGACCTGGGCGCACGCTCGCTTGACCCGCGCCAGTGCCATCAGCAGCGCGTGGGGCATGCGCTCGGTGGAAATGCGGAAGTGTTCCAGCGAACGCTGCGTCTGCGCGCCCCACAGGGCGGTCGCCGGCACCGCCACTTCACCCATCGAATCCGTTTCGATCCTGGCCGCTTCGTCCATCGCGCGCTCCCCGAGTCGAACTCTAGAATGCCACCATGCTGTCGATCAGCGGACTCGTCAAGCGGTACGGGACGCGCACGATCCTGGACGGGCTGTCGCTGGCGGTAGAGCCCGGGGCAGTGGTGGCGATCGTGGGCGAATCGGGCACCGGCAAATCGACGCTGCTGAATCTGATCGCCGGCCTGGAGAGCCCCGACGCGGGCCGCATCGAGCTGGCCGCCACCGACCTGGCGGCGCTCGACGACGACGCGCGAACGCGGTTGCGGCGCCAGGCCATCGGCTTCGTGTTCCAGGCATTTCACATCATCCCGCACTTGACCGCGCTGGAAAACACCGTGCTGCCGCTGGTCTTGCAAGGCGTCGGGGTGCGCGAACGCGTCGCGCGGGCGCACCGGATGCTGGAAGCGGTGGGGCTTGGCGACCGCTCCCAGTCGATGCCGCGCGAGCTCTCCGGCGGCGAGCTGCAGCGGGTCGCGATCGCCCGTGCGCTGGTGCACCGGCCGGCGCTGGTGCTGGCCGACGAGCCGACCGGCAACCTGGATCCGGACACGGCACAGTCCGTGCTTGCGCTGCTGGCCGCAAGCGCGCGCGCCGACAACGCCGCAACGATCGTGGTCACTCACTCGGAAGCGGCCGCGCAGACGGCCGACCGCGTGCTGCGGCTGGCGCGCGGGCAGCTTGCAACCGCGCCCGCGCTGCGCGCCGCCGCGCCGTGAAACTCACCGCGTCGTGCTGGCTGCTGACGCACTTCGCGGGCGGCCTTGCGCGCGCCCGGCCGGCACGGGCTCTGATCCAGGTGGCCGCGATCGCCACCGGGGTGGCTCTGGGCACCGCGGTGTACCTGATCAACGCCTCGGCGCTGGCGGAGTTTTCGGCGGCCGAGCGCAGCCTGTCGGGCGCCGCCGACCTGTCGGTTCTCGGCCCGCCCGAGGGGTTCGACGAGTCCTGGTACGGCCGCATCGCGACCGACCCGGCGGTCGCGCTCGCCGCTCCGCTGCTGGAGGTCGATGCGACCGTCGATGACGGGGCGCCGCGCGCGGGCAACCTGGCGCGCGCTCGCTCCGGCGCGCTGCGGATCATCGGCATCGACGCGCTGCGCAGCGCGCTGCTGGAACCGGACCTGGTCGGCACCCGAGCCGCGGGCGGCGCCGCGCTCCCCGACTTGCTGGGCGAGGGCTTGTTCGCCTCGCCTACCGCGCTGGCGCAATTGCACCGCTCGGTCGGCGACACCGTGACGCTGGTGATCGGCGAGCGGCGGCTGAGCCTGCGCATCGCCGGCGAGCTGCCGGGCGCGCGCGACGCGATCGCGACGATGGATCTGGGCTTTGCGCAATGGCGGCTCGGCCGGCTCGGCCTGCTGTCGCGCATCGACGTGAAGTTCGCGCCCGGCGCGGACATCGCGGCGGCACAGCGCGCCTGGCAGCTTCCGACCGGCCTGCGGACCGAACGGGCCGAGGCCGCGCGCGATCGCGAGCAGGCGCTGTCGCGCGCCTACCGCGTCAACCTGGACGTGCTGTCGATGGTGGCGCTGTTCACCGGCGCCTTCCTGGTGTTTTCATTGCAGTCGCAGGCGGTGGTCGCGCGCCGGCCGCAGCTCGCCCTGCTCAGGATGCTCGGGGCCACGCGCGCCCAGATCGCGCGGATGCTGATCGCCGAAGCGGCCGCTTTCGGCAGCGTGGGCGCGCTGCTCGGGCTGGGGCTGGGGGCGCTGCTGGCGGAGGCGGCGCTGCGCACGCTGGGCGGTGACCTGGGTGGCGGCTATTTCGCCGGCACTCACCCGCGCATCGCGGTCGATCCGCTCGGTGCGTTGCTGTTCTTCGCTCTCGGTGTGGGCGCCGCGATCGGTGGCGCATGGCTGCCGGCGCGTGAAGCAGCGGCCCAGCCGCCCGCGTCCGCTCTGAAGGCCGGCGCCGAGCCGACGCCGGGCTCGCAGCGCCCGCGCCGCTGGATCGCGGCGGCCGGCTTTCTGCTGGCTGCGCTGCTGCTGGCGCTGCCGCCCGTGCACGAAATCCCGCTGGGTGCCTACGGATCGATCGGCGCGTTGCTGATGGCGACGATCGCGCTCAAGCCCGTGCTCGCGCCTCACCTGTTCGAGCCGCTGGCGCGCTGGGTGTCGGCCAGGGTCCATTCGGCACGCGACGCGCCGGCCTGGCTGGCCGCGACCCGCCTGGCACGCCTGCCGCGCTTCGCCGCGGTTGGCGCCGCCGGCATTCTCGCCTCCTTCGCGTTGATGGTCGCAATGGCCACGATGGTCGCCAGCTTTCGCAGCTCGTTCGACCAGTGGCTCGCGTGGATGCTGCCGGCCGATCTGTATGCGCGAGCGGCGCCGGCCGGCTCGACCGCACAGTTTTCGGCGCGGGACCTGGAGCGGATGCAGTCCGATCCGGCGGTCGCGCGTGCGCAGTTTTCGCGCTCTCTGCCGATCGTGCTCGATCCGGCCCGCGCCCCGGTGGTGCTGATCGCGCGCGTGATCGACCGCGCGCATCCAGAGGCGACGCTGCCGCTGATCGGCCGCACGGTTGCGGTGGAGCCGCCGGCGATACCGGTCTGGGTCTCGGAAGCGGTGGCCGACGGGTTCCATGTCGGAGCCGGCGCCGCGCTGCGGCTGCCGATTGGACGCGACGGCGCTTCCGTCACGATCGCCGGCGTGTGGCGCGACTACGTACGCCGGGCCGGCAGCATCGCGATCGATGCGAGCGACTACGAACGGATCACGGGCGATGCCTCGCGCACCGACGCCGCGCTGTGGGTCAAGGCCGGCGTGTCGCCCGCGCAGCTGGCACAGCGGCTGATCGCGCAGCTGGATGCGCCGGCCGCGCAGTTCGGCCAGCCCGGCGAGATCCGCGCGCTCAGCCTGCGCGTGTTCGATCGAACGTTCAGCGTCACCTACCTGCTCGAGTGGGCCGCGATCGCGATCGGCCTGGCGGGCCTCGCCGCCACCTTTTCCGCTCAGGCGATCGCCCGCACGCGCGAGTTCGGCATGCTGCGCCACCTGGGCGTGACCCGCGGCCAGATCCTGGCGCTGCTGGCCGCCGAGGCAACGCTGGTCACGCTGCTGGCCGGTGCGCTGGGCCTGGGCGCGGGCATCGGCATCGCGTGGATCCTGGTCAAGATCGTCAACCCGCAGTCGTTCCACTGGACGATGGAGCTGCGCGTGCCCGGTGCATCGCTCACTGCGCTGGCGGCCGCGCTGCTCGCTGCCGCGGCGCTGACGTCGACGCTGGCGGGCCGGCGCGCGCTGTCGATCGACGCCGTGCGCGCCGTCAAGGACGACTGGTGAACCGGCTGCGCCGCCGACTGCTGGCCTCCTTCGCCAAGGCTTCGGAGGCCATGGCCTCCCTAGCGTTAGCGAAGGGGGCCATGCCCTCCATAGCTTTAGCGAAGGAGGCCATGGACTACCCCGCGATCACACCCCGGCTGCTGACATTCCCGCGCGACTTCGGCGCCCACCTGCCGTACCGCACCGAGTGGTGGTACCTGACCGGCCAGTTGGAGGCGGCGCCCGGCTCTGCACAGCCAAGGCTCGGCATCCAGCTGACGTTCTTCCGGATCCGTCCGCCGATCGACCCGAGCAATCCCAGCCGCTTTGCAGCGCATCAACTGGTGCTGGCCCACGCCGCGATCGCCGATCCGCGCCGCGGCACGCTGCTGCACGAAGAGCGCATCGCGCGCGCCGGCTTCGGCATCGCGCAGGTTTCGGACGCCGACACCGAGATTCAGGTCGACCGCTGGCGCCTGGAGCGGGACGCGGCGAGCGGGGTGTATCGGGGACGGGTGCGAGGAGCGTTGTTCGCGCTCGAGCTCACTGCAACGCCCACGCAGCCGCCGCTGCCGCAGGGCGAGCGCGGCTTTTCGCGCAAAGGGCCGGGCGACGACGCGCCGGCCAGCCTCTACTACTCGGAGCCTCAGCTCGCGCTGCAGGCGCGCGTCGCGCTCGCGGGGGACACGGGCGAGGCGCTGCGAAGCGGCCGCGGCTGGCTCGACCACGAGTGGTCCAGCACGCTGCTGCCATCGCAGGCGACCGGCTGGGACTGGATCGGCGCCAACCTGGACGACGGCTCGGCCCTGACGGCATTCCGGATCCGGCGCGCCGCTGCCGCCGATGCAGATGAGCCGTGGTTCGCCTACGCCTCGTTGCGCACCGCCGGGCGCAGCGTGCAGACGTTCGCGCGCGGCCAGGTCCGCTTCGAGCCGCTGCAGGCGTGGACTTCGCCGCGCACGCGCGCGGCCTACCCGGTCGCGCAGCGAATTCGGGTCGGGTCGCGCCAATTCGAAACGCGGCCGTTGATGGCAGACCAGGAGTTCGACGCGCGCGCCGGCAGCGGGATCGCCTACTGGGAAGGCGCGAGCGACCTGCTCGAAGGCGGGCGCACGGTCGGGCGCGGCTACCTTGAATTGACCGGCTACGCCGGGCCGGTGCCGGGCGCTCTTAGTGGATGAACTTGGTCGATGAACTTAGTCGATGAACTTGATCGATGAACTTGGTCGATGAAGTCAGGAGATGAACAGCGTCGCGGCGCGCTCCAGCATCCCGCGCACGGACTGAACGAAAGCGGCCGCCAGCGCTCCGTCGATCACGCGATGATCGAACGAGGACGACAGGTTCATCACCTGACGCTCGGCGAGTGTGCCGCGCACGATCACCGGCCGCGCGGCGATCCGATTCACGCCGACGATCGCCACCTCCGGATGATTGATCACCGGCGTGGACACGAGACCGCCCAGCCGCCCCAGGCTGGTGATCGTGATCGTCGAGCCCGACAGCTCGTCGCGCACCGCCTTGCCGCTGCGGGCGACCGCGGCCAGCCGCGCCACTTCGGCCGCGCACGCCCACAGGTCGCGCGACTGCGCATCGCGCACAACCGGCACCATCAGCCCCGCGTCGGTCTGCGTCGCGATGCCCACGTGCACCGCGTCGAACTCGGTCAGCACGCCGGCCTCGTCGTCGAAACGCGCGTTCACCTGCGGAAACTCGCGCACCGCCTGAACGATCGCCCGGATCAGGAAGGGCAGCAGCGTCAGGTGCCCGCGCTGCGCACCCCACTTCGTATTCAGTTCCGAGCGCAGCGCCTCCAGTTCGGTGACGTCGACCTCCTCGACGTACGTGTAGTGCGGGATCCTGCGCTTGGATTCCTGCATTCGCTGCGCGATCATCCGCCGCAGGCCGACGATTTTGATCTGGCGTGTCGCCCCGGAGCGGGGCGCTTCGCGTGCCGCCGAAGGCGCGGGCTCGGCCGCAGAGGGAGCCCGCGCGGCCGCAGCCGCGCCCGGCGCGCCGCGCGCCGCAGCCGCGTCCAGGTCCGACTGCAGCACGCGGCCGGCCGGGCCGGACGGGACCACATCGTTCAGGTCGACGCCCAGTTCCCAGGCGCGCGCCCGCACCGCCGGCGAGGCGATCGGACGGCGCCGCTCGTCCGGGCGCGCGGCTTGCCGCTGCGGCTGAACCGGCGCTGCGGCGACACTCGCGGGCGGCACAGGCACGGCCGGGCGCGCCGGCGGTGCGGCCGCAACCGGTGGCGGCGCCAAGGCGGTCGCGCCGTCGCGCTCGATCCGGATCAGCTCGGCGCCCACCGCCAGCACCTGCCCGACTTCGCCGCCCAGTCCCACCACTTGCCCCGCTACCGGGGAAGGAATCTCGACCGTAGCCTTGTCGGTCATTACATCGGCCAGCGCCTGGTCCTCGGCGACCACATCGCCCGGCTTCACGTGCCAGGCCACCAGCTCGACCTGGGCGATTCCTTCGCCAATGTCCGGCACCTTGATCACCTGCACGCTCACCTCAGGCCTC
>VBCK01000182.1 GCA_005882215.1 Betaproteobacteria bacterium | reverse complement strand
AGGTCGTTGCTGTCTAACGCGAAGCAGGGTGCCCTCCGCGGAAGCGCGCTCCGCGGTCAACTATAGTAGCTCCAGACGGTCGGCTCCCTGGAGCGGCAGCACCCACCCTGGATACTCGGGGGGAAGTTTGATCCAATTTTGCGGACCACAGGGCTTCCGGCGCTCGCGGCGAGCCTGCCTCTGCCTTTGCGGGTGATTCCACGGCGCCTCCTGGAGTGCGAGTAGCCGTGTATCCTTTGGACCATGCGATCGAGCGAGGTGCAATGATGGCGATCAACTATCAGCGCTTCATCGTGCGAGATCCGGCGGTCTGCGGCGGCAATCCGATCATCCGTGGCACTCGGGTCACGGTCCGGACCGTGCTCGCAAGCCTCGCCGAGGGTCTCAGTGTCGAGGAAATCGTTGCTGAATTTCCGACGCTGAATGAGGCGGCGTGCGCGCGGTCATCGCGTTCGCTGCAGTCTCGGCCGAAGAGGATCTTCCGCTCCCGGCTACGCCTTCAGTTGCGTGAAGATCAAGGTCGACGAGAACTTTCCGAGCCGTCTCGATGCGCTCGTCGCGCGGGTTCCGGAATGGGCCGAAATGATCCGCCGCGAGTCCGAGCGGCGAAGCGCGCCGTGAACGTTATGGCGGCACGCCGCGGGTAGCTCCGACCGATCGGTACAATTCGAGCGGCGCTCGAATGCGCTGCTCAGAGAAGACTTCAGGTGGGGCGCAAGGCGCCACCGCGCGCGCCAACAGGGAGGGACGCAGCGAGGCATGAAGCAGCAATCCCTGTTCGACGGCGACGATCGCCGCGGGGTCGACCGAGCCGTCGTACCGCTGGGCCTAGTTGGCCGCGCCGCGAGCCTGTCCAGGGCTCAGAAGAAGTTCAACCGGCTGATCGCCGACCTCGAAGCGGCCCGGCAGGAGTTGGCGCGGTGGAACGGCTACCTGCCGACCTACGGGCAGCGCGTGCACACCGAGATCGAGCCGATGCAGGCCCGCCTGCGTCAGGCGCGCATCGCCATGGTGGAGTTGCTGGACCAGACCATGCGAGGCGGCAGGCTGACCAGGGCGCAGCGTGCCAAGGTGCGGGACATTCTCTCGAGCATGCTGTCGGGCCTGCTGGAGGAAGGTCACGAGCCGGCGTTGGAGAGGCTGCACGACAAGTACTGCGACGTGCGCTACGAGGAGGGGCAGCGTCAGGAGGCGGAAATGCTGCGGGAGCTGGCCAGCGATTTCCTCGGGGTCGAGGTGGATGACGACGAGATCTCGTCGCCCGAGGAGATGGCGCGGGCCATCGAACAGAAGATGCGTCCGCCTGCGGGCGAGGCGGAGCCTGCGCCACGCGCGCGGCGCAAGAAAGGCGCTCAGGCCGTGGCGCGCGAGGCCTTGCGGCAGCATGCCGAGCAGGATGCGAGCCGGTCGGTGCGGGAGATCTACCGCAAGCTCGTCAGCGAACTGCACCCCGACCGGGAAATGGATCCGGTGGAGCGCGCGCGCAAGACGCAGCTGATCCAAAAGGTCAATCAGGCATATGAAGGAAAGGATCTGCTCGCGCTGCTCGAATTGCAGTTGGCCATCGAGCAGATCGATCCTTGGGCGCTTGCCAACATGGCCGAGGAGCGGCTACAGCACTACAACCTGGTCCTGGAAGAGCAACTGAAGCGGCTGCAGCAGGAGGTATCCGAATTGGCCATGCCGTTCGTGATGATGCTCGCCGACGCGGCGCCGCGGAAGGTGACGCCCGAGGTCGTGCAGCGGGCCATCGACGAGGATCTGCAAGCGATGCGACTGGACCTGCAACACCTGCAGTCGGACCTGGAGCGCTTCCGCGACATCCGGCAGCTCAAGGCGAGTTTGAGGGACTATCGGAGCCAAGGCCTCGACGAAGAGGATCTTGACGCCCTGGCTATGCTGCTTTTCAAGGGGCGTCGAGGCCGCCGGCGGTAGCGCGGTGAATATTGGCCGATGCGGATGGTTCGCGACTGGCCTCAGATCAAGTGAGCCTGACCTCGCCATCATGCGGCGGCGCGAGCAGCGGCGCGGGCTTGACAGGAGTCCGTCTCCGCCACCGCCCCAGTATTCATGCGGTTCTCCAAGTAAGCAGGTACTGCTTCCCCCGAGTTCGAAGCAAGCGTGGTTTGGCAGAGGATTTGATTTGGCCCCGAGCGTACGCCGTGGCCGCGGATTTCAGTCGGCTATGGAGCACGTACCCGACATTGAGCGGACGCGCTCGATAGCGGGCGTCTTTTGGCGAGGCCGACCCGTTCCGGTCCGACTGCCCGTCGCGGACCTGCCGTTCGAGACCAACGATAGCCGACCTTGGCGACCCGCGGCTGAACGTAAGGCCCCTCGGCCCTCACCTCCCGGTTCAGCGCTTCGCTTCCTGGTCAGCCAGCCACTGCGGCGCGCGCCTGATGTGCGCTTTGCCGGCTACCGCATTTGTTGCATTCGGAGACGCCGACAAGAAGGCGCAGCGTACTTATGCCGTCAAGCCGGAAGGGGTAGCGTTTCATCGGGATCCGATACTCGATCCCGATTGAAAAATGGAATTCAGAACAGGGAGGACCAAATGAGCGAGCGGACGTGCTGGCGGTATTTGGTGTTCATGCTCCTGGGCGCAGGCCTGCTGTTGTCGTTCGCACCGGCAGCCTTTGCTCAAACGGCGTCGGCGATACATCAGCAAGCCCTCAAGTGCAGCGAGCGGCAAGGGATCCTCTGCGCGGAGCAGGCCGATATCCCGGGCTACGAGTACGTCGGTCACGACGAGCCGTCGCTGCTCTTCTACTCGGAGACGGCGGGCTCCGGCAGCACGAACATCTGGCGCTTGCACCTGCCGAAGGACCCGCCGACGCTGCCTCGGCAGGACGGGCACGGCGGCACCTGGAACTTCCAGCTTCATCCTGCCTTCTGGTTCGGCATGGCGATGTGCGATTCGCAGTCCTTCCCCAACTACACCCACGTGTGCCGGCCCGACACGGACGACAACATCTTCGACAGCGCCGATCCGAGCAGCCCGCGCTACATTGCCAAGCATCCGGGCTCCGCTTTCACAGAGTTGCAGTTTTACCCGCCGGCCTGGCTCTTCGGCAACAGCGCCACGCAATGGACGGCCGCTCTGAACATTTTCAGCCTTTCGCAAGCTGCTCCGTCTAACATCGGGCAGCCGAACAACAGCGCGTGCGGGGGCGCGATCGAATACGGCAACTTCGCGTATATCCAGACCGATGGCGTACCCACCGGCGCGCCGAGCCCACTGCTGGCCAACGGCAACACGTTCACCGTGAACAACAACACGTTGTTCATGAATCCCGGCGACGAGTTGTTGGTTATCGAGCGGGATACGGAGGAAGGGCTCAGGATTACGATACGCGATCTGACGACCGGCCAGTCGGGATTCATGGTCGCGAGCGCTGCGAACGGGTTCGCACAGATCCTGTTCGATCCGAACGGAACCAATTGCGATCCGGCGACCCACAACCTGCCCTATGACTTTCATCCGATGTATGCGACCTCGAGCGAACACACGCGGGTTCCGTGGGCCGCCCACTCCTACAACATCGCGTTTTCCGATGAGATCGGCCACTTCGAATACTGCGACGCGGTCGACGCGGAGGGGGGCAACTGCCTGACGACATCGAAGAAGGACCCCCCTGGATTGGACGATGCGTTCTGCTTCGATGCGGCTTTCGCAGCGGCGTTCGGGCTCGTCCCGATCGGAGGGTGCATCGACGCCGATGCGGAGTTCGACGGCGTGCCGTATCGCCGTGCGACCTGGCCGGGCACGTTCGAAGATGAGCGACTCGAGGTGAAGTTGCATGCGGAGCCGGTGATGTTTTCGAGCCCGCTGTTTCTGGGTTCCGAAGACCACGCGTCAAACTACGATCGGGTGGCGTTCGAAGCGGATCTGCCGCGCATCGAAACGAACACGGTCCCGCCGTGCCAGCGGTTCATATCCAATCCGGGCGATCCCAGTCCCGGCTCCGGCTGCGTCAATCCGCCCGTCGGCGCAGCCTTTTACCCGATTTACACGACGCGGCAAACAGCGCTGGGCTGCCGCTGGCAGCTCGGGGGCACTCACCTGCCCGGCACCGAACAGACGTTCGGCGGCAACTCCGCCGAAGAGTACGGACCGCTGCTGGAGCAAGCAGGTACTGCTTCCCCCGAGTTCGAAGCAAGCGTGGTTTGGCAGAGGATTTGATTTGGCCCCGAGCGTACGCCGTGGCCGCGGATTTCAGTCGGCTATGGAGCACGTACCCGACATTGAGCGGACGCGCTCGATAGCGGGCGTCTTTTGGCGAGGCCGACAGGTCAGCCAGCCACTGCGGCGCGCGCCTGATGTCGGGCAACCGGATCTGACCCAGACCAAGTCGGCTCGAGCGCTGAAGAGCGGCTCCCAACGACTCGCGTCCGGCGATGACTTGCTGCGGACCGGGACCTCCGGGATGCCGCCAGTAACTTGTGCGCTTTGCCGGCTACCTGCAGTGACGTGCACCACATGCCACCTGCACGGCCGGTTACCTCGTGGCGCGAGGAGTCCGTCTCCGTGTGGAAAACCTGTGGACAGGACGACGAATTGGCGGAGCAAGTATCGAGCGCCTTGGAGAACGAGTACTGGCGCGGGCTTGACAGGAGTCCGTCTCCGCCGGATCCTTATCATGTCAAGGATCCCTTCGAGTCGCTGACGCGCTGCTCGCGTATGAGCGAGCAAGGATCACGGCAAATCATGATTGGGTTCGCAAAACGCGCTCGCCTCTTGAGCGCGCTGCTCCTCGTGATTGGTGCCTTGTCGGGCTGCGAGCGCAGCGTGCTCGATCCGGCGGGTCCGGTCGGCGAGGGAGACCGCATCATTCTGCTCGATTCGCTCGCCATCATGCTCGCCATCGTCATTCCGACCATCGTCTCGATACTCGCCTTCGCGTATTGGTTTCGTGCTTCCAACACCCGTGCGCAGTACCTGCCGAATTGGGCCTACTCCGGGCGGCTCGAGCTCATCGTCTGGTCGATTCCCGCGCTCGTCGTCTTCTTCCTGGGTGGCATCGCCTGGATCAGCGCCCATCTGCTTGACCCGGCCGAGCCGTTGAAGTCCAAGGCCGAGCCTCTGGAGGTCGAGGTGGTGTCGCTCGACTGGAAGTGGCTGTTCATTTATCCGCAGCAGAATCTTGCTAGCGTCAACCGGATGGTCGTTCCGACAGGCGTACCGCTCGATTTGAAGATTACGTCAGCGAGCGTGTTCAACGTGTTTTTCGTGCCGCAGCTGGGAAGCGAGATCTACGCCATGTACGGCATGACGACTCGCCTCAACCTGCAGGCCGACCGCCCCGGGGTTTACTTCGGTCTCTCGGCGCACTTCAGCGGCGACGGCTTCCCTGGCATGGCGTTCGACGTGCAGGCCGTGTCGCCGGAGCAATTCGCTGGCTGGGCGGCGACCACGCGCAGTCAGGGTCCGGTACTCGATGATGCCGCCTACCGCAGCCTCCTCAAGCAGAGCCAGGACGTGAGCCCTTATACCTATCGGGCGGTGCAGGCCGGACTGTTCGAGGAGATCGTCGGGCAGAAGTTGCCCCCCGGTGAGGGGCCGCAAACGACACAGACCGCCGCAGCCGCTTCCGCGGTGATGGCGCAGAGGCAGCGCTGACATGTTGGGAAAACTAACCTGGCAGGCCATCCCCTTCGATCAGCCAATTCCGCTGGCGGCCGGGGCGTTCGTGGTGCTCGGCATCGCTGCCGTACTGATCTGGGTAGCGGCGAAGGGCTATATCCCGTACCTGTGGCGCGAATGGATCACCAGTGTCGACCACAAGCGCATCGGCATCATGTACTGCCTGCTGGCGGCCGTCATGCTGCTGCGCGGCTTCAGCGACGCGCTGATGATGCGCTCGCAGCAGGCCATGGCGTTTCGCGCTCCGGGATATCTGCCACCCGAGCACTACGATCAGATCTTCTCCGCGCACGGCACGATCATGATCTTCTTCGTCGCGATGCCGTTCGTCATCGGGCTCATGAACTTCGCCGTACCTCTGCAGCTCGGGGTGCGCGACGTGGCGTTCCCGACGCTGAACTCGGTCGGTTTCTGGCTCACCGCGGCGGGGGCACTCCTGGTCAACGTCTCCCTCGTGGTGGGGGAGTTTGCCCGCACCGGGTGGCTGCCGTTCCCGCCGCTATCTGAGCTCACCTATTCCCCCGGAGTCGGCGTCGACTATTACCTCTGGGCGATCCAGATATCCGGCATCGGCACGCTGATGACGGGCATCAACTTCGTGACAACCATCCTCAAGATACGTGCGCCCGGTATGAGCTACATGCGCATGCCGATCTTCTGCTGGACCGCGCTCGCATCGAACCTCCTGATCGTAGCCGCCTTCCCGATCCTCACGGCAACGCTCGGCATGCTGCTGCTCGATCGTTACGCCGGGTTTCACTTCTTCACCAACGAGGCGGGTGGCAACGCGATGATGTTCATGAACCTGATCTGGGCGTGGGGACACCCGGAGGTCTACATTCTCGTCCTGCCTGCGTTCGGGGTTTTCTCCGAGGTGGTCTCGACTTTCTCCGGGAAGCCGCTCTTCGGCCGTCGCTCGATGATTGTCGCCACCATGGCGATCTGCATATTGTCGTACAGCGTCTGGCTGCATCACTTCTTCACGATGGGGGCAGGCGGCGATGTCAACGGCGTCTTCGGCATCGCCAGCATGATCATCGCCGTGCCCACGGGCGTGAAAATTTTCAACTGGCTCTTCACCATGTATGGCGGCCGCATCCGCTTCAACTCCGCCATGCTCTGGGCGGTCGGCTTCATGGTGACCTTCGTCATCGGCGGCATGACCGGGGTGCTGCTGGCGTCTCCCGCGGCGGACTTCGTGCTGCACAACAGCTTGTTCCTGGTGGCGCACTTTCACAACGTGATCATCGGCGCTGTGCTGTTCGGCGCCTTCGCGGGCTATACCTACTGGTTTCCGAAGGCCTTCGGCTTCAGCCTCGATGAGCGGCTCGGGAAAGCCGCGTTCTGGTGCTGGCTGGTCGGTTTCTACGTCGCTTTCGTGCCGCTCTACGTCGTCGGTCTCGAGGGCATGACGCGGCGTATGCAGCACTACGATCGGCCCGACTGGTACCCCTGGCTCCTGCTCGCCGGAGTCGGCGCGCTCATCATCCTGTGCGGTATCGCCCTGCAGATCGCTCAGCTCTGGGTCTCCATTCGCGGCCGAGAGCGCCGGCGCGAACCGACCGGCGATCCCTGGGACGGTCGCTCGCTCGAATGGTCGACCTCCTCACCCCCGCCCGCCTTCAATTTCGCTGTCTTGCCCCAGGTCACCAATGACGACCCGTACTGGGCAATCAAGCAGCGGGCTCGTGCAATCGGGCATCCGGTGACCGCCGAGCCGGAGTACTCGGCCATCGAGATGCCGCGCAACAGTGCGACCGGATTCGTCACGGCGTTCTTCGCCGTCGCGACCGGGTTCTCCCTGATCTGGCAGATCTGGTGGCTGGTGATACTCGGACTCATTGGCGCCTACGTGACGTTCGTGGTCTTCGCCTGGCGTGATATCCACGAGATCGAAATCCCTGCCGAGGAGGTGGCCCGAATCGATCGCGCCAACCGCGCTGCGCGCGCCGCGGCGCTGCACGGGCAGCCGGCCCGATGAGCGCGCCGGTGCTGCGCCTCGCAGACGATCCCTCATTCGGTCGACCGGAGATCTTTCATCGGGAGGCGAGCGGTCACGGCATCGGCGGGCCGGCGCCCAAACGCATCGTCGTCGGCTATGGCTTCTGGATCTTCCTGCTCTCGGACGTGATCATGTTCTCTGGGTTCTTCGCCGCCTACGCGGTGCTGTTCAAGAACACCGCGGGTGGCCCATC
The DNA here is from genome assembly GCA_005882215.1 of Betaproteobacteria bacterium. Classification (GTDB taxonomy): domain Bacteria; phylum Pseudomonadota; class Gammaproteobacteria; order Burkholderiales; family Burkholderiaceae_F; genus VBCK01. The sequence goes on along the minus strand of VBCK01000182.1, from coordinate 8,540 downwards.
CGCGCACGAGCTGTTTGACCTGCGCAACACCGCCGCGGAGACCGGCTGCCTGCTCGCCTCGAGCTTCACGTGCGGCATGGCGAGCCTTGCGGTGGGACAGCGCAGCCAGAAATGGACGCAGCTCGCCCTTCTGGCCACCGGCCTCCTCGGCCTCGCTTTCATCGTCCTGGAGGTGCGCGAATTCGCCGGCTTCATCGGCCAGGGCGCCGGACCAGGCCGCAGCGCGTTCCTCTCGTCCTTCTTTACCCTCGTGGGATGCCACGGTGTGCACGTGAGCGCCGGACTTCTCTGGCTCGGCACGATGATGGCGCAGTTCTCTGCCAAGGGATTCCGCCAGGATATCCGCCACCGCTTTCTCTGCTTCAGCCTCTTCTGGCATGCCTTGGACATCATCTGGGTCGCTATCTTCAGTCTGGTCTACCTGGTCGGCACTCTTCCACCGGAGCTGTTGCCATGAGTGAACAGTTTGAACACGACGCGGGCTCGTACGTCGGCGTCGACCGCCTGCCGGGTGAGCCCATTCGAGAGGAACGAACTCTTCGGCTCGAAGTGCGCGGGTATCTTCTCGGCCTCGCACTCGCGGTCGCTTTGACGGTCGCCTCGTTCTGGGCCGTGGGCACGCATGAGATCTATCGCGCAGCCTGACCGAGCAGATGGCCGAGGTCGAGCGCCAGATTGCCTCGTGGAAGCGCGGGCAGGAGGAATGCGAACGAATCGCAGCGATCCCGGGCGTTGGGCTGCTCACGGCGACGGCCGCAGCTCACGCACCTATCTTTCTGCTCCGTCGCTTGGACCCGATCTCGTCTCGGTCCAGCAGGCAATCAATGAAGGCGCGGAGCGCAGGTTGAGGATGGTGCCGATTCGAATAGTAGAGATAGAGGCCGGGACTCGTCAGTGACCAGTCATCTAGAACGCACTTCAGCTGGCCGCGCTCGATCGCCCCGTTCACGCGATCGTCGTCGTAGGCGTAGAGAATGCCAAGCCCCTGCAAGGCTGCGTCGACGACGACATCTTGGTGATTCGAGATCAACGGCCCTTCCACAGCCATCTCCAGCTTCTTGCCCTTCTTCTGGAACTCCCAGCGATAGATCCGGCCACTTCCGGGGAATCGCCAGTTAATGCAGGCATGGCGGCGCAGATCCGCAGGCGTGCTCGGCACGCCGCGCCGTTCAAGATAGTCAGGCGATGCGACGGCGAGCATCTTCACGTCCGAGGTGAGGCGGACGGCAATCATGTCCTTCTCGAGTCGCTCGCCAACGCGAATGCCGGCGTCGAACCGTCCTGCAACGATGTCGCTCAGGCCATCGTCGATCACGATGTCGAGCACCACGTCCGGGTGCGCCCGGTGAAACCGGCCGAGCCGAGGCGAAATGATCTTCTTCGCCGCCATGCTCAGCGTATTGATGCGCAGCGTTCCCGCCGTCCGGCCCGTAGCAGCGACCGCCTCGGCGACCGCAGCATCCATCTCCAGAATCATTGGCGCGATGCGCTCGTGGAGGCGGGATCCCGCTGCCGTCGGTGCCACGCTGCGTGTTGTTCGATTGAGCAGCCGCACGCCGAGCCGGGCTTCGAGCTGGCGGATGGTCTGACTAAGGGCCGATGGGGATAGCCCGAGGTGATCGGCGGCGCGCGCGAAACTTGCCCTCTCAAGTACGGCCGCAAAGGCCTTCAACTCGGCAAACTCCGCCCCGCGCATTATGCATTGATTTCCAAATAGCCTAGAAAGATTATAAGTGATTCTCTAATTTGTCGGGAAGCGTCATTGTGCCGTCGCCGCAAGAACCACGGAGACTGCGATGACCAACTTGGATCTTCCCGAACCGATCGCCGCCTATTTCGACGCCGACAAGCGCGACGGCGATGTCGTGGCGCGCTGCTTCACAAACCGGGCCGTCGTCAAGGACGAGGGACAAACTCACTCCGGTCACACAGCCATCAAGGCATGGAAAACTGCGGCGTCCGCCAAATACTCGTACACCAGCGAGCCATTCGCAGTGGAGCAGAGGGACGGCCGGTACATCGTCAGGAGCCGGCTGACCGGCAATTTCCCTGGAAGCCCGGTCGACTTCCGGTTCGTCTTCAACCTCGAGCGGGGGAAGATCGCGTCGCTGGAGATCACACCATGAGCTTCGATCTCGATCTCGCCAACCGCCGCGCTCTGGTCACGGGTGGAACGAAGGGAATCGGAGCCGCCGTCGTTGAGACTCTCTGCGGCGCCGGAGCACAGGTCGTGGCCACCTCGCGCTCCGTGCCCGACCGGCCAGCTCAAGGCGTACGCTATCTCGCCGCAGATCTTTCGACTGCCGAAGGCGCCAGCGCGGTCGCCCACTCGGTGCTGAAGCAGCTCGGTGGCGTTGACATCCTCGTCAACGTGTTTGGTGGCTCCAGCGCACCGGGCGGCGGATTCGCAGCGCTCGACGACACGGAGTGGTCGAAGGAGCTGAACCAGAACCTGATGTCGTCCGTCCGTCTCGATCGCGCCCTGCTCCCATCGATGATTGAGCAGAACTGCGGCGTCATCATCCATGTGACGTCGATTCAGCGCGTTCTGCCATTGCCCGAGTCGACGATCGCTTACGCCGCCGCCAAGGCGGCACTGTCGACCTACAGCAAGGCCCTCTCGAAGGAAGTGACGCCCAAGGGAGTTCGCGTCATCCGAGTTTCACCCGGTTGGGTTGAAACCGAGGCGGCGGTTGGGCTGGCGCAGCGCCTCGCCGCCCAGGCCGGTACCGACTACGAGGGAGGCAAGAAGATCATCATGAACGCACTTGGCGGTATTCCGCTGGGCCGCCCTGCCAAGCCGAAGGAAGTGGCGGACCTCATCGCCTTTTTGGTTTCGCCGCGTGCAGCTTCAATTACGGGCACTGAGTACGTGATCGATGGAGGCACTGTTCCGACAGTCTGAGATGTCGATGTCCGCCTTCAATAATAGAGCGTCTCGCCATCGCGTTACAGCTTGTGGCCCAGGCTGTGCGACTGGAGATCCTGCCTGACCGTCGTGCGCCCGCAAACCGTGATTCGCTGGCATCGGGCTGGTTGGCGGCTGTTCTGGCGGCTCAAGTCCAGACCAGGACGCCCGATGATTCCGGCCGCCCTTCGAGGTTTGATTCGGCGCACGGCTTCGGAGAATCCGACCTGGGGCCAAGAACGGATCGCCAACGAGCTCTTGCTGAAGCTCGGAATTCGTATTTCGCCCCGCACCGTTCGCAAGTACATGCCCAAGCCGGTCTCGGGACAACCACGCGGCGATCAGCGTTGGTCCACGGCAATCGAGGACTTCGTGCAGGATCAGTATTCTCGCGGGCCGACCAGATCAATCACCGTGCCCGACCAGCGACGCTGTGGTGCGCGCGAAATAGACTTCAGAGTTCAGGCAGTCCGTTGTGCTGTCGCCGGCGACGAGGTCCACGCACCGCGTGTAGACGACATTCAGCCGGCCGGCCCGGTCGAACGCCACCTCGAAGAAGTCCCCGAACGCGAAGTCGCCCGCGGGCGCGACCTCGACGGGATCCACCAGCGCGTAAGTGACCGGGTAGCCGAATCGCGGCGAAGCGCCCGCGAAGACGTGCCAAGTGCCGGTGGTGGTCGGATGCGTGAAATAGCCGACGCCGATCGTCTTCCCGTCGTCGGCGATGCCCATCCAACTGTATCGGATGATTCCGGAGTTCGGTGGGGTCACGTCCTGCATCGTCCAGGTCTGGCCATGGTCGATCGAGTGATAGAGCTTCAGACGAGTGGCCTGCTTGTATCGGTCGTCCGAATTGGTCGGCGTCACGAGGCTGGGGTTGTGCCCGGTGACCGGATCGGCCCACAGTGCGTACAGGTCGCCGCCGGCGGCGACAGTAAGAGACGGCCACGTGATGTCGCCGTTCGTGTTCGAACCTGACGGCAGGTCGCTGTTGTACCGGTCCACCTCGTAACGCTTCCACGTGTAGCCGTTATCCGCGGAGACGTACGACCAGAGCGTTCCGACCGTGAAGCCGGGGTCGCCCGGATTCGCGCCCGTCACCCCGTTCGTTCCCGCGTCGTTGTCGCAGAACATATACAGGTGCTGCGAACCCGCCGTGTGGTCGGCCGCCGGCCGGCACCAGCCGCTGTCGGGCAGCGTGCAGCCTTGGGGGTTGAACGTCGTCCCCGCATCGGTCGACATGTAGATCGTGTAGCGGCCCGGCCCGCATCCCTGTCCGGCGGTGCCGAGCGGGTAGGTCACCTTGTCCCCCTCGTTGTCTGCGAACATCACGATGTTGTCTCCGTGGGCGGTGACCCACGGGCGGTCATCGACCGCTTGGAAGCTCGGCAGGATCGGCAGCGTGTGCTCGAACTGGACGTTGGCCTTTCCCGGACCGGCCGCGGTCCACCGCGTCACCGAGTCCTCCTTGACTTTGGTGTCGACGAAGTAGACATGCAATGCATCATCGAGCGCAATGTCGCCCTCGTCGCCGATGTCGAGCTGGTCGAGCGCGACCGGCGTCAGGCCCGGCAGGTCGGAGAAGTTCACGCCGTCCGAGGAAATCCACAGCCAGGACGCCGCTCGTACGCCGGCCGGGGCGCTGGGATCCAGCGCCACTGCGTCGCAATGATTCTGCTTGTGCGCGGTGACGAAGATGTTGCCAAAGCCGTCGATCGCGATACCTGGCTCGTAGCCGCCGCACGACTGGAAAGTCGGCAGTCGCACCGGTGTGCCGAACGTGATCGGCGCGGGTCCCGCGCCGTACGCAGCCGGAGCCAACGCGCACGACGTCAGCAGCGCAACAAGGGGCAACCCGGTTTGTCCGCGTCTGCAAAGAGAATGGCCCATGATGTTTTCCTCCCGTGTCAGAGTCCGAGCCCTGCGCCCAGCGTGTAGATCACAGAGGTCGTCTGGGTTTCGGTCGTCCCGTCGGGCAGCGTTGCGGTGATTGAGACCGGATAGACGTTGCCCACCGCCAGCGCCAGTCCCGACGGCAAACTGCCCGCTGTCCCGGACACCGTCTCGCCGGGAAGCAACGGCAGTCCCGAGCTCCAGGTGAGGGCGACGGGCATCCCCGCGACTTGAATTGCGAGCGAGGAGATCGCGACGTCCGCGGTGTTCGCGATCTGCATCTTGAACTGCGGCGAAGGATTGCCTGAATTACCGACGTTGGTCTGCTCGAAGTCCCCTTGATTGACTACGAAGTGGTGGTCATGCTGCGGCCCGACGCCCGTGCCTCCGGTCTGGACCGCGATATCGGTGTGCGAGCATTCGGAGGTGTTGCTGTTAGTCGGCATACAGGTGGTCGATCCCTGGGTCCTGGCCGGCTCGGCCGCGGTGCCCAGGTATTGATCGGAGGTGTAGATGATCGCGGCCAATCCGGTGGTGGGGCTTGCCGCGACGCCGAAATCGTCCAGTAGGTCTCGATTGCCGGTACAGGTCACGCCTGACTCGCACACACCGCCGTAGTGAATGACTCCCGAAGCCTGGACGGTCGTGAAGCTGCTGCCCGGAGTGGTCGCCTGAAGATTCTGCGCGAAGTAGACGTTCCACGCCGCTGTCATCGGATAGTTGTCGGGAATCGTCGTGCCGTCGTAGAACGAGGTGCCGTACCAGACGACGTCCAGCGCGCCCGCCCTTCCGGCAGAGGCCCAGGGGAAGATCGCCGTATTCGAGGGGGGCTTGTTGATCTGGATCGGAGCCGACCACGTCTGGCCGAAGTTGGTCGAGAAGCTGTAGAAGAGGTTGTGATTGTCGTTGAACACGGTGTAGACGTTTCCTCCGCGGTCCACTGCCACGTTGACGAACTGGTGCCCGTAGGCGACCGTCGGGTCGGGATTGTTGTAGACGATGTGATCGGTGAACGTCTTGCCGCCGTCGATCGAGACGCCGATCCAGACCGTGTGCTGACTGCAGTTCGTGCACGCCAATTCGGCGGCGTTTGCGATCGAGCTCCAGACCTGGTAGATGACGTGATTCCCGGGATCGATCGCGAGGTTTCCAATCTGGTTTTGCAGCGCGGCGTTGAACAGGTCCGCGGCGTCGAACGCGCTGGCGTGCTGGGTGAAGGTCAGGCCCGCGTCGTAGCTGCAGTCGACCACGATATCGTCAGTCGCCGGCTGCGCGTGATACGAGATGCAGACCTTGCTGGCGCCGTCGGCGACGATCCATTCCCTGTCATCGACCGGAATGCTGGCGCCGATCGGATTGATCGACCAGGTCGCTCCGCCGTCCCTGCTGGTGCTGACGTAGATCTCGGCCAGCGGAGGCTTGCTCTGCAAACTGGCGACATAAATGTTGTAGAAGCCGTTCGCGTTCTTCCGAGGCGCGACGGCGATGTCGGTATCGCCGCCTGCCGGCGAAATTCCGGCTTGACCGGCTGAAACGCTGTTGGGCAAGGGAAGGCTCGTGAAATGAGCTCCCGCGTCGGTCGACTTCCACGCGAAGGTGCCGCCGCACAGCCCGCCGATCACGCAGAACACGTTCTCCGAGGACCCGTAGAAATTGCCGGCCGGGTCGGCGCGAATCGCCGGCTCGCCCTGGGTATTGACGCACGTTCCGCTCGAATTCGGACACGTGGTTCCGACGCTGAACTGATTGACGAACGGATTGCCGGCCAACTCGTAATTGCTGAACGTTGCCGGCGCCGAAGCATCCTGTGCCCGACCGACCGGTGTGAGAAGAAGGGACAACAAAGCGCCGACGACGGGCACGAATTGGCGCGGGAAGTGACGTTCCATGGAATCACCCCATTCTCTGTAAAAAATGCGGTTGAGCCCTTGGGGACGCCCTCGTGGTCAACTCGGGCCCCCGTTTCCCTCTGGAAATGCTCCGCTGGTAAGCGAATCGTAGTACTATAACGATCAGATCTGATAGTAGTGATACTAATCGTAGGTGTATTACTGCTACTCGCCGAAAGGGGCTTTCGATCCTTAACTCGGGGTGCAGCTTGATTTCTATTTAACTTCATGGCCCTACCTAATCCGGATCCCTCGAGCTCGGATATACGACGTGAACAGTCTGCGAACCCGGCGTCGAGTCGGGATCGGATCCGGGATGCCGCCAAGGCGCTGTTCGCCGAGCGCGGTTACGAGGGTTCCTCAACCTCTGAGATCTGCCGCCGCGCCGGCACCAGCGAGTCGCAGCTCGTCAAACACTTCACGAACAAGCAGGGCGTCCTGGAGGCGATCTTCCAGGACGGCTGGGAGCAGCTGAATCTCGCTGTCACGCTGGCGATTGAGCGGATGCCATCGCCAACGGACAAGCTCGGGATCATCGTCGACATCCTGGTCACGTTCCTTCAGAAGGATCCGGACCAGCGCACGGTGTTCCTGCTCGAGGGACGCCGCAAACGCGGCGACGGACACCTGGTCGTTCTGGTGCCCGCGTTTCTGGACTTCGTTCGAATCGTCGATCGAATCATCGGCCAGATGAGCGATCGCGGTGAACTCGCCGCGGGCGTTCACCCCGAAGCGATGCGCTCGGCGCTGATGGGCGCGTTGGAAGGTTTGCTGCGCGACCAGATGCTGGCGCGCACGTCGCGGTTTCCGGCCACCTATACCGAGGCCGACTACCGGACGATCTTCGCGACTTTTCTGTCGGCCTTTGCCGCGCGACCGCCGCCTTGAGTCCTCCCGATCTGCGAGCGGACCAAGCCCTCGAACAATCCAAGCAGCTGCATCCGGGGAACTTGGGGGACTGGCGTAACGAAAGCATCCAACACACACCGCTCATTGGAGCTGCTGACGCCCTTCCACGGCCTCTATAAAGTATCAAGCAAACGACTGACCGCCGCCTTGCAAGCACAGTGAGCGAAGCCCGCTGCGTGCTCTGCGCATTGACCCGATTTCCGCTGTGGCATCACGATTAAGCCGACCCTGTCGCCCTCGTTGAGGCCGCGCACTCACCGATGGGCGGGTCCTACCCGCCTGTTGTGCGGTGCGGTGCGTTCCTACACTGCGCCCCGTCCTGTTCGGTTCCGGAACGAACGGACGATCCCAAACTGATCGAAGGAGAATCACGATGAACGGTATCAGCAGCTTGTTAGGCAAGTCAGCGGGCACAGGCCTGCTTGGGGTATTGCTAAGCGTCTCATCATTCCCCGTTCCGGTGCAGGCAGAACCCGGCGACGGCCCCCACAACGTCGTTGAAATCACGGGGGGCGTCAGAGCGGTCGGCCGACTCATTATCGCGGGCGACGCGAACGTCGGCAGAGCGATCGTCGTGGCGCCAGGCAGCGTTCTGCATGCCGGAACCGTGCTGACCGCAGGAAGCACGCTGAACGGGGCTATCGACCACCTGCTCGTCCTCACGGACGATACGCCCCTCGAGCACGCCGCGGTGCTTGCGGTGGGGAGCAAGATCGCGCCGCACTCTACTCTAGCGGCGGGCACGATCCTGGCAGCGGGAACGGGCCTCGGCGCCAAAAGCGTGTTCGAGGCCCGCACCGTGCTGCAGGTCGGCACAGTGATCGCCGAGGGCAGCGTGGTCAACGGCGAAAGGTTCGAGGCGGCGCGCAGGCTCGAGAGCGCCCTGAGGATCGCGACGAGGTCGACCCTCGCGAGGGGAAGCGCGATTGCGGTCGGCAGTT
>VBCK01000149.1 GCA_005882215.1 Betaproteobacteria bacterium | reverse complement strand
AGCCATCAAAGTCGAACCCCTTCAGCGTCAGGAACGGCTTCCAATCCAGCACGGTCTGCTTCAGATCGGCCACGTATATCTCGCCGGCTTTGATCTGAGCGGGCGGTTCGAAAGCCACCGCTCGAAACGCCCACCGGTTGGTTTTCAACGACCTGCTGACGCCGTCTCAGGACGACTGCAGCACGGTCTTGGGTGCGGCGGCGCTCGTTTCAACCAGCCCCTTGGAAATCGCGTAGCGGGTCAGGCCCGCCACGTCGTGAATGTCGAGCTTGTGCATCAAGCGTTGCCGGTGTCTTTCCACGGTCTTGATGCTGATGCCCAGTTCCGCCGCAATCTGCTTGTTGCCGGCGCCTTCCGCGATCAATTGAAGGACCTCCGTTTCGCGCGACGTCAGCAGGTCCGTGCTCTTCCTGACCGGGGTGCCGCGAGCGATGGTTTCCCGGTAATGGTTGCTCAGCCGCTTGGAAATGGCAGGGCTGAAGAATGCGTTGCCCTTGGTGGCCTCGCGGATCGCGCGGACCACATCGGTGTACGTGGATTGCTTCAACAGGTAGCCCGCGCCTCCCGCCTCGGCCAGCTGGTGCACGTACTCATCGTCGCTGTAGGAGGACAGGATCAACACGCGCGAAGACGGAACCCGTTTTACGATCTGCCGCGTTGCCTCCAGACCGCTGAGCAGCGGCATTGCGATATCCATCAGTACGACATCCGGCCTGAGGCTTGCAGCGAGTTGCACGGCCTGGCGGCCGGTCTCGGCTTCCCCGACGATCTCGATATCGCTTTCCGCCTGCAACAGCGAGCGCAGTCCCTGGCGCACCAGCGTGTGATCGTCAGCGATCAATACCCTGACCCTGTGCATCGGCACCTCGCTCGAAAACTCGAACACATTGGAATCCGGCTCGCGAGCCTACGCAGTCGGAATCGTGTCGAGCGTCTCCGGCTTCCTGGCGCTGTGCAAGGGGATCTCCGCGACCACGGTGGTTCCGGCGCCCCGCGCGGATCGCACCAGAAAGCGCCCGTTCATCAAACGCACCCGCTCCTGCATTCCCAACAAGCCGAGCCGCTTCGTCTCCGTTCCGGAGCGCTGCTGCTCCGCTGCGAATCCCTTTCCGTTGTCCTTTACGCGCAGCTGGAGGTCGTTCTTCACACGTCTGAGGGATATTTCCACCTCGGTGGCCTGCGCGTGTCTGGCCACGTTGTTGAGACTCTCCTGAGCGACGCGGAACAGCACCGTCTTTTGTTCGGGGCTCAACGGCGCGTCCAGTGCGCTTCGCTCGAAATGCACCAGCAGCCCGGTGCGTTCGGCGTAGTCCTTCAGATAGGAGCGCAGCGCGGGCACCAGACCCAGGTCGTCCAGCACGGGCGGTCGCAGTTCCCGGGCGAAGCTGTGCACCCGGTTCATCGCGACAAGCAGCAGTCTTTCTATGTCGGCGATCTTGGTTCTCAGCAGCGAGTTCTGCTGCGCGGGGGAATCGCGCTGGGAGACGGCCAGGTAGGTGTTGATGGCGACCACAGCCTGCCCGACCTCATCGTGGAGCTCGCGACTGATGCGCTTGCGCTCCTCCTCCTGGACATGCAGGATCTGGATGGCCTTCTGCTGCCGGCGGATCACGCGCTCGCGCTGTTCGACGAAACTGACGGCGACCGTGTTGGCGATGCGATTGGCGGCGGGCTCGTAGGCATCGAAGACGCGGTTCAGCAGTTCGAAATCGCTTCGATATTTATTGAACAGCGAGCGGGCCAGCACGTCGCGCAACAGCAGAACGATCCCGACGACGTCGTGCGTTTCGACCCCGCGCTGGATGATGCGCCTGGACAGATCCCGCGCGTACGCTTGCAGATCGCTGACGCTGCCGGTCTCGAGCACCGCGACGTACTTGTCGTACACCGCGGTCGCTTCGTTGAAGATCTCCTCTTCGCTCATTGCGGTCAGCAGCTTCGCCTCGCCAATACGCCGGGCCCATTCCTTGCGCAGTGCCGCGCGTTCGCGCCGCAGGTGCGCGACCAGCTCCCGGATTAGTCCGCCGTCGCTCGCCCGACTGGGAGGCCGGCTAGCGTTGGTCGGTTTGCGGCTGGGTGTCATCGATCACGGTCCTGCAGTCCGGGACATGGGACTGCACACCAAAAGCCGCGCCCTGTAAATGAACGATTTACCTGAATTTGGTGCAGACCGATTGTTTCCTTTCCCTGAATGGGGTGTGGCTTTGCGGCGCTTTCGGCACGGGGGAAGCAGGGGCGTGCGTGGATTCCGACACCACGTCGTCATCGCCGTGCGCCATCGGCAGCGGCTCGGTGAGCCGGCGCCAAATGTGACCGGAGCGCGGCCTGCGATAATCCGAACGATGCGGCCGATCATCTCCGTCTCGAACCTGACCAAGACCTATGCGTCCGGCCTGCAGGCGCTGAGGCGCATCGATCTTCAAATCCGCAAGGGCGAAATCTTCGCCCTGCTCGGGCCGAACGGAGCCGGCAAGACGACGCTGATCAGCATCGTGTGCGGCATCGTCACGCCGACCGAGGGCACGGTGCTGGTCGACGGCCAGGACATCGTGCGCAACTACCGCGCCGCGCGCTCGACGATCGGGCTGGTGCCGCAGGAGCTGAGCATCTACGCGTTCGAATCGGTCTGGTCGAACGTGAACTTTTCGCGCGGGCTGTTCGGGCGTGCGCCCAATCCCGCGTTTGTCGAGAAGCTGCTGCGCGACCTGTCGCTGTGGGACAAGCGCAAGGACCGGATCATGACGCTGTCGGGCGGCATGAAGCGCCGCGTGATGATCGCCAAGGCGCTGTCGCACGAGCCGCAGATCCTGTTCCTGGACGAACCGACCGCCGGCGTGGACGTGGAGCTGCGGCGCGACATGTGGGCGCTGGTGCGCGGCCTGCGCCAGGCGGGGGTCACGATCATCCTGACGACGCACTACATCAACGAGGCCGAGGAGATGGCCGACCGGATCGGAGTGATCAACAAAGGCGAGCTGATCCTGGTCGAGAACAAGACCGAGCTGATGAAGAAGCTCGGCAAGAAGCAACTGACGCTGCATCTGCAGCAGCCGATGGCGGTGATCCCGGCGGCGCTGGGCGATTGGTCGCTGGCCTTGAAGGATGGCGGGCGCGAAATCGAGTACCGCTTCGATTCGGTCGAGCAGGACACCGGGGTTCCGGCCCTGCTGAAACGGATGAGCGAGCTCGGCATCGCGGTTCATGATCTGAACACGCGACAAAGCTCGCTGGAGGAGATCTTCGTCAGCCTGGTGAGCGAACGGGTGGGGGCGCGCACATGAACGTGCAGGCATTCAACCGGCACGGGGTATGGGCCATTTACAAGCTGGAAATGGGCCGGGCCACGCGAACGCTGATGCAAAGCCTTCTGACGCCGGTGATCACGACGTCGCTGTACTTCGTCGTCTTTGGCGCCGCCATCGGCAGCCGGATGAGCGAAGTGCACGGTGTGCCGTATGGCGCCTTCATCGTACCAGGGCTGATCATGCTGACGCTCTTCACCGAGAGTCTTTCCAACGCCTCGTTCGGCATCTACTTTCCAAAATTCACCAGCACGATCTACGAGATCCTGTCGGCCCCGGTGTCGTCGCTGGAAATCGTGCTGGCCTACGTCGGCGCGGCGACGACCAAATCCATAGCGCTCGGGCTGATCATCCTGATCACCGCCGCCTTCTACATTCCGATCCAGATCCAGCACCCGATCTGGATGGTCGGCTTCCTGGTGCTGACGGCCGCGACGTTCAGCCTGTTCGGCTTCATCATCGGCATCTGGGCCAACAGCTTCGAGCAGCTGCAGTTCATTCCGATGCTGGTGATGACGCCGCTCACGTTCCTGGGCGGCGCCTTTTATTCGATCGACATGCTGCCGCCCGCATGGCGAACCGTGACGCTGTTCAATCCGGTCGTGTACCTGATCAGCGGCTTTCGTTGGAGCTTTTACAGCAACTCGGACGTCAGTGTCGCAACCAGCCTGGCCGCGACGCTGGGATTCTTCCTCGCGGGCCTGGCGGTCGTTGTCTGGATCTTCAGGACCGGCTATCGCCTGAAAACCTGATTGCAGTGACGCCCGTGTGCGGTATTCGTGTAAACCGGGTCATGGTTAGAGGAATTCCAAGCGCGTAGCCTTGCCGACAGCACTCCCTTTTTCCCGGGAGCGCCTGGCCACGGAGAAGCGGCGGTCTTTCTCCGCTCTGGCCTGTCGGCGTGTAGACCGCCGAGGCGAAATCGTTCAATGATGGAGGTAAGCGATGGCGACATTCATCAGCCTGGTGAATTTCACCGAACAGGGAATCCGCGGTATCAAGGAATCGCCCGACCGCTATGCGGCCTTCAAGGCGACGGCCGAAAAGGCGGGCGTCAGCGTCAAGGGCATCTATTACACGGTGGGGCGCTATGACATGGCAATCGTCTGCGAGGGCACCGACGAAGCCGTCACCGCCGCGCTGTTGAAGCTCGGCTCCCAAGGCAATGTGCGGTCCGAAACACTGCGCAGCTTTTCCCTCGATGAAATGAGGAAGATCGTCAGCGCGCTGACGTGACCGATACGCAGACAACAGAACGAGGGCCGCGGCGAGCGCGGCCCTTTTTGTATGGATTTGGCTGGCGCGCGCGTTACCCGCCGACGGTCGGCTGGTGACGCTGGAGATCGACGCGACGCACGCCGAAGTGGCGCGCGCCAACATTGCGCACGCGGGGCTGTCCCAGCGGGTCCAGCTGAGGCTGGGACCGGCCCTCGACACGCTGGCGCAACTGGCCGCCGAAAGGGCGGGACCGTTCGACCTGAGCTTCATCGACGCCGACAAGCCGAACATCCCGGCGTATTTCAAGTGGGCGCTGCAGCTTTCGCGCCCTGGCAGCCTGATCGTGGTCGACAACGTGGTGCGCGACGGCGCCGTGATCGAGGCCGCCAGCCTCGACGCCAGCGTACAAGGCGTGCGCAGGCTGAACGAGTTGATGGCATCGGAGCCGCGCGTGAGCGCGACCACCATCCAGACGGTCGGGGCCAAGGGCTACGACGGCTTCGCGCTGGCACTGGTGACCGGGCCTTAGGGACATCAGCCCCGCCGTCGCGGGGGCAGGCCTTAAACGTTCTGAATTCCGCAGATCGGGCGAGACCGCCTCCTAAGGCTGCGGCGATGGTGTCTTTCGAATGATGCTGGTCGCCATCGCGACGACCGAGGCCAGGTCGCTGAGCTGGCCCGGGACGATCAGGGTGGTGCTCTCCTTTGCAATCTTGCCGAACTGACGCAGGTATTCCTCGCCGATTCGCAGCTGCATTGCCTCGATGCCGCCGCGGCCCGCGAGCGAATCGCCGACCTTGCGCAGACCCTCGGCGGTGGCGGTCGCGACCGCGAGAATCGCCGCCGCCTGGCCTTCGGCCTCGTTGATCTGCTGCTGCTTGCTCGCCTCCGAAGCCTTGATGACCCGCTGCTTGTCGCCCTCGGCCTGGTTGATCTTGGCGTCGCGCTCGCCCTCCGAGGTCAGCACGACGGCGCGCTTTTCGCGCTCGGCCCGCATCTGCTTCTCCATGGCGGACAGCACGTCCTGCGGCGGCGTGATGTTCTTGATCTCGTAGCGCATCACCTTCACGCCCCAGGCGACCGATGCCTTGTCGAGCTCGGCAACCACGTTGGCGTTGATCACGCCGCGGGCCTCGAAGGTGCGGTCGAGCTCGATCTTTCCGATCTCGCTGCGCAGCGTCGTCTGCGCGAGCTGGGAGATCGCGAAGCTGTAATTGGTGATGCCGTATGAAGCCAGATGCGGATCGAGCCGATGAAGGCGTATGAGGTGACCATGGTGAGTCCATCGTGGGTTGATCAGGCATCCGGTCGGACCAGCAGGGTCAGTCCATGCACGCGCGAGATCCGCGCGCGCCCGCCGGACGGGATAGTCGCATCGCTGTCGTTGCGCACGGTCCAGAAGGTGCCGCCGTGCTCCGCCTGGCAGGTCTCGCCCGGTGCGAGGGAAACCGGCAGCGTGAGGACCTCGTTGGCCGGTCCGGTGCGGACCGGCGGGGTGCGGCCGCGCAGACGCTCGTAGACGCGGCTGCGGAACGTCACCATCGAAACGATCGCCAGGGCCGCGAACACGGCCCACTGCGCCCAGGCGGCAAGCCAGGGCGTTGCCGCGACGATCACGCCGACAAGGATGGCCGCGCTGCCGACAAAGACAAGATAAAACTGCGCATCGACGAAAGCGAGCTCGGCTCCCAGAAGGACCGCCCCGCCGATGACCCAAGCCCACCAGCTCACCCGGGTGGCCCCCCTTGCTTTCTCGGCTGCCGCCGTCGTTATTGAAAGAGTATAGAAGAGCTCATGTGGCGCCACGCTCCGGATGCAGGAGCAGGAACGCGTCCGTGGCGTCTCGTGCGCGCCGGCGGATTTCGTTCGGGCCGGGCCGCGCGACGATTCCCAGCGTCAGGCACACCATCAGGTCTTCCCACAGCAGCCCGATGAACTGGCTTGCCATCCGGCCCGGATCGCTGCCGTCCAGCAGACCGGCCGATCGCGCCTGTTCCAGCAGGCCTCGCAGCGCGGTAAGGCTGGGTTGACGTCCGAACGTATTCAGCGCCTGAGCGACTTCCGGCGAGCGATCGGCCTCGGCGATGGCCAGGCGGAACACCGCGACGACGTCCGGGTCGCTGATTTCGTGCAACAACACCGCGCCGAAGGCGCTGAGCGCCGCATCGAGATCGCCGCGATTGCGCAATGCGGGCCAGTTCGCCGGCAGCCGCATCCGCTGCGCGCGCTCGGAGATGCAGGAGACCAGCATCTGCTGCTTGCTGCCGAACAGCGCATACAGCTCCCGCTTCGAAACCCTGGCGCGCGTCGCGATCTCCAGCGTGCTGGCCTGCGCGTATCCGTGTTCCTTGAACGCCCCAAACGCGGCCGACAGGATCCGTCCGCGAACGGGGTCGTCCGGCGCAGGCTGATCGCGCTCTTTCTGCGCGGATTTGATACGTCCCACAAAACTCCTTGACATGGTACCGGACGGTACCGTAGTATTCGATCCATCGGTACCAAACGGTACCACACCGGCAGTCGGGAGGGAAGGTGAACGCGATGGGGAAAATGAGTCCACTGGAAGCTGCAACGCCAGCCGGCGACACCGCAGCGGTGGTGCGTTTGAGCGGGGTTGCGAAGACGTACCGGTCGGGCGCAGTCGACGTGGCGGCGCTAAAGGGCCTCAGCCTGGAGATTCCGTATCACCGCTTTTCGGTCGTGATCGGGGCCTCGGGCAGCGGCAAGACGACTTTGTTGAACCTGATCGGCTGCATCGATTCGCCCACGCGCGGCGCAGTCGAGGTCTGCGGTCAGAAGATCGCCGAGCTCGCCGACGACGCCGTCTCCGACTTCCGGGCGCGCAACATCGGCTTCATCTTCCAGACGTTCAGCCTGGTTCCGGTCCTTTCCGCGTACGAGAATGTCGAATATCCGCTGTTGCTGGTGGGCATGGCACCGGCAGAGCGGCGCCAGCGCACGCTCGAGATGCTGGAGGCGGTGGGACTGGCCGGCCAGGCGCGCCAGCGCCCCAACCAGCTCTCCGGCGGCCAGCGGCAGCGGGTTGCGATCGCTCGCGCGCTCGTGAAAGGCCCTCAGGTCGTCCTGGCGGACGAGCCGACGGCGAACCTCGATTCGGCGACCGGCGCTTCGATCATCGAGCTGATGCGCCGGGTCCAGACGCAGTCGCACACGACGTTCATTTTCGCGACCCACGATCCGCAGCTGATGTCGCACGCCGACGAGATCTACGCGATCCGGGACGGAGAGCTGGTCGACCACAAGAGCGGAGGCACACGATGAGAATGCTGATCAAGATCGCGTTTCGCAACATGCTGCGCAACTTGCGCCGATCGGCCATGACCGGCTCGGCGGTGGCCGCGGGCGCGATGGCGATGCTGCTGTTCGGCGGATTCGCCTCGTACATCTTCGCGGGCCTGGAGACCAATAACGTGCAGCGGATCGGCCATCTGACGGTTTTCCGCGACGGTTACTTTCTACTGGGGGCGGGAAATCCGGCGGCCTACGGGATCGATCGCTATCAGGACGTGATGAAGCTGATCGAACACGATTCCGTGGCGGGGCCGATGATCCGGGTGATCACCCCGACGCAGTCGCTGGTCGGCATCGCCGGCAACTTCAGCGGCGAGGTCGAGGCGTCCAAGACCTTCCTCGGGATCGGCCTGATTCCATCCGACCGTGAGAGGATGCGGCAGTGGGATGAATTCAGCGCCAGCCGGAATTACTCCCCCGATGCGCGGCTGTCCGACGCCGACCCATCGCGCGGGCTGATCGGCGTGGGCCTGGCTCGCGTGCTCGGACTGTGCGCACCGCTGGGATTGGCGGGCTGCCCACCGCTGCGGGCAATGCCCACATCGCCCGGCGACGCAACGGCGGCCCTGAAGCCGGACATCGCGCAACTTGCGCTCCACGATCTCGGCAACGACCGTTCGGATTCGAGCCGGATGCCCCAGATCGATCTTCTGGCCGCGACCAGCGGCGGCGCGCCGAATGTCGTGAGGCTGACGGTCAGCGGCGGCGAGCCGCAGGGAGTCAAGGAGCTCGATGACAACTTCATCGCAATGCACCTGGCGCTCGCGCAGCAGCTGGTCTACGGCCGGGCCGAGCATAAGGTGACCGGCATCGTGCTGCAGTTGCGCCGCAGCGAGGACCTGCCGGGCGCGAGAGCCCGGCTCACGGCGCTTTTCAGGCAGAACCATCTGGACCTTGATGTGCGCGATTTCGGGGAGCTGACCCCGTTCTACGGCCAGGTCGTCCGGATGTTCAGCTCGATCTTCCTATTCATCGCGCTGGTGATGGGCGTGATCGTGCTGTTCGCCGTGGTCAACACGATGACGATGAACGTGATGGAACGGACCAACGAGATCGGAACGATCCGCGCGATGGGCGTGCGCCGCAGCGGCATCCGTTCGCAGTTCATCATCGAGGGATCGATGATCGGAGCGATCGGCGCCACGATCGGTGCGCTCCTTGCCTACGCGATCGCAGGGCTGCTCAATCACGCCGGGATGACCTGGATTCCGCCGGGAAATGTCACCGAGGTCCCGTTGCGCCTGGACGTGGCGGGCCGCCCGCTGCTGCTGATCGGTGCGTGGTTCGGACTGGCCGCGGTAGCGACGATGGCGGCCCTGCTTCCGGCTAACCGCGCGGCGCGGCTGCCGGTGGTCGACGCCTTGAGGCATGTGTGAGCGCGCCATGAACCTCGCAGCCAGAATCGTTACCCTCGCCCTGACGCTGCTGCTCGGAGCTGCGGTGCACGCTCAGAGCGCACAGGAAATCGTCACCGCGACCGACAAGGTGAGGAACCCGGGCCGGCCCTTCCGCACCACGCTGACGCTCACCGAGTACGTCGCCGGCAAGGAGCGGGACCACGACGCGCTCGCCGTATTTTCCAAGGAGGATCCGGCGACTCACCAGTTTCGCAATCTGGTCCAGTACGTGGAGCCGGCACGCGACGCCGGCAAGCGAGTCCTGCTCGACGGCCACTCGCTGTGGTTCTTCGACCCTGACTCGAAGGTGAGCGTGCGCATTTCGGCGCAGCAGCGCCTGATCGGACAGGCCGCAATCGGCGACATCCTGACGGTGAACCTGGCGATCGACTACACCGCAAGCATCGTCGGAACCGAGAAGATCGACGATGCGACGCGCCAGCCGCACCAGTGCTGGCATCTGGACCTGAAGGCCGCCAACGATCTGGCCACGTACAACCGCGTCGAGTACTGGATCGAGCAGGGAAGCTTTTATCCGATCAAGGGAAAGTTCTACTCGGACAGCGGCCGGCTGCTGAAGATCCTGTATTTCCGCAATTTCTCCGAGCGGCTCGGGGCCGTTCGCCCGACCGAGGCGGTCATCATCGACGCGGTCGATACCTCGCGGGCGACCACCGCCACCTTCGGTGAGTACGCGTATCAGGATATTCCCGAAGCCTGGTTCCAGCGCGACTACCTGCCCCGCTTGCAGATCAAATGATGACGCGCGCCTGCCTGACGCTGCTGTTGAGCGTCGCGTTGAGCGGGGCGGCGTTGGCAGGCGAACAGGCCGACGAGAACCAGGATCTCGAGTTGATCCCGAAGCCCGCCCAAGCCCCGCCGAACTCGACTGCCGAGGCATCGGCCTCGACCCGCGCAACGGGGAAGCTCTATCTGGAAAACGCCTTCACGCAGTCCTGGCGGCGGGGCGGGGTCGTACCGTTTCCTCCCCCGCAGGCCTCCAATTGGCAGGAGCGGCTGCTTTTCGACGTGCGCGACGAATGGCGCCTTGGAAAGGACCTCAACCTGAACTACAGCGGACGTCTGAACCTGCGCGCCGAGAATCAGCCGAACTTCCCAAGCCACGAGAACGTGATCAACGATCTGCGCGAGGCCTATGCGAGTTGGGAGCCGCTCGAGCGCGTGTTCGTCGACGCGGGACGGATCAACATCAAGAGCGGCGTTGCGCTCGGCTTCAATCCGACCGACTTCTTCAAGACGCGCGCAGTGGTCGAGCCGTTGTCGGTCGATCCGGTCGTGCTGCGCGAGGATCGGCTCGGAACGCTGATGGTCCGCCTGCAGCGCATCTGGGCAGGCGGCTCGCTGACGGCGGTGTACGCGCCGGCGGTCGCTTCTACGAGCCCGATCTACACCGATTTGAAGCTGCACAGTTTCGATCCGATGTTCGATCGGACCAATGCGCAGGACCGGTTCCTGCTGAAGGCAAGCGTCGACATCGGCGAAGGCTTAAGCCCGGAATTTCTCGCTTACCGCGAGGATGGACGAACCCGTTGGGGGATGAATCTGACTGCAAGCGTCAGCCAGAGCGTGGTCGCTTACGCGGAGTGGTCGGGGGGTCCGCGTGCGAGCCTGATCGACGATGCGCTGCGCTTCGGCCGCGCGACCGGCTCGCTGCCTCCTGGCGCGCCTTCCGTGTTGCCGGAGGACGCGCAGCAGCGCTTTCGCAGTGAGCTCGCGGCCGGGGCTTCCTACACGACAGAGCAGCCCAAAATCACGTTCAATCTCGAGTTCCATTACAACCAGGCTGGCTTCTCGCGCAGCCACTGGAACAACTGGTTCCAGACAGGCCAGGGCACGACGAGCCGGTCGCCGGTCGCCGCAGAGCTCTGGTACATCCGCGACTATGCGCTCGACCAGCAGGAACCGGTCAGCCGCAGCCTGATCTTTCTGCGCGCCGACTGGGTGGACGCCTTCGTTCCGAAGTTGGAGCTGACCGGCTTCGTCAACACCGATCTGGCGGACGGCTCGACACGGGTTCAATGGGCTGCCGACTACTACCTGTCGGACCGGTGGACGATCGGAGGCCTCGTGCTGGTCGATCTGGGCGCACGGCGCTCGGATTTCGGCAGCCTGCCGCAGGCGGGAAGCGTCCTTTTGAAGGTCGCGCGGTATTTCTGAGACCCAGCCCGGAGTCCGAGGTTCGCGGACCCCCGACACGCCCGGCCACCGGATTGCGGCCAAAGTGTCACGCTTTCCCACTCCTCTGGGCAAGTCCCCAACCCGTAAGATCCATTGCCCATCCGATGCAGTGTGTCTTTTCGACTGCGCTTTTCCGTGAATCCGAGCAGCCAACACGCAACTGGTAACGCAGGCGGCAGGCCGCTTAATATCGCCAATGCCGCCAAGCAACCCCTCGCCAGCCACTGTGCGCTGGTGGGCTTGGTTGCGCGAAAGCACGTGGAGACTCACCATCCGCGGCGCCCGGACTGGGCCCTCGGAGCGCTTCTGTCGGGATTCCTGCACGACATCGGAAAACTGGACCCGGCGTTTCAGGCGCAGCTCGCCGCCGGCGGGCCGCCCGATTCTCCCTTTGGCGCGGGGCCTCGCATCCACGAAATGAGCTGGGCGCTGACGCACCTCGCTTTCGACCCGGCCAAGATGCGGCGCCAGCTACCGTCGAGCCTGGCTTGGCCCGTCATTCAGTATGCCGTCTACTGGCGCCAGCACACGCCGATTAACTCGTGGGAGACCAAGCGCTTCGCGTCGCTGTCGCAGGTTTGCAGTAAGGCGGGCGCGTGGATGGTCTCTTACCAGGAGTCCCTGATGCGGCTTCTGGAGGATATCAAGACGCTGGCGCAGGTGGCCCTTTTCGAAATCGAGCCGGATGTGCGCCTGACGGGTGAGGTGCAGACGCCCGCGTACGACCGGGCCGCGGATCTAGCGCGTCCGGGTGCCTCGATGACGGAGGCGCAGCGGGCGCTGGATAAGTCGATGTGCGCTGCCATCCGCTCGGCCCTGCTCTTCGCTGACCGAATGATTTCGCCCATGGGTCCCGGCGAAGTGGGCGACTGGCTGCATGCCTGGCGCGTTCACAAGAGGCTTCCCGACCTCGTACAAACGGTACAGGAGGTCGACGACTACACCACGATTCCGGGCGACCATCGCTTCACCCAGGGTGGGTTGCGGATTTAGTGCGCTTTAGAGGTCGCGATGCTCCAGCGCCAATCCGACCGCCTCCAGCACCAGGCCCAGCAGCATCGTGACGGCTCCGCTCGGAGCGGCGACCGAGCCCCACAGCAGGAACCCGCCCAGGACCAGCAGCGCTGCGACCGCGAGCCGTCGCCAGCGTCGCGTCGCCAGAAGCCGAGCAAATCGCCCCATCGCGCCCCCTTCGACTGCCGGTGCCGCCCGATCCGGCCCGTGCAGTTCGGTTGGTACATTTTCTCCCAAAGTGGAGTCCTGCCGCGCGTTTCGGTAGATTCGTGACATGGTCCCGACCTCGTTCCGCCAGGGCGCGCTCGCCGAATTGGGCGGATCGGCGCTGCGTTGGCTCGCGGGCTGGTGGCGGATCGTTCACCTGGGGGCGCTGATCGTCGCGCTGGCGCTGTCGCCGTCCAGTTACGGCCGGACCAACCGCTCGGCGCTGCTGCGCCAGATTTACGTAAGCGCCGCGCCGAACCTGCTGTGGTTCACAGTGCTGTCGGCCTTGCTCAGCCTCGTGCTGATCCGGATCGTGCTGGTAACGGCCTTGAGCTACGGCCTTTCCCAGTACGCGCTGGAGATGGTGGTGCGGGTGCTCGTGCTCGAACTGATCCCCTTGACCGCCGCGCTGTTCGTCGCGTTGCGGTGCACGATTCCGTACGGTGCCGAGATCGCCGGGATGCGCTCGCGCGGGGAATTCGACTCGCTGAAAATCCAGGGCACCGATCCGCTGCACCACGAGGTGCTGCCACGCGCGCTGGCCGGCGTGTTTGCGGTGCTGATGCTGGCCTCGGTGAGCTGTGTGCTGACACTGGTGCTCGCCTACCTTTCCGCGTACGGCTTCACGCGGTGGGGATTTGAAGGCTATACGCACACCGTCGGCCAGATCTTCAGCCCGGCGGTGGCCGTGATTTTCATGCTGAAGGTCGCGCTGATGAGCCTGGCCGTGTCGTTGATTCCAGTCGTCTCGGTTCTATACGATCCCCGCACGCGCTCGCGTTCGAGCGTCGAGATGCGAGGGCTGATCCGGATGTTCATGGCGATCCTGCTGATCGAAGCGGCCTCGCTGATAGGCAACTATTACTGACTCAGGCGGACCTGGATCCATGGCGAACAATCCCTCGGCCCCGATGCCACCGGTCGCACACCTGGAGTTCAAGGTCGCTGCGCTGCTGCTGTTGATGCTGCTTCTGGTCGGCGGCTCCGTCGTGTACGTGATGTACGCGCGTGGCGTTTTCGAGCCCACCCAGCAACTGGTGCTGGTGGCGGACGACTCCGAAGGCGTGAAGGTCGGCATGGATCTGACGTTTTCCGGCTTCCCGATCGGGCGGGTGCGCCGCATCGAGCTCGATCCCGACGGCAACGCCCGTATCGTGGTCGACGTGCCGCAGAAGGACGCGCACTGGCTGCGCGAATCGAGCGTGTTCACGCTGGAGCGCGGCTTGCTGGGCACGACCAGCATCCGCGTCTTCAGCGGCATCCTGAGCGATCCGCCGCTGCCCGATGGGGCGGTGCGCAAGGTGCTGGTCGGCGACGCCACGGCCGAGATTCCGCACCTGGTGTCGGCCGCGCGCGACCTGGTCCAGAATGTGACCGCGCTGACGGCGCCGGGCTCGCCGCTCAGCGCGAGCGTGGCGAACCTGCAGGTGATGACCGAGAAATTGAACGGCCAGCAGGGTGCGCTCGGCGTGCTGTTCGGCAACGACAAGGACGCCCGCAAGCTGGTCGCGGCGCTGGACCGCACCAACGCACTGCTGGCCAGGATCGACAGCATCGCCGCCCACGCCGATGCCCAGGCATTCGGTGACGACGGCGCTCTGAACCGCAGCCGCGCGGCCATCGCGCAACTCGATGCGGCGCTGGGCGATGCGCGCGAAACCCTGAAGAAAGTCGATGCGGTACTTCAGCAGGCACAGGCGGTGGCCTCGAACGTGCGCGTGGCGACCACCGACCTGGGGGCGCTGCGGGCCGAGGTCGAGGTGAGCCTGCGCAAGGTGGAATACCTGGTTGACGAAGTCAACCGCAAATGGCCGTTCGCGCGCGACACCGAGCTGAAGCTGCCATGAGCGGCTGGCGGCGCCGGCAGCGCGCGCAGGTTTGCTCCGCTTGCATGCTGGCAGCGGCCTGCGCGGGGCCGCCGGTCGCCGACTGGCAGTTGAACTCGAAGGCCGCGATCGATCGTTCGGTGGCTGCCTACCTGTCCGGCGACAACGCGCTCGCAACCCGGGAGCTCGAGCTGGCGCGGAGCGAAATCGCGCGCACCGGCCGGGCCGATCTGCTGGCGCGTATCGAGCTGATCGGCTGCGCGGCGCGCGCGGCCAGCCTGCAGTTCGAAACCTGCGAAGGCTTTGAAAAGCTCAGGCCGCAGACAGGCGCTGCCGAGCGCGCTTACGCGGATTTTCTGGCGGCACGATTGCGGCCGCAGGACCTGGACCTGCTTCCGCGATCGCAACGGGCCGCTGCGAGCGCGAGGCCGGATGCGGCGGCCGCGGCGCTGCAGGCGATCGAGGATCCGTTCTCGCGCCTGGTGGCCGCGGCGGTGCTGTTCGAGTCCGGGCGGGCCAACCCGGCCGCGATTTCCCTGGCCGTCGACACCGCGTCCGCGCAAGGGTGGCGACGGCCGCTGTTGGCATGGCTGAACGTCCAGGCCCTGCGGGCCGAAAAGGCCGGCGCCATTGATGAGGCCGAGCAATTGCGCAGGCGCATCAGCCTGTTGCAGGACTCGAACTGAAACGATTGGCGACCGTCATCGGCATCACCGCACTGGCCCTGCTGGGCCTGCTGGGGCTCGTCTATCTTCGCCAGGAGAAGTTGATTTTCTTTCCGGAGCCCTTGCCGGCGGATTTTCCGCTTGCGATTCCGGATGTGGAGCAGGTCCTGATCCGCGTCGACGGGGCGACGCTGCTGGCGTTGCACCTGAAGCTGCCGCGGCCGAAGGGAGTGGTTTTCTTTCTTCACGGCAACGCGGGCAACCTGGCCGACTGGTTTGTGGACACGCCGCTTTACCGCAGCGCGAACTTCGATCTTTTCATGATCGATTACCGCGGCTATGGCAAGAGCAGTGGCCGGATCGAAAGCGAAGCCCAACTGCACAGCGATGTGGCAGTCGCATGGGAGCAGATCGCGGGCCGCTACCGCGATTTGCGCAAGGTCATCTACGGCCGCTCGCTGGGCACCGCGCTGGCGGCGCGCCTGGCCGCGCGGATCCAGCCCGATCTGACGATCCTGGTGTCTGCGTACTGGAGCGTGGCCGAACTGGCGCGGCTGCTCTATCCGCTGCTGCCGGTTTTCCTGCTGCGTTACCCGTTGATGACTTTCCAGGACGTCGGCCGGATCGCAGGCAGGGTCTTGCTGATCCACGGTGACCACGATAGGCTCATTCCGTTCGATCACAGCGTTCGGTTGCGGGCGGTGGCCCGCGATGCCGAGCTGGTGCGCATCGCTGGCGCCGCACACGGCGACCTGCAGGACTTTGAACGCTATCAGCAGACGGTCGCCGAGGCGCTGGCGCGGCTGTGAACGGCGGACCCGGATATCGGTTCGCTTCGACCCGCCTGGATCCGCCGAACGGTTTAGGCAACCCGAACGGAGTCCATCGAAAGGACTCCCACGAAGGAAGTAGCGCTGCTGATGCCCATACCATCAACGCGGCGCTATAAAGCCTGCATTGGGTACAACGCGTGTCGCGCGCCATCGGACCGGCCGACGGTGTCGGAGGCGGCCGCCTAGCGGCGTGCGGCGTGACCGGCCGAATCGACCCGAAAGCCGCCCGCTTTTCGGCCGACGCATTGGATCAGCGGGCCGTCTATGTTTAGCGAATTGAAACACGCTGTCCGGCACGCGGTCGATGCGATCCGGGGGCGTCCCGATGCCGGCTCGCAGGGCGGCTGGTCGAGCCGCGAGGAAGTGATCATGGGTACGTCGGTGCGGGTTGAGCTGTGGACCGAGGATCGCGCCGCCGGCGACGCTGCGATCGCGGCCGTGATGGGTCGGATGCATCGCATCGATGAAACGATGAGCCCTTTCAAGCGCGAGTCGGAACTGACGCGGATCAATCGGGATGCGGCCGATCGGCCGGTGCCGATCAGCGGCCCGATGTACGACATCATCGCGCGCTCGATCGAGTTCTCGGAACTGTCGGAGGGCGCGTTCGACATCACGTTCGCCAGCGTGGGTCATCTGTACGACTACAGGCTGCGGATCCACCCGAGCGAGGACCAACTGGCGCGGGCGCGCGCGGCGATCGGCTACCGCAACCTGATTCTGGATCCGCAGGCGCGCACGATCCGCTTCGCGCGGCCGGGCGTGCGGATCGATCTGGGCGGATTCGCCAAAGGGCTGGCTGTGGACGACGGCGCGGCGATACTCAGAAGCCGTGGCATCCGCAACGCGATCGTCACGGCCGGCGGCGACAGCCACATCCTGGGCGATCGGCGCGGACGCCCATGGGCGATCGGGATTCGAGACCCGCGCAAGGCCGACCGGATGGTGGCGGTGCTGCCACTGGAAGACGTCGCGCTTTCGACCTCTGGCGACTATGAGCGCTACTTCGAGCAGGACGGCATTCGCTACCACCACGTGATCGATCCGGCCACGGGCAGGTCCGCCGGCGGCGTGCGCAGCGTGACCGTGGTCGCCCCGGACGGCCTGACCAGCGAGGCGCTGACGAAGAGCGTGTTCGTGATGGGCGTGGACAGGGGCATGCGCCTGGTCGAGTCGCTCGACGGGGTCGATGCGGTGGTGGTGGATGCGGGCGGCGCCTTGCACTACTCCTCGGGGCTGCTCGCCAGCGCCGGGCAGGTTCGGCAATAAGCAAGAAAGTGCGATTTCGGATGGAGCTCGATCAACAGATCGGTTCGGAGGCGGACATGAACATGCGGTCAAGAGCGACAGCGCGAGTGATCTTCTGGGTAACAGTCGCATCGAGCATCGGGCTGGCGGCCTGCATGTCGGGTTCGAACACCGACTCGAGCACCGTCACGGTCGCCGGCGACGTTCCGATCGCCTACGCGATGCGGCTCAACACGGTGACGCTCAATCCGCTGACCGCCAACCCGTTCGCACCGGGCGGCGACCTGATCATCCGCGAAAAGTCCTCGCCCAGCGCACCCGAGCACAACATCACGGCGCAATTCACCCAGGGCAAGGGCGACGTGACGGATCCGTCCGTCTCGTTCGACGGCAAGAAGATCGTGTTCGCGATGAATTGCCCGGCGTCGAACACGTCGACGATCGCCAGTCAGCCAGCCTGCACCGGCCACTGGAACATCTGGGAATACGACATGAGCAGCGGCGGGTTGACCGGCGGCACGTTCCGCCGCATCACGAGCTCGTCCAATGACGACGTCGCGCCCAGCTACCTGCCGGCCGGCGCGGGCTTCGTGTTCGCCTCCAACCGCCAGACCAAGTCGTATCCGAACCAGGCGCTCGGTCACAGCTATTACGCGCTGGACGAGTACGAGCGCGAGCAGGTGTCCAATCTGCATACGATGGATCTGAACGGCGGCAATATCCAGCAGATCTCGTTCAACCAGAGCCATGACCGCAACCCGGTGGTGCGGCCCGATGGGGCCATCATGTACTCGCGCTGGGACCATGTCGGCGACCGCAATCGTTTCACCGTATTCACGACCAAGCCGGACGGTACCAACCTGTTCGTGCTGTACGGCGCGCACAACAGCGTCAACAGCTTCCTGCACCCGCGCGACATGGATCCGAACGGGCCCTACAAGGGGTTCATCGCGACCGACGCGATGCCGCTGGACCGGACGCAGGAAGGCGGCGCGCTGATGTTCATCGACGCGGCCAACTACTCGGAGCAGAACACCCCGGCCAACTCGACGATTCCGGCTCAGGGCGGGCAGACGCAACCGACCGCGCAGGCCTTGAATTTCGGCGGCGGCCTGTCGTTATTTGGGCGGATCACGACGCCGTTTCCGCTGCGGGACGGAACCAATCGCGTGCTGCTGGCGTACGCTCCGTGCGAGGTCACGCGCAGCGCAGTGGTCGTCGCGTGTGCGACCCTGACCGCGGGCGAAGTCGCCCGCCTGAGCATGGAGAACCGCCTGATCGCGGACGTTCAGGCCGATCCGCTGCAGAACAACGTGCGGCCATCCTACGCGATCTACATGTTCGACTCGAAGGCGCAAACCTGGCTGATCGTGGCGGCGCCGCCGGCCGGCTTCCTCTATGACCACCCGGTACCCATCATGGCGACTGCGGAGCCGAGCGTGCAGCCGCCCACCAGCGTGGACGCGACCCTGGCTGCGCAAGGCCTGGGCGTGATCGAGGTTCGCAGCGTGTACGACACCGACGGCCTGGGGCGGATGAGCGACCCGGTGTTGAGCGCGACCGACCTGAAGCCCGGCTGCAGCACGGCGATCGCCAAAACAACACCGCTCGATCCGCTCGACACGCGCTCGCAGGTGGCGGACCTCGTGAAGATCAAGGACCCGGGCAATGCGGCTTATGGCTGCGCGCCGGCGCGGTTCGTCCGCGCGGTGCGTGCGGTGGCGCCGCCAAGTGGCGCGACCGGCACGCGGGAGGCGATCGGCGACACCGAGTTCGAGATGCAGCAGCTGCTCGGGTACGCGGCGGTCGAGCCGGACGGCTCGTTCAAGCTGAACGTCCCGGCCGATACGCCGATCGGGCTGCAGGTGGTCGACGCGGAGGGCCGGGCTTTCCAGTCGCACACGAACTGGATCCAGGTGCGGCCAGGGGAACGGCGCACCTGCGACGGCTGCCACAGCCCGCGCCGCGGCGCCTCGCTCAACTCGGGCACGATCGTCAACGCGGTCCCTGCCGCGTGGCTGCCGGCGATGGCCAGTGCGCACCAATCCGGCGAGACGATGGCGTCGACGCGAACCCGGCTGGATCCGTCGGTATTGGCCCTGGGGGTCGACCTGATCTACAACGACGTGTGGGCCGACACCAGCCAGCCGGGCGTGACCGCGCGTGCGTCGGTCGCGATCCGCTACACGGGCAATGCAAGCAGCGCCGATGATCTGGCCACGCCCGTTCCGAGCAACGGCATCATCAATTATCCGGATCACATCCAGCCGTTGTGGACACGCAACCGCGGGACCAATACCTGCGCCACCTGCCACGCCGATCCGAAGGGCCTGGATCTGACCGCCACGACCGCGGGGACCGGGCGGCTGGTTTCGTACGAGTCGCTGATGGTCGGCACTCCGATGCTCGATGCCAGCGGCAAGCCGGTGACGCAGATACAGGACGGCGTGCTGGTGGTCCAGCGCAATCCGGCTCTGGTGATCCCGACGGGCGGTGAGGGCGATGCGGTCGGCATGGCACGCAAGAGCCGGCTGACGGAGATCATGTGGGGCGAGAGCCTGATGAGCGACGCCGGATCGCAGGCCGCGCACCCGAGTCCGCCGGGGACGACCGCCAACCATGCCACAATGCTGAACGCGGCCGAGAAACGTCTGGTCGCCGAATGGATCGACCTGGGCGCGAAGTATTACAACGATCCGTTCAACGGGGCGAGCGGCGTGCGGACGATCAATTCGCTCGACAAGGCGCTGTTCGCTGCGCAGATCGAGCCGATTCTGATGAAGACCTGCGCGGCCAGCTGCCACCAGGGCGTGGGCAGCAACCAGTTGCCCCCGCCGGGCACGTCGTTCGTCGACAACAAGCTGGTGCTGACCGGGACGGCGGACGGGGATTTCAATGTGGTCCTGACGATGATCAGCGACATATCGTGCTCGACCGTCAATTCGGTTCCGTCCAAGAATCTGCTGCTGAACATGCCGTCGACGATTCCGCATCCGCCCGGCGCGACTGGACAGACGAGCGCAGTCTTGCCGGTCGGCAGCCCCGACTACAACACGATCGCGAGCTGGATAGCGGCCGGCTGCACGACTCCGTGACGAAGAACGCCCGCCAGTTTCCAGGAGGACCGTTCGCCGCCGCAAGCTGCGCGATCATAGGGCTCGCCGCCTGCGGGGGCGGCACGGTCAGCGACCCGCCATTGACCGGCACGCAGCATCTGGCGTTCGCCTACTTCCAGCAGTGCGTGAACCCGATTTTTCAGAAACAGCTGCAGATCACCTTGAACGGCGTGACAACGACCAACACCTGCGCCGCCGGCGGATGCCACGACAACACATCCGGCACCGGCGGCGCATTCCGTATCATCGGGGCGGCGCAACCCGTGGACCTGGCCAATCCCGCCAACACGCCCGACCTGATCCGGGCCTTGGACATGTACAAGAATTTCATCTCGGCGCAGGGCGAGACCGTGATCGGCTCGCCTGCGCAAAGCCTTCTGGTCAGAAAGCCCCTGCTGCAAAATGTACTGCATGGCGGAGGACTGGTTTTCGCGAGCAACCTGGACCCGAACGTGAAGCTGATCGAGTACTGGATCGGCAACCCGGTGCCTCAAGGACAGGACGAATTCAGCACCACCACCTACTCGACGATGTTCACGCCGGCCTTCAATCCCAGCAGTCCGAATAGCAGCACTTGCAACAGTTTCTGACTGCAGTGGCAGCCGGCTTGATTTCCAAGGACAGGTTGCTGATGTGGGCCGTCGCGGCGCTGCCGTCGTTGTGGCTCGTTGCGGCCGCCGCGGGCGAAAAGGTGGAGGTGACCGACCCGTTCATCGAGCTGCATACGGGGCCGGGCCGGGGGTACCCGGTCTTCTACGTGGCCGGCCGCCATGAATGGGTCGAGATCGAGCTGCGCCACACGGACTGGTTTCTGGTGCGCACGGAGGGCGGCAAGGAAGGTTGGGTCAATCGCCAGCAGATCGAAGCGACGCTGACGCAGATCGGAACCAAGACCTCCTTTCGTAACGTCCTTCTGGACGACTATCTGCGGCGCCGCCTCGAATTCGGTGCCGCCTGGGGACACTTCAAGTCAGAACCGATGCTCAAGGTATGGATGGGCTACAAGTTCGCCGATACGCTGGCCCTCGAGGCGACCGGCGGACAGGTGCAGGGCGTGTTCTCCGGCACCGACCTGTGGCACGTGAATCTGCTGGCCGAGCCCTGGCCGGACTGGCGGCTGGCGCCGTATTTCGGCGTCGGGGTCGGCAGGCTGGTCAACTTTCCCAACGCGAGCCTGGTTGGCGTGACCACGTCGAACGCGCGGCTGGCGGACGCGACGGTCGGCCTGCGCTACCACCTGGGCGACCGCTTCATCGCGAGGCTGGATTACACGCAGTACCTGGCGTACATCGCGGACAACCGCACCGATCAGTACCGCGCAGTTACGATCGGGCTTGCCTTTTTCTTCTGAAAGCTTGCGAGCGACCCATGCACAACCCTGCACAATGGAAAGTACTGCTGGCGGCCTCGCTCAGCATCGGACCGATGCTGGCCGGTGCGGCCGAACAGCAAGCGACCGACGAGCCGCAGAGGCAGCAAGGGGCTGACCAGCAGGTGATCGAGCCGCAGTTGGATCGGCGCCCAGTGAAGGTGCTTCACATTCCGTCGAACGATTTCGAATTCGGACTGTTCACGGGCGCCTTCAACACCGAGTATTTCGGCACCGACGTGATCGGGGGGGTGCGCCTGGGCTACCACATCACCGAGGACTTCTTTGCCGAGGCGGTCTATGGCAACACGCGCTCGACCGATGAAGTACTCCGCCAGATTCTTCCGGGCGGCGTCTTCCGCAATCAGAAGGAGAGGCTGACCTACTACGAATTGTCCGGCGGCGTCAACGTGCTTCCGGGCGAGGTGTACTTCTGGAGCACCACGGCCAGGCCGTCGGCGCTGTACCTGATCGTCGGACTTGGCAGCACGAAATTTCTCGACCAGCGTCATTTCACTGCGAGCGCGGGATTCGGCGTCCGGGTCTGGCTGGCCAACTGGGCGGCGCTGCAGGTGGACATGCGCGATCACATTTTTTCGCTTGACGTGTTGGGACAACAAAGGGCTACACAGAACCTGGAGTTCAGCGGCGGGGTCACGTTCTTTTTCTGATGGGAGATTCCGAGATGAACTTACGGGACCATGCAATCCGGCCGCGGACCGCGGCGATCGTAGCGGGCTGGCTGAGCGCGATCGCAAGCGCTGCCGCCGCTGCGGCGGTAATGACGAGCGGCTTGGCGCCGGATTTCACGCTGCACAGCGTGGCCGGCTCCAACTTGCGGCTGAGGGAGCAGCGCGGCCAGGTCGTGATGCTGAACTTCTGGGCCAGCTGGTGCGGCCCCTGCCGGCAGGAAATGCCGCACCTGGACCGCCTGTACGAGAAGTACCGCGCCTCGGGGTTCCAGCTGCTCGGGGTCAACGTCGACGACGATATCGGCAACGCCTCCGGCCTGTCGACCAAGCTCGGATTGCACTTTCCGGTTCTGCTGGATACCGAGAAAAAGGTCAGCCACCTGTATGACCTGAGCACGATGCCCTCCACCGTGCTGATCGATCGTGACGGGCGCGTGCGCTACATCCACCGCGGCTACAAGGACGGCTACGAGCAAACGTACGAAGAGCAAATACGGGAGTTGCTCCGAGAATGAAAGCGGATCGTATTGTCGCGGGCGGCCTGATCGGCGCCGTGCTGCTGCTGGCAGGCTGCTCGATCGAACCGTGGGTGAAGCCGTACGAACGCGAGCGGCTGGCCGATCCGATCATGAAGTTCTCGCGCGATCCGCTCGCCGACAAGCACAGCGAGCATGTGTTCGACGTGCGGGAGGCGTCTCACGGCGCAACGGGCGTTCAGGGGGGCGGCTGTGGCTGTAACTAGAGGCCGCCTAACTAGAGGCCGTCGCGGCAGTCCTGCGTTTGGCCGATCCGCCTGCGCTCGGTTGCGTGGCATCGTTTCCTGGTGCATCCGCACCCTGGCGGGCGCGCGCGCTCAGTCGGCCGAAGGCGCGCGTCTGGCCGGGCTGCTGGGCGGCGTGCTGGCCGCCGCCGGCGCGGACGCGGCGGAATTGCCGGAAGACCGGGCCGACACGATGTTCCACTTGTATGACGGTGGCGGGGTCACGGCGCTCGGGCCGGCCGTGCTGATCCGCAAGAGCCTGTTCGACCGCTTCTCGCTGTCCGGATCCTATTACGTCGACATGGTCAGCAATGCGTCGATCGACGTCGTCACCACGGCGAGCCCCTATCATGAGACTCGCAAGGAAGCCGGGCTTGGCCTGGACTACGTCTATCACGACTCGTCGATCTCCTTGTCGGGAACCCACAGCAAGGAGCCGGATTATTCGGCCGACAGCGCGAGCCTGGATGTGTCGCAGGATGTGTTTGGTGGGATGACGACTGTCAGCGTCGGTTACACGCGTGGGTGGGACACCGTAGGCAAGTACGGCTCCTCGCTGGCGGCACCGGCCAATCACTGGCAGTACCGGCTGGGCGTCACGCAGGTGCTGACGCGGCGCTGGCTGATGAGCCTGAACCTGGAATCGGTGTCCGATGACGGCTATCTGCAGAGTCCGTACCGGGTCGCGCGCGTGTTCGGGGCGGCAGTGCCGGAGCGGGATCCGAGCACGCGAACCGGTCGCGCTGCGCTGCTGCGCGTTGCCGGAGATATCGGGTCGCGCGGCGCCGTACGGGTGCAGTACCGCTATTTCTGGGATACCTGGGGTATCGGGGCGCATACGGCGGAGTTGGGCTACAGCCGGCATTGGGGAGACCGGTGGCTCGTCGACGGATACGTGCGCTATTACCGGCAGGACCACGCGCTGTTCTACAGCGACAACTTCACGAGGCAAATGACCTACATGTCGCGCAACCGCCAGCTCAGCACGTTCTGGGATGCCGGGCCGGGTCTGAAGGCCTCGTATTCGGCCGGGCGGATCGCGTCGCGTTTCGACATCAAGGTCACGACCGCCTACCAATGGATGCGTTTTCAGTACCGCGATTTCAGCGACATCCGGACCGGTAAGCCGTACTCGTTCGACGCCAACGTGGCGGAGATTTTCGTCTCGGCCACGTACTGAGGAAGAAAGGTTCGCACAGGATGAACGCAGCGCTTCGAATGCTTGCGGCCCGGCGCAGCAGCGCGCCGGGCCGTTGGTCGCCGCCCGCCTGGTTCCGGGTCGCCGCGGTCTTGGTCAGCATCGCGGCGGCGCCGGCGGCGTTCGGCGCGGACGATGCGGCTGCGCCGCCGCCGAGCGAGTTCAGCAATCTTGACAGTCGGATCCAGGACACCAAGAGCGAAGTGATCGAGCTGAACCGGGACCTGATGGTGCTCGAGGAGGAATTACTGTTTCCGGCCAGCACGCAGGTTGCGGTGTTCGTTTCGATGGACGTGGGAAAGCTGTTCGAGCTGGATTCGGTGCAGGTCAAGCTCGACGACAAACAGGTCGCCGCCTACCTGTACACGCCGTCCGAGGTGCAGGCGCTGCACCGTGGTGGCGTGCAGCGGGTTTACCTGGGCAACCTGAAGGCCGGCAGCCACGAGCTGGTGGCGTTTTTCACGGGCGGTGGCCCGCATCGACGCGACTACAAGCGCGGCACGACGGCGAAGTTCGACAAGGGGACAGACCCGAAATACATCGAATTGCGGATCAAGGATTCGACGGGCAAGCTGCAACCGGAGTTCGACGTCAAGATTTGGCCAGGCCCCTCACCCTGAGGGGATCGGGCCACGTAGAGAAGATGATGTGGGACCTTCTTCCCCGATCCGTCTGCCTCGCGGCAGAGGGCGGGCTACGGCCTCTGTGTCGGCTGGCACTGGCGGCGGCCTTCGTGGTCTGCCTGCCAGCGACGGCCGCGCCGCCGCGCCATGTGGTCAAGGATCCGTACTACGGCGACAGCCTCTTTTACTTCTTCCAGCAGCGGTACTTTACGTCGATTACCGATCTGATGACCTCGCAGCACTTCGGCCGGCTGCCGCATCACGCGGAGGAGGCCGAGCTTCTGCGCGGAGGGCTGTATCTGTCGTATGGGATGCACCGCGAGGCCGGGGAGATCTTCGCGCGGCTGATCGAGAAAAGCGCGACGCCGCAGGTGCGCGATCGTGCCTGGTACTACCTGGCAAAGATCCGCTACCAGCGCGATCTGCCGGGTCAGGCCGAAGAGGCACTGGGACATGTGGGCGGCAACCTGCCGCCGGAGCTCGAAGAAGACCGGGCGCTGCTGCAGGCCAACTTGCTGATGGCGCGCGGCGCCTACGCGGAGGCCGCGAAAGCTCTGCAGGGCCTGGCGGGCAACCCCAGGGCCGCCACCTACGTGCGCTACAACCTGGGGGTCGCGTTGATCAAGAGCGGCGACGCCGAGAAGGGCACTGCGCTGCTGGATCAGATTGGCCAGGCGCCGGCCGAGGGCGAGGAGATGCTGAGCCTGCGCGACAAGGCGAACGTCGCGCTCGGGTTGACCGCGCTGCAGAACAATAGTCCGGAGCGCGCCAGGACGTACCTGGAGCGGGTGCGGCTTTCGGGCATGCTGGCGAACAAGGCGCTGCTCGGCTTCGGTTGGGCGGCGGCGGCCCTGAAGCAGCCGAAGGACGCGCTGGTGCCATGGACCGAGCTGGCCAAGCGAGGTACCTCGGATGCGGCGGTGCTCGAAGCCAAGCTCGCGGTGCCCTACGCGATGGGCGAGCTCGGGGCCTACGCGCAGTCGCTGGAGCTGTACAACGACGCGATTGGCGTCTTCGAGCGCGAACGGGTCAGTCTGGACGAATCGATCGGTGCAATCCGCTCCGGCAAGCTGCTCGACGGCCTGCTGGAGCGCAATCCGGGCGAGGAAGAGATGGGCTGGTTCTTGGACATCGACCGTCTGCCGCCTTTGCCTCACGCGGAACATCTGGCGCCGGTGCTGGCGCGGCACGACTTCCAGGAGGCGTTCAAGAACTACCGTGACCTGCTGTTGCTGTCGAAGAACCTGCAGCAGTGGGAGGAAAAGCTGGGCATCTACGGGGACATGCTGACCACTCGACGCCAGGCCTTTGCCGAGCGCGTGCCGCAAGTGCGCGGGCGGGCGAGCGCCGCCGGGCTGGACGCGCTCGAGCGACGCCGCGACGACCTGACGCGCGAGCTGACCTGGGCCGAAGCACACTCGAACGTGTATGCGTTCACCGACCCCGAGGAGCAGAAGCTGGCGCAGCGCCTGGAGCGCGCCCACGCGCTGCTGGATCTTTTGGGCGATGCCCCCCAGCTGCAGACCGAGCGCGAGCGTTACCGGCGCGCAGCGGGCGCGCTGACCTGGCGGTTGACGCAGGAGTATCCGGAGCGTCTGTGGGAGGCCAAGAAGCGGATCCGGGAGCTGGACGTCGAGTTGGGCGAGGCCCGCGAGCGCGATACGGCGCTGGCGCAGGCACAGCGCGAAGAGCCGGCCCATTTCGAGCAGTTCGCAGCCCGCATCGCCCAACTGGATTGGCGCATTCGCTCGCTGCGACCGCAGGTCGCCGAACTGATGCGCGACCAGCAGCATTACATCCAGGAGCTGGCGGTAGCCGAACTCGAGCACCAGAAGGAGCAGCTGGCGACCTTTGCCACGCAGGCGCGCTTTGCGGTCGCGCGGATCTACGATCGCGCCAACGTCGGCAAGGCCCCCGACGTTCAGCCAGGCGAACCAGCACGCGGGCCATGAACCTTCGCGCACATCTGCCGGCAACGGTATGGAGCATGCGGCAGGCGAGCCTGGCCTGGCTGTGCGCGGCTGCGCTGTGCGCCTGCGCGGGCCCGCAAAAGCCCGCCGCCGAGCCGCCGCCGACGCTGCACAGCCTGGCAAGCCGCAAGGTCGACGTCGTTCCGGACCAGAAAGTCGCCGGCAGCCAGGAGCGCACGATCGCGGCGTACGAGGAATTCCTGAAGTCGTCGCCGAAAGATCCTCAGCGACCCGAGGCGATGCGCCGCCTCGGCGATCTGGAGATGGATCTGGCCGATGTGCGGGCCGCCGGCCCTCAATCGAACACCGGCGCGCCCGACTATCACGCCGCCGTGAAGCTGTACCAGGAGTACCTGAAGAACTTTCCCAAGGATGCGGGCAATGACCGCGTGCTGTACCAGATGGCGCGCGCCTACGAGCAGGGCGGCGATCTGGAGACGGCGCTGAAGACGCTGGACCGGTTGGTCAAGGAGTACCCGAGGACCCGCTATCGCGACGAGGCGCAGTTCCGGCGCGGCGAGATGCTGTTTGCGATGCGCGACTATGCGGGGGCCGAGGTGGCCTACGAGACGGTGCTTCACGGCGATCGCAACTCGCCTTACTACGAACGCTCGCTGTACATGCAAGGCTGGTCGATCTACAAGCAGGGCCGGCTGGACGAGGCGCTGAACTCGTTTTTCGGCGTGCTCGACCTGACGCTGGCCGGTCGCGGCGACGAAGTGAACCTGGAGGCGATCCCGGGGCTGAGCCGCGGCGATCGCGAGCTGCTGGAAGACACCTTCCGAGTGACCAGCCTGAGCCTGGAGAATCTGCAGGGCGCCGACTCGATCGCCAGCTACATGTCGATGCCGGTACGCCACGAGTACGAGTTCCGCGTCTACCAGCAGCTCGGCGAGCTGTATATGAAGCAGCAGCGCTACAAGGACGCGGCGGACACGTTCAACGCGTTCGCGCATCGCTACCCGCTGCATGCGCAGGCGCCGCTCTTGCAGGCCCACGTGATCGAGATCTACCAAAAGACGGGCTTTGCCACGCTGGCCCTCGCGGCCAAGAAGGATTACATCGCGCAATACGGCGCCCGCAGCGCCTTCCGGAAGGCCAACCCGGCCGCATGGGAGCAGCGCGTGCAGCCCATCGTCAAGACGGGGCTGGCCGAGCTGGCGCAGCAGTATCACGCGAGCGCGCAGAAGAGCAAGAAGAGCGAGGACTACCAGGAAGCGGCGCGCTGGTACCGCGACTATCTGGATTCGTTCCCGTCCGACCCGCAGGCGGCGCAGACCGATTTCCTGCTGGCCGAGCTGCTCTTCGAAGACAAACACTTCGCCGAGGCCGCTCCCGAATACGAGAAGGCCGCTTACGAGTATCCGCGCCATGCAAAAAGCGCCGACGCTGGTTACGCTGCCCTGCTGGCGTACACGGAGCTGCAAAAACGCGCCGCAGCGGGCAGCGGGCTGAAGACCTTGCAGTTGGCAGGTATCGACAGCGCGTTGCGATTTGCGCGCACCTTCCCGGACGATCCGCGCACCGGCGCGGTGCTGGCCAACGCGGCCGACAAGCTGTACGCCCTGCACGATCTGGATCGGGCGCAGGCGGTGGCGCAGCAGGTGGTGGAACTGAAGCCGCCCGCGGGTGCGCCACAGCGGCGCGTCGCCTGGACCGTGATCGCGCACACCGCGTTCGAGCGGGGCGAGTTTGCGCATGCCGAGCACGGTTACAGCGAAGTCCTGGCGCTGGCTGCGGACAATGACCCGGCCCGCAAGGAGCTCACTGAGCGCGTGGCGGCCTCGATCTACAAGCAAGCCGAGCAGGCGCGCGACAAAGGAGATCTGCGAGCGGCGGTCACGCATTTCGAGCGGGTGGCTACCGCTGCGCCGCAATCGACGGTGCGGGCCAGTGCCGAGTACGACGCGGCCGCCGCGCTGATCGGCCTGAAGGACTGGGATGCGGCGGGCCGGGCGCTGGAGAGCTTCCGCCAGCACTACCCGAGCCATCCGCTGCAGGAGGAGGTCGGCGGCAAGCTCGCGGTGGTGTACATGGAGCAGGGCAAATGGGCCCTGGCCGCCGCCGAGTTCGAGCGGATCGCAGCTGCGAAGAAGGATCCGAAGCTGGCGCGCGAGGCACTCTGGCAGGCCGCTGAGCTGTACGAAAAGGCCGGGGCGCGCGAACCGGCCGCCGGCGCTTACGAGCGCTACGTGAAGCAGAACCCCGAGCCGCTCGAAGCGGCGGAGGAGGCGCGCTACCGGCTGTCCCGGATCGCGAAGCAGGACGGAAACGGTGCCCGGGAGCTTGCCTGGATGAAGGACATTCTGCAGGCCGACCAGGGCGGCGGGGCTGGCCGTACCGACCACACCCGCTATCTGGGCGCCGTGGCGGCGCTGGCGCTGGCGACGCCGGTGTACGAGACGTATCGCCAGGTCGCGCTGGTGGAGCCGCTGAAGGTGCAGCTGAAGCTGAAGAAGGCAAAGATGGAAGAGGCGCTGAAGGCCTACGGGGTGGCAGCCGACTATGGAGTGGCCGACGTCGCGACCCAGTCGACGTATCGGATCGCCGAGCTGTATCACGATTTCGGCCGTGCCCTGCTTTCCTCGCAGCGTCCCAAAGGTCTTTCGAAGGACGAGCTCGAACAGTACGACGTGTTGCTGGAGGAACAGGCCTATCCGTTCGAGGAAAAGGCGATCGAACTGCATGAGCTGAACGCGCGCCGAAGCGCCGACGGCATCTACGACGACTGGGTCAGGAAGAGCTACGTGGCGCTGGGCGAACTGCGGCCGGTGCGCTACGCGAAAACGGAACGCAGCGAGGTCGCGATCGATGCGATACGCTGACCTGGTCCGGCGCTGCTGCGTGTTGGGGGCGCTCTCTGCGGTGCTTGCCGGTTGCGCGGGGGTGGCACCGCCGAGGCCCGCGCAAGCCCCGCAGCCGGCCGCACCGCCGCCCGCGCCGTCGTCTCCGGGTGCGGCCGCCAGAGCCAAGGAAACGCCCTCCGATATCAGCCCGGCCGTGCAGCGGGAATACGAGGGTGCGCTGGACGCGCTGAACGCAGGCCATACCGAGGAGGCCGCCCGGGTCTTCCGGGCGTTGACCCTGACCAACTCCAACCTGGGCGGCCCTCACGCGAACCTGGGCATGATCTACCGGCAGGCAGGAAAGCAGGCCGAGGCGGTGTCCGAGCTCGAACAGGCGGTGCGCTTGAATCCGCAGCAGCCGGTTTTTCTGAACCAGCTGGGCATCACCTATCGGCAGCAAGGGCAGTTCGAGAAGGCGCGCGAGGCCTACGAAAAGGCCATCGCGCTCGATCCCAGTTACCCGGCGCCCTATCTGAATTTAGGGATACTTTTCGACCTGTATTTCTGGAACAGCAAGCACGCGCTCGAGTTCTACGATCGGTACCTTGCGCTGACTCCGGGGGGCGATGATAAGGTGGTCAAATGGGTCGCTGACATCAAGAATCGCAGCCAGCAGGGCGGCAAGTTGAGCCGCCGGGAGCAGCCATGAACCAGCGAAAATCGTATGTGCTTGCGGCGATCGCCACGGCGGCGCTGCTGAATGCGGCGGCGAGCCGTGCCGACGACCGGGCCACGATCGATCGCACCCAGATCATCGGCAACCGCGAGCTGCCGAAGGTGCTTTACATCGTGCCCTGGAAGAAGCCGGTTGCCGGCGACCTTTCGGGGCCGCCAGCCGAAAGCGTGCTCGATGAGGCGCTGGCGCCGGTCGATCGGGACGTGTTCCGGCGGCAGGTGCGCTATAGCACGCTGACGAAGCCGGATACGGCAATCCAACCGGCGGGCGCCGCGGACGTGGTCAGCCCGGTGCCTAGCAAGTGAGTCGAAAGTCCTTTCCACGGTAAAGCCAGCAAGTCTTGCAATCGGAGATCAGGCAATGAATACGTTCGATACGATCGTCAAGTTTTTTCAGGACTGCGGCTGGTTCATATACCCCAGCCTGTTGATCATGGCCTCGGGCTTGTCGATCGCGATCGAACGATTCATCGTTCTGATGCGCGCCCGGGCCGAAAACCGCAAGGTGTGGGATCGCATCCTGCCGATGCTGCAGGGTGGCAAGTTCCAGCAGGTGCTCGGCTACACCACCAAGTCCGATACGGCGATCGGCAAGATCGTCAGCAACGGCCTGAACCGCCTGCAGACCGCGCGGCGCCGCGAGGACATCGACGCGGCGATGGAAGAAGGCATGATGGAAATCGTGCCGCGCCTGGAAAAGCGCACCCACTACATCGCGACCTTCGCCAACGTGATCACGCTGGTGGGCCTGCTGGGCACGATCTCCGGTCTGATCCGGGCGTTCACGGCGGTGGCGCAGGTCAATCCGGCGGAAAAGGCCGAGATGCTGTCGGCCAGCATCTCGATCGCGATGAACAACACCGCGTTCGCACTGGCAGTGGCGATCCCGTTCCTGCTGATCCATTCGTTCCTGATGGCGCGCGCCGGTGAGATCGTCGACAGCCTGGAGGCGGCCAAGATCAGCTTCCTGAACATGGTCCAGAGCCACTCGCAAGAGGTCCGGGGAGCGCACTAGCCATGCGAGTCCGACGCCTGCACAAACGACCGGCGGCGCTCGAGGTCACCGCGTTCATCAACCTGATCGTGGTGCTGGTGCCGTTCCTGCTGTCGACCGCGGTGTTCTCGCGGCTGGCCGTGCTCGATCTGACACTGCCGGCCCAGTCCTCCGGCGTCGAAAAGCTGAAGGGCGACGACCTGAAGCTGGAAGTCGTGATCCGGCCCGACGGGCTCAACGTCGGAGACCGGATCGGGGGCCAGATCATGTGGATCGCCAACACCACGTCCGGATACGACTACCACACGCTCTCGCAGCTGATGCTGGAGCTGAAGGCGCGCTTTCCTGACAAGACCGAGGCGTCGGTACTGGCCGAGCCCGGCACGCCGTACGACGTGCTGGTGGGGGTGATGGATGCGGTGCGCGAGGGCCACCTGGCGCAGGGGG
>VBCK01000148.1 GCA_005882215.1 Betaproteobacteria bacterium | reverse complement strand
AGCGTCTGCAGGCGCGAGCGCGCCGTGAAGCCGTAGCCTGCGTTCGCGTTCAGCCAGTCGAAAATGATCTCGCCGGATGCCACCGGGTCCGCGGCGGCGCTGGCGGAGGCGGCCGCCGAGGCCGGGATCGACGCGGCCAGGTCGCCGCGCTCGATCCGGTTCACGTTCTGGCGGCCCGGGCGGAATGCGACCACCAGCGTGTCGAACAACCACTGCGCCTTGGCGCAGTTGTCGCTGGTGAAGTTGCACACGTAGACGTCCAGCGTGACGCCGCGCCGCTCCGGCCAGGTATGCACAGCCAGGTGCGACTCGGCCAGCAGCAAGGCACCGGTAATGCCGCCCGGCTGGCCGTCGACATCGGGAAAAACATGGAACTTCTCGTCGACCACCGTCAGCTGTGCCTGCACGGTCGAGTCGCGGCACAGCGCCGCGAGCGTCTCGAGTTCCGTCAGGAAAACAGCCGAGCAGCTGCAATCGAAGAGATCACCGGTCAGGTGCAAGCCTTGCATCTTCGTCCCCCTTGCAGGTCCGCCCAATCGACCTGAATTACGGTTGTGACACCGCAACCCATCGGTTCGGGACCCGTTCGCTGGTGCGCGGCGCCGGGTCTGTGCAGTGCACTCGGCACTGCGTCGATTGGCTCTGGCGGGGGAGAAGCGCCTGACTAGTTCATCAACAAGCAGGCTGCCCGTTGCTTCCGGTGCTGGTCCGAACCGAAATTTCGGCGCGAATGCTAGAACAAAACGGCGATAAATGAAAGGGTTGCTTTACGCGCAGGCGCGGCAGCCGGCACGACCGGCAAGACCCGATTGATAAAATGGAACGTTTCGCTCCCGCTTCCCACGGCTCCCGATGACCGCATCCCTTCCCAACGCCGCGCTCGAGCGCGACATGTGCAACGCCATCCGCGCGCTCGCGATGGACGCGGTCCAGAAAGCGAACTCGGGCCATCCTGGAATGCCGATGGGAATGGCCGAGGTCGCCTACGCGCTGTGGACGCGACATCTGCGCCACAACCCGTCCAATCCCAAGTGGCCCAACCGCGACCGTTTCATCCTGTCCAACGGGCACGGCTCGATGCTGCACTACGCGCTGCTGCACCTGACCGGCTACGACCTGCCGATCGGCGAGCTCGCCAAATTCCGCCAGCTGCACAGCCGCACACCGGGCCATCCCGAAACCGGCCTGACCCCGGGTGTCGAAACCACGACCGGACCGCTGGGGCAGGGACTGGCCAACGCGGTGGGAATGGCGCTGGCCGAGCGCCTGCTGGCGGCCGAGTTCAATCGCCCCGGCTTCGAGATCGTCGACCATCACACCTACGTGGTGGTTGGCGACGGCTGCCTGATGGAAGGCATTTCGCACGAGGCGGCCTCGCTCGCCGGGACGTGGAAGCTGGGCAAACTGATCGCGATCTACGACGACAACGGCATCTCGATCGACGGGGAAGTGCGGCACTGGTTCACCGACGACAGCGCGTTGCGCTTCCGGGCCTACCAGTGGAACGTGATCGGACCGATCGACGGTCACGACCCGGCGGCCGCCGACATCGCGATTGCGCAGGCCAAGCACTCGGATCGGCCCACGCTGATCATTGCGCGCACCGTGATCGGCAAGGGGTCGCCGAACCGCGCCGGCAGCGAGAAGGCGCACGGCGAAGCGCTGGGCGAGGCCGAGGTCGCGGCCACCCGCCAGGCGATCGGCTGGCCGCATCCGCCGTTCCAGGTTCCGCCGCAGATCTACCAGGCATGGGACGCGCGGGCGGTCGGCGCCGATCGCGAACGGACCTGGCGCACGCTGTTCGAGCAGTATGCCGCCAGGCATCCACGCGAGGCGGCCGAGTTCGGACGGCGCACGGCCGGCGATCTGCCGCCCGAGCTGCCCGGGATCGTGCACTCAGCGGTGGTGGCGGCGCAGGGCAAGCGCGAGTCGGTGGCCACGCGCAAAGCCTCACAGCTGGCGCTGGAAGTGCTTGCCGAGGCCGTGCCCGAGCTGATCGGAGGATCGGCCGATCTGACCGGCAGCAATCTGACGCGCTGGAGCCGGGCGGTGGCGATGCGCGCCGGCAGCGAGTTCGTCCCCGGCCGCCACATCAACTACGGCGTGCGCGAATTCGGGATGAGCGCGATCGCCAACGGCATGGCGCTGCACGGCGGCCTGATCCCGTTCTGCGGGACGTTCCTGACGTTTTCCGACTACTCGCGCAACGCGCTGCGAATGGCGGCGCTGATGAAGATCCGCTCGATTTTCGTCTTCACGCACGACTCGATCGGTCTGGGCGAGGATGGGCCAACCCACCAGGCGGTCGAGCACGCGGCGAGTCTGCGCCTGATCCCGAACATGGATGTGTGGCGACCGTGCGATACCGTCGAGACGCTGATCGCCTGGGCGGCGGCGATCGAGCGGCGCGATGGACCCACGAGCTTGCTGCTGTCGCGCCAGTCGGTCGCGTTCCTGCGGGGCTCAGCCGACGAAGCGGCGATCCGGCGCGGCGGCTATGTTTTCTGCGAAGCCCCCGGCGGCCCGGGCGGGGCGCGGGCCGTCGTGATCGCCACCGGCTCGGAATTGCCGATCGCGATGCAGGCGCAACAGCAGCTCGAGCAGCGGGGCATCGCCGTTCGGGTCGTGTCGATGCCGTCGACCACGGTGTTCGACCGGCAGAGCGAGCAATGGAAGTCCAGCGTGCTGCCGGAGGGCCTTCCGAGGCTGGCCATCGAAGCCGGCGTGACGGACTTCTGGTGGAAATACGTGCGCTCGGGCGGCGCGGTGCTCGGCGTCGACCGCTTCGGAGAATCGGCCCCGGCGGCCGCGGTCTATGAACATTTCGGACTGAATGCGGCCAACGCGGTGGCAACGGTCATCACACTGGTGCAGGGAAGGAACGGACAATGACGATAAAGGTCGCGATCAACGGTTATGGTCGCATCGGCCGCAACATCCTGCGGGCGCACTACGAGGGCGGCAAGAAGCACGACATCGAAATCGTCGCGCTCAACGATCTGGGCGATGCCCGGATCAACGCGCACCTGACGCGTTACGACACGGTGCATGGGCGCTTCGGCGGCACGGTAAAGGTCGACGGCGACGCGCTGATCGTCAATGGCGACCGGATCCGCGTGCTGTCGACGCGCGATCCGTCCCAGCTTCCCTGGGCCGCTATGGGTGTTGACGTCGTACACGAATGCACGGGCCTGTTCACGACCAAGGAAAGGGCCGGCGCCCACCTGCAGGCCGGGGCGAAGAAGGTGATCATCTCGGCCCCCGGCGGCAAGGATGTCGACGCGACGATCGTGATCGGGGTCAACGACGCCACGCTCAGGAAGGAGCACACGGTGATCTCGAACGCCTCGTGCACGACCAATTGCCTGGCTACGCTGGTCAAGCCTTTGCACGAGGCGATCGGCCTGATCAACGGGCTGATGACCACGATCCATTCGTACACGAACGACCAGGTCCTGACCGACGTGTACCACGAGGATCTGCGGCGGGCGCGTTCGGCCACGCAGTCGATGATTCCGACCAAGACCGGGGCGGCGGCCGCGGTGGGGCTGGTGATGCCCGAGCTGGCGGGGCGCCTGGACGGATATGCGATCCGCGTGCCCACGATCAACGTGTCGCTCGTCGACCTGTCGTTCATCGCCGCGCGCGACACCACGGTCGAAGAGATCAACCGGACCATGCAGGCCGCGGCCGCCGGTCCGCTGCGCGGCATCCTGGCCTACAGCGAGGAGCCGCTGGTATCGGTCGACTTCAACCACGACGCCCACTCCTCGGTGTTCGACGCCACGCTGACCAAGGTGTCGGGACGCCTGGTGAAAGTGAGCAGCTGGTACGACAACGAGTGGGGCTTCAGCAGCCGGATGCTGGACGCGACCGTTGCGCTGATGAACGCGCGCTGACCCTCACCCCCGGCTTCGCCGGGCGGAGCCCGGCCCCTCTCCCACGCTGCGCGCGGCAGAGGGGGGCACTGCTAGGGGCAAGAATCAAACCTCGATGCCCGCGTGTTCGCCACAGCGATGCTTGTGAATGCCGCGGGGGGTGCTCGAGGG
Organism: Betaproteobacteria bacterium; assembly: GCA_005882215.1. Lineage (GTDB taxonomy): Bacteria > Pseudomonadota > Gammaproteobacteria > Burkholderiales > Burkholderiaceae_F > VBCK01. The sequence continues at coordinate 22,155 of VBCK01000148.1, read as the reverse complement.
GGGTCGCAGACCCCCCCTCGTAGCCGATCCTCCCGCTTTTCGGCTCCGAAGCTGACACCAGTGGCAGGAGTCACCGCAATTCGGATCTGCGGTTTACAAAAGAGAAGGCCGCTTGGTTTAGCGGCCTTCATATGCAGCCGAGCTGGGCTGCTGTGTTGCGGCGCTGCGGCCCGCAGGCCCCGTCGCCGTGTGTCGCCCTGCAGGCCTCCCGGCCTTCCGGGTGCGATCTCAGTGAACCGTCAGACGTTTGGTCGTCGTGGAAGCCCTCTTGGGCAACGTCAGCGTGAGCACACCATTTTCATATGCCGCTTCGGCGCCGGCGTCGCTCACCGGCGCCGGCAGTTCGAAGGTGCGTGCGTAGCTGGTATAGCTGCGCTCGGAGTGCAGCACCCGGTCGCCTTCCCTGACTTCCTTTTCCTCCTTGGTCTTAGCGGAAACAGAAACCCGATTGCCTTCAACCGGGTCGTCGATATCTTCCTTCCGGACGCCCGGCAGGTCAACCTTTTCTTCGAACTTCTCGCCCTTGTCAATGACCGCGGGGCCGAACAGGAAATGTGCTGCCTTTTATAATGCGTCGCGTAAGCGCGATCCATCCGAAAGAAGAACAGCGCCCAGGGACCGGCGACCGGCAATGCCCGCGTTCGTCGGGTTGCAACCGGATCGCGAGAAGCGGCGCCGCCGCAACAGGACGATGATCCTCACGCTCGACCAGCTGTGCCGGCGAGGCTTGCTGCGCGGCAAGCGCGTATTCATCCGGTCGGATCTGAACGTGCCTCAGGACGATTCCGGGGCGATCACGGAGGACACGCGGATCCGCGCCTCGCTGCCGGCGATCCGGATGGCGCTCGACGCGGGCGCCGCGGTGATGGTGACCTCGCACCTTGGCAGGCCGACCGAGGGAGAGACGAGGCCAGGTGAGTCGCTGGCGCCGGTGGCGCAGCGCCTGTCGGAACTGCTCGGCATCATGGTGCCGCTGGTGCGCGATTGGGTGGGCGGCGTGACGGTGGCGCCGGGGCAGGTGGTGCTGCTCGAAAACTGCCGCCTCAACCGCGGGGAGAGGACGGATAGCGAGGAGCTGTCGCGCCGGCTGGCTGGTCTGTGCGACGTGTACGTGAATGACGCGTTCGGGACAGCGCACCGGGCGGAGGCCACCACGCACGGGATGGCCCGGTTTGTGCCGCTCGCCTGCGCCGGCCCGCTGCTGGCGTCCGAGGTGGAAGCGCTGGGGCGGGCCCTGGAGCAGCCCAAGCGGCCGCTGGTCGCGATCGTGGCGGGCTCGAAAGTGTCGACCAAGCTGACGATCCTGAACAACCTGGCGCGGAAAGTGGATCGGCTGATCGTCGGCGGCGGCATCGCCAACACGTTTCTGATGGCGGAGGGCTTTGCGATCGGAAAGTCGCTGGTCGAGCCGGACCTCGCGCCGGAGTGCCGCAACGTGCTCAAGACGCTGGCGGACAAAGGGGCCACGTTGCCGCTGCCGATCGACGTGGTGACCGCGACCGAGATTTCGGCGCATGCCAGGCCCGTGCTCAGGCGCGCCGACGATGTGCGGCCCGATGAAATGATCCTTGACGTCGGCCCGGCCACCTGCCAGGTCTTGACGCACGTGATCAACGAGGCAGGCACAATCATCTGGAACGGACCGCTCGGCGTGTTCGAATTCGAGGCCTTCGCCCAGGGCACACACGACCTGGCGCTCGCGGTGGCGAGCGCGACCGCCCGCGGCGCGTTCTCGATCGCGGGCGGCGGCGACACGCTGGCGGCTATCGCGAAGTACCGGATCGCCGACCGGATCAGTTGCATCTCGACCGGTGGCGGAGCATTCCTCGAATTCCTGGAAGGCAAGACCTTGCCGGCAGTTGCAATTCTGCAGGAGCGCGCGCTCAGCGCGATTTAGAATATCGGCGCAAGCGAAACCTGGCGCGCAGGGAGATCGAAGATGGCTCTGGTATCGATGCGGCAACTGCTCGATCACGCGGCGGAAAACGTCTACGGCGTGCCGGCGTTCAACGTCAACAACCTCGAGCAGGTTCAGGCCATCATGGAAGCGGCCGCCGAGTTGGAGGCGCCGGTCATCATGCAGGCGTCGGCCGGCGCCCGCAAATACGCCGGCGAGACGTTCCTGAAGCGTCTGATCGAGGCGGCGGTCGAGTCGTACCCGCACATTCCGGTGGCGATGCACCAGGATCATGGCCAGTCGCCCGCCGTGTGCGAATCGGCGATCCGGTTGGGGTTTTCCTCCGTGATGATGGACGGATCGCTGAAGGAAGACGGCAAGACCGTGGCCGACTACGACTACAACTGGGGGGTCACCCGCAAGGTGGTCGAGCTGGCGCACGGCCTGGGCGTCAGCGTCGAGGGCGAGCTCGGGTGCCTCGGGTCGCTGGAGACGATGAAAGGCGACAAGGAGGACGGGCATGGCGCCGACGGCCGGATGACGCGCGAGATGCTGCTGACCGATCCGGACCAGGCCGCCGATTTCGTGCGACGGACCCAGCTCGACGCGCTGGCCATCGCGATCGGAACCTCGCACGGCGCCTACAAGTTCACGCGCAAGCCCACCGGCGATATCCTGGCGATCGACCGGATCAAGGAGATCCACCGCCGCATTCCGAACACGCACCTGGTGATGCACGGCTCCTCCAGCGTTCCGCAGGACCTGCTCGAGCAGATCCGGCAATATGGCGGACAGATGAAGGAGACCTACGGCGTGCCGGTCGAGGAGATCCAGGAAGCCATCAAGCACGGCGTGCGCAAGATCAATATCGATACCGACATCCGTCTGGCGATGACCGCGGCGGTCCGCAGGTTCCTGGCCGAAAACCCGTCGAAATTCGACCCGCGCGAGTTCCTGAAGCCGGCACGGGAGGCGGCCAGGATCGTGTGCAAGCAGCGCTACCAGCAGTTCGGCTGCACCGGACAGGCATCCCGACTCAAGCCGGTCGCGTTGGAGAAGATGGCGCAACGCTATCGGTCCGGCGAGCTGAGCCAGCACGTTCACTGAGGCGCCGCCGCAACGGCGTCCGTTCGCTATCATCGGGTTCATGAGCGTCGGGCAGGGACATGATCGGGTGTTGGCGCCGGGTGACAGCCGGACGCTGAAAGGCAAGCGCGGCCTGCTGCGCATCGCGAACGCCTTCCGCTATTCGGCCGATGGGCTGGCCGCGGCCTGGCACCACGAGGATGCGTTCCGCCAGGAGATGGTCCTGGCGGCGGTGATGGTGCCGACCGCGCTGATGCTTCCCGTGACGCTGGTCGAGCGGATCCTGCTGATCAGCGTCGTGATCCTGGTACTGATCGTCGAGATCCTGAACACGGCGGTCGAGGCGGCCATCGACCGCCAGAGCTTCGAGATCAATCCGCTCGCCAAGCGCGCCAAGGACCTGGGCAGCGCGGCGGTGATGCTGTCGCTGATGCTGGCCGGCGGCGTGTGGGCCTCGATATTGTGGGCGACCTTCGGCCGTGCCTGACGACGGCCAGCCGATGCTGCAGTCGCGGCTGCACTCGCTGTCGCTGGTGTATCGGGGCAAGGTGCGGGATACGTACGCGGTCGGTTCTGACCGGCTGCTGATCATCACGACCGATCGGCTGTCGGCGTTCGACGTGGTGATGAACGAGCCGATCCCCGGCAAGGGGCACGTGCTGAACGCGTTGTCGAACTTCTGGTTCGAGCGACTCGCGCACGTGGTGCCCAATCACCTGACCGCCATCGCGCCAGAGGCCGTGGTAGCGGCCGACGAGGTCGACCAGGTGCGTGGCCGCGCCGTGGTTGCGATGCGGCTCAAGCCACTTCCGATCGAGGCGGTCGTGCGCGGCTATCTGATCGGATCGGGCTGGAGTGACTACCAGTCGACCGGACGCGTGTGCGGGATCGAACTGCCGCCCGCCATGAAGCTGGCCTCGCGCCTGCCCGAGCCGATTTTCACGCCGGCGATCAAGGCCGAGCTGGGCGTGCACGACCAGAACATCCCGTTCGAGGAGGCATGCCGGATGCTGGGCGCAGAGCTTGCCAGAGAGGTCCGCGCGACGGCCCTGGCGCTGTATCAGGAGGCGTTTTCCTACGCTCAGAGCCGCGGCATCCTGATCGCCGATACGAAGTTCGAGTTCGGACTGGACTCGGCCGGGGTCCTGCGCCTGATGGACGAGGTGCTGACGCCGGATTCGTCGCGCTTCTGGCCACAGGACCAGTATCGGCCGGGCGAGTCGCCGCCGAGCTTCGACAAGCAGTTCGTGCGCGACTGGCTGCAGGCGCAACCCTGGAACAAATCGCCTCCGGCGCCCACGCTGCCGCCCGAAGTCATCGAGCGCACCGCCCGCAAATATCGCGAGGCGCTCGGACGCCTGGCTGATACGATTCACGCTTGAGCCTGGCGGGGTCCGCCTCGGCGTGCCGGCCCCTGACCGAATGATGAGTGCAACTCGCGCCCAGCCGGTGATCGGCGTTTTGATGGGATCGGACTCCGATTGGGAGACGATGCAGCACGCTTGCGACGTGCTGAAGGAGTTCGCGATCGCGTTCGAGGCCCGGGTGATCTCGGCACACCGCACACCCGACGAGATGTTCGCTTACGCCGAATCGGCCCGCGAGCGGGGCATCCGGATGATCATCGCCGGCGCGGGCGGCGCGGCTCACTTGCCGGGAATGCTGGCTTCCAAGTCGCTGATCCCGGTGCTCGGAGTGCCGGTGCCTTCGAAATACCTGCGCGGCGAGGACAGCCTGCTGTCGATCGTTCAGATGCCCAAGGGCGTTCCGGTGGCGACGTTCGCGATCGGCGAGGCCGGGGCGGCCAACGCCGCGCTGTTCGCCGTGTCGGTTCTGGCTTGCTCCGACGCGGTGCTGGCCCGCAAGCTCGCGCAGTATCGGTCCTCGCAGACCGAGACCGCGCGCAACATGACGCTGCCCCTCTGACGTCACGTGGGCCGCGATCGCCGCTCGCTCGGATGATCTTTCCAGGCGAATGGCTCGGCGTGCTGGGCGGGGGCCAGCTCGGCCGGATGTTCTGTATGGCGGCGCAGTCGCTCGGCTACCGCGTGTGCGTGCTCGATCCGGCCGCCGACAGTCCGGCCGGGGCCGTGGCCGACCGGCAGATCCTCGCCGGTTACACGGACGCGGGCGCGCTATCGGAGCTGGCCGGCCTGTGCAAGGCCGTGACCACCGAGTTCGAGAGCGTTCCGGCTGACAGCCTCGAGCGCCTCGCGGCCGACTGCGCGACCAGCCCGAGCGCGGACGCGGCCGCGATCGCGCAGGACCGGCGACGCGAAAAGCGCTTCGCGCAGGACTGCGGCCTGTCCGTGGCGCCCTACCAGGTCATCTCCGAGGCGGCCGATCTGGCCGCGGTCGATGCGTCCCTGCTGCCCGGCGTGATCAAGTCGACGCGCCTTGGATACGACGGCAAGGGCCAGGTCCGGGTCGATCGGCCCGACGGCGTGCGTCGGGCCTGGGAGAGCCTGGGGGGGGTGCCTTGCGTGCTGGAAAAGTGGCTGCGGATCGAGCGCGAGGTGTCCGTCCTCGTGTGCCGCGGCCGCGACGGCCGCTCGGTCACGTTTGCGGTTGCCGAGAACGAGCACCGGGGCGGCATCCTGGCTGCGACGATCGTGCCGGCGCGCGTCGACGCGTCGCTGGCGCTGCAGGCGCGCGCGGCGGCCACCACGATGGCCGAGCGGCTCGACTACGTGGGCGTGCTGTGCGTGGAGTTCTTCGTGCTGCCGGACGGCGAGCTGCTCGTGAACGAGATGGCTCCGCGCCCGCACAACAGCGGCCATTACACGATCGATGCCTGCGTAACGAGCCAATTCGATCAGCAGGCTCGCATCCTGGCCGAGCTGCCGCTGGGCGAGACGCGACAGCTGGCGCCGGCGGTGATGCTGAACCTGCTGGGCGATCTGTGGTTCGAAGCGGGCCGGCTGCGGCCGCCGCCTCTCGGCGCGGCGGCGGCAATCGCCGGGGCCTGTCCGCACCTGTATGGCAAGCTCGAAGCCCGGCCCGGTCGCAAAATGGGGCACGTCACCGTTCTGGGCACTTCGCTGGCCGATGCGCTGGCGCGCGCCGGCGAGGTGTCTGCGGTGCTGGGTCTGGAGCCGGTCCGGTGAGCGGGCCTCCGGTCGACCCGGGCGCGATCGCGCGCGCGGCGCGGCTGCTGCACGAGGGAAAACTGGTCGCATTCCCGACCGAGACGGTCTACGGGCTCGGCGCCGACGCCGACAATGTGCAGGCGGTTCGAGCGATCTTCGCGGCCAAAGGTCGTCCCGCTGATCACCCGGTGATCGTGCACGTGCCGGACCTGCAGGCTGCGACGGCCTGGGCCGACGGCCTGCCGCCGGCCGCGCGCACGCTGGCCGAGCGCTTCTGGCCGGGGGCGTTGACGCTGGTGGTTCCGCGCGGGGCGCGCGCGCACGACGCGCTGACCGGCGCCCAGCGCTCGGTCGGCCTGCGCTGTCCGTCGCACCCGTGGGCTCAGGCCTTGCTGAAGGCGCTGTGCCGGCACAGCGAGGATCCATCCCGCGCGATCGCCGCGCCGAGCGCGAACCGGTTCGGACACATCAGTGCCACCCGGGCCGAGCACGTTCGCGCCGATCTGGGCGAAAAGCCGGACGGACGGGTCGATCTGATACTGGACGGCGGCTCCTGCGCAGTCGGGATCGAGTCGACCATCGTCGATCTGACCTCGGATCGCCCCAGGTTGCTGCGCCCCGGCTCGATCACGCAGCACAGCATCGAGCAGACGCTCGCCTGCGCGCTGGACCTGGCCCAGGCTGGCGACGACAGCGTGCCGCGCGCGCCGGGCCGCCTGGCGCGCCACTACGCGCCCAGCAAGCCGCTCGAACTGGTCGAACCAGGGCGGCTGGCCGCGCGGGTTCACGAGCTGGGCGCGAACCGGGTGGCCGTGCTTGCGCCGGCGCCTCCGATGCCGGCGGTTGCGCGCTGGTGGATCACCCCGCCGGGGCCCGAGCTGTACGCACACCACCTGTATGAATTCCTGCACCGGATGGACGGCAGCGGCGCCGAGCGCCTGCTGGTGCAACGGCCGCCCCGGGAGCCGCAGTGGGCAGCGCTCAACGACCGGCTCGAGCGCGCCGCCGCCGCGCTCAGCGGGGAGTTCGACGACGCCGATTGAGCGGCCGCATACCGGCTTTTCAAGCGCCTGATACCGGTCCGGAGCCGTGGCGCAGACGCAAAGCGAGTATGAACAGCGTGAGGGCCAGCGTGATCGAATTGGCAACGATCACGGGCCAGGCCCCGATCAGCACCCCGTAGCCGAGCCATAGCGCCACCCCCGGCGCGAAGATCGAGTACATCCCGAGCGACAAGCCGGCCGTATGGCGCGTCTTCCAGCTCAACCAGGCCTGCGGGATGAATGAGATCGTGGTCAGCGTTGCGGCTGCATAGCCGATCACTTCGGAATCGATCATCTTGATTTCGCTTATCTCGCTGCCTGGGGCATTTTACGAGGCCAATCAACGGGACTCGAAGCGGTGTCCCCAACTCGGGTCGGCCATCGCCGCATTTCGACCAAATGAAGCGAGCGCGCCCCTGCTAAAAGTACAATCAGCGCCGCAGCCCCGCGGTCCGGGTTTGAGAAGCCTGGAATTGAGGGTGGATCCGGTGCCGTTTTGAGTCACCCATTCAAGCACAGCACGAGAACGAAGCGATGGACTTGATCTTGAAGGTCGTCGAAGGACCGAAAGGAGCCGAGTGGCGCGGTCTTCAGGCGCGATTCGATGCCTCCGGAGGCCTGATCGGGCGCGCCGAGACGGCTCGGCTGTCACTGCCGGATTCGACCCGCACCGTGTCGCGCTTTCACGCGCACGTCAGCTGCAGCGGCGAAACCTACTTTCTGGAAGAGATGGGCAGCCGCAATACGGCGACCGTCAACGGCAAGGCGGTGAAAGCGGGAAGCAAGGAAGCGCTGCGCCCGGGCGACAAGGTACGGATCGGCCATTTCATACTGGCCGTCGATTTCGACGACCCGGACTTTCCCGCCACCCAGGTGATGGAACGGCGCAGCCTGCGGCTCGAGGCGGGCGAGGACGAGGATTCGACGCAGGTCGTGGTGCGCGAGGGCTTCCGACCGCGCCCCTCGAATTCGACTGCGCAGCTGCTGGATGCGTTTCAGGACGGAGCCGGCATCGAGATCGAAGTGCCGGCTGACCTGCAACCCGAGTTCATGAGAACCCTGGGCCAGATGCTGCGCGTGCTGCTGGGAGGGATCCAGCGTCTGAGCTCGCAACGGATGCGCTTGCGCAACGAGGCCTCCCCGGAGCAGTCCCATCCGGGGTCGCGCCACGTCGACCCGATCCGGGCCGCTGCCGAGGAGGTACGCTTTCTGACCGCCCTGCTGAAACCCGGCGCGATCGGGTCGGACGAGCCGCACACGCGTGCGCAGGAGATGGTCGACGAACTGGCCGCCCGGCTCGCGGCGATGCGTATCGCGGTCGAGACGGCGGTCGAGAAGACCGAAGCGATGCTGGCTCCGGCGGCTTTGGAGGCGCAGATGCCGGCCTCGCTTTTCCTGGACGAGCTGCTGCCGATGCGGCGCAAGGCGCGGCTGTGGGATCTGTACCGGCGCATTCATGCCTCGGACGAGGCAGCGCGCTCCGTGGGCGATTCCGGCGACCGATCAGGCCTCGTTTCCGCCGTGCGCGGACTGTTCAATAACGCGTTCAAGCGGGCGTACGAAGCCGAGCTCGTCCGCTTGCGCAAGAGCCGCCTGTGAAACGGCAGCCTTGAACCCGCGTTGCCGGTTCAACCGCGCATGAAGTCGGCGATCTTCTGACGCACGTCCTCCGGGATGTCGATGGGCCGGTCGGTTTCCTGACTGATGCACACGGCGGTCCGGTTCATCCGCACCCGGTTTTCGCCGTTCTTGTCCACGCCCATCGTCAACCGCAGCGAGGTGCGCCCGATGTGGGTTGCGGTCAGCCAGAAGTCGACCGTCTCGCCCATGCGCGTCGGCTTGCTGAAGGTCGTCTCCAGCCGCACGGTGGGCAGCGACAGGCGCCGCTCCATCAGCAGCACATCGAACGGGATCTCGAGCGCCTCGTAGAACCAGTCTTCCACCAGTGCGTTGAAGATGTGGAAGTAGTTCGGGTAAAAGACGAAGCCGGTCGGATCGCAGTGCGACAGCCGGATCAGATAGGGTTTGATGAACGTCATCGCGTTCCCGCGGGAGCCGACTCGGGATTCCAGGTTCATCTTAGGCAGCCGTCCGCCCGTATTGGCTCCGAGGAGAGCGGCTTTTCCGGCCGTTTTCACCCCCAAAGGGGTTGCGCAGCTGCCTGCTGGCCCCATATAAACCGCCTTGGGTTTTCCGAACAATCCAGACCGGGGGGTTTCGATGCGTGGTTGGCGCCTGGGCTTGGCGGCCGCGGCGGCTTTTGTGGTGGCCGGTTGCGGTTACAACGAGATTCAGACCCGGGACGAGGCGGTCAAGGCGGCCTGGTCCGAGGTGTTGTCGCAGTACCAGCGGAGGGCCGACCTGGTTCCGAACCTGGTCAACACGGTGAAGGGGGAGGCCAACTTCGAGCAGGAAACCCTGACCCGGGTAGTCGAAGCGCGTGCCAAGGCAACGTCGATTCAGGTCACCCCTGAGCTCGTCAACGACCAGGCGGCGCTGCAGAAGTTCCAGCAGGCGCAGGGTGAGCTCTCCTCGGCGCTGACGAGACTGCTGGTGGCGAGCGAGAACTATCCGAACCTGAAGAGCAATCAGAGCTTCCAGGAACTGAGGGCACAGCTCGAGGGCACGGAGAACCGGATAGCGATCGCCCGCAACCGCTATATCAAGGCGGTGCAGGACTACAACGTCTACATCCGCCAGCTGCCTCAGAACCTGACGGCGAAGGTGCTGGGCTACAAGGAAAAGCCGCAGTTTGCAGTCGAAAACGAGGCGGCCATCAAGCAGGCGCCAAAAGTCGATTTTGGCAAGTAGCGGACCGGGGCCCGTTTCGGAGAAGGTGTCGATGCGGCGCTGGCTGCTGCGTGGGCTGATCGTGCTGGCGCCCTTGCTGGCGCTGGCCTCCTTCGCCAGGGCTTCGGAGGCCTTCGCCGCGGCTCCGGCGGCCTTGGGCGACGTAGCCTTGGCGCAGGCGTCCAAGGCCTCCGAAGCCTTGGCGAAGGAGGCCGCGCCGGTCGGACCCGACGGGCTGCTGCTGGTTCCGCCGCTGGCGCGTGTCGTCGACCTGCCGGGTGTGCTCAGCGCCGCCGACCGCGCGGCGCTCGAAGCCAGGCTCGCGCGCTTCGAATCCGACAACGGCGCGCAGGTGGCGCTCGTGATCGTTGCGAGCACGGGCGTGGAACCGATCGAGGACTTCGCCAATCGCGTCGGTTCGGCCTGGAAGATCGGCCGGCGCGGAGTCGGCGACGGCCTGCTGCTGGTGGTCGCGACCGAGGACAGGAAGGCCCGCATCGAGGTCGCCCGCTCGCTGGAAGGCGCGATTCCGGACGCGGTCGCCAAGCGCGTGATCCAGCAGAAGATGGGGCCGCATTTCAGGGCCGGCGACTACGCGGGCGGATTGAACGCTGCGCTGGACGATCTGTTGCCCCGGATCGAGCAGGAGCGTCTCGGGGTTCCCGCATCCGAGCGGCCGCAGAAGGCGCCTGCGAACCTGCACCGGTTGCTGCCCCTGCTGGCGTTCGGCGTCGTGGTGGGTGCGGGCCTGCGCCGTACGCTGGGTGCGGGCGGTGCGCTGATCGGCGGCGCCGGCGCCGGCGCGGTGGCGTCGTTCGCCCTGGCATCGGTTGCGCTGGGTGCGCTCGTCGGCATCTTCGTGTTCGTGTTTGCGCTCGTGTTGGGAGTGGCCGGGCGCTATGGCCACGCGCTCGGCGGGCCAGGGGGAATCTACTTTCCCGGCTCCTGGGGCGGCGGCTCGGGCGGCGGAGTCGGTGGCGGCGGCGGTTTCAGCAGCGGCGGAGGAGGCGACTTCTCCGGTGGCGGCGCATCCGGGAACTGGTAGCGATGGTTCTGAAGATTTCTCTGCGGCGGGCGATCAGGCACCTGGTGAGCACGCCCCACACGTTGCGGCGCGCTTTGCCGGCGCCGGCGCTGCAACGGATCGCGCAGGCGATTCACCGCGCCGAGCAGGGCCACCAGGGTGAGATCCGGTTCGCGATCGAGGCCGCGTTGCCCTGGTCCTACCTGTGGCGCAATGCGCGGCCGCGCGAGCGCGCGTTGATGATGTTTTCCAAGCTGCGGGTGTGGGACACGGAGCACAACAACGGAGTGCTGCTGTACGTGAACCTGGCCGACCGTGCCGTGGAGATCGTGGCCGACCGCGGCATCGCGGCGAAGGTGCCGCGGGCCACGTGGCAGGCGATCTGTCATGCGGCGCGCGATCACTTCCGCCAGTCCCGGATCGAGGCCGGGGCGACTGCGGCGATCGAAGCGATCGGAGCGGTGCTCGCGGAGCATTTCCCGCTCGCGCCGGGCGAATCCCGCGCCAACGAACTGCCGGACCAACCCGTGGTCCTCTAGTGTCAGCACACTGACGGCGCGGCGTAAGCTTCGGCACGCTGGTACGACCAAGCACGGCAGCGGTCGAGTGCAAATCCTCCAGAAAGGACGCGAACATGTCGATACGCAAACCGTTGGGCGCACAACCGGCTCCCGGCCATCAATTCGCCACGCTGGGCGGCGGGTGCTTCTGGTGTCTGGAACCGGTGTTCGCCGAGCTCGAGGGCGTCGTGGATGTCGAATCCGGCTATTCCGGCGGCCCGGTCGACAACCCGAGCTACCGCCAGGTGTGCGAGGGCGATACCGGTCATGCCGAGGTGGTGCGGCTCGAATTCGACCCGGCGCGCATCAGCTACCGCGAGATCCTGGAAGTGTTCTTCGCGGTGCACGATCCGACCACGCTGAACCAACAGGGCAACGACGTCGGGACCCAGTACCGCTCGGTCATTTTCTTCCACACCCCGGAGCAGCAGCGCACCGCCGCCGAGGTGATCGAGCAGGCGCGCTCTGCGTGGGGCCGGGACATCGTCACTCAGCTCGAGCCGGCGCCCGCCTATTTTCGTGCCGAGGACTATCACCAGGAATATTTCCGCCACAACCCGGCCCAGGGCTACTGCATGCTGGTGATCGCGCCGAAGCTGGAGAAATTCCGCAAGACGTTCGCCCGCAAGCGGCGCGCTTCCGCTGCCGTCTGAACGGTGAGGGCTGCGGCACAGGGGTCGGGGGTGAGGGCACTCGATTAATCGGCGCGATCGGCGAGCGCGCGCGCGAGCTCCAGGCACGACAGCGGAGCGCAGCCCTCGGCCTTGTTGTTCACGATCACGAAGGCGCTCTGGCCGCTGCGCACAGCGACCCGGATCAGGTGCACCAGCGTTCCGCGGGTCACCAGATCCGGATCGAGCAGGCGGTTGAACGGCGCGTAGCGGCTCCTGGCCTGCTCGTAACCGAAGCCGCCATGCAGGCTCCAGCGCACCACCAGCGGTCCGGCCAGCGACCAGCCGCTATCCGGGGCCGCCTGCGCATCCATCGTCCGTAACGCGGCCGCCTGGCGCGCCACCGGCGGCATCCGCGGGTGGATTCCAACGCAAAGCCGGGCGCCGACCTCGCGCATCCGATGCACGAAACGCGGCGTCAGCAGCTCCGGGTTGCGCAGCTCCACCGCGTAGATCGGCCGCACTTGCGCGTGCGAGGCGGGCAGTCTGACCAGGAACTCGGCAATCCGTTCGATCAGCGCGGGGGAGTCGCGGGTCAGCTCGGCGGGCATCGGCGCAAACTGCAACACCAGCGGTCCGGTTTTTTCTCCCAGGCCCTCCAGCGCCGGAATCACGAAGCGCTCGGTGGCGTAGGCGGGGTCGAGAAAACGAGGGTTGGCCGACACCGCCTGGCCGGGTGCGTGCCGTCCACCTCGCGTCACCGCGTCCGTGACAGCCGCCGGGGCCTTGATCAGGAAGCGGAAGCGCTCCGGAACCTCGCGCGCGGTGCGGGCCCATTCGGCCGAGTCCAGCGCCTGGTAGTAGCCGCGATCGATGCCGACCGCGCGCAGCAGCGGGTGCCGGCCGTACGCGGCCAGTCCCTGCCGCGCCAGCCGTGATTCTGTGTATTCGCCGCCGTACACCAGCCCTTGCCAACCGGGAAACGCCCACGACGAGGTCCCCAGGTACACCCGCTCGGGAAGGTGTCGGGCGAGGCGCAGCAGTTCCTCGCTCGCCGCCGCGGCCTCGATCGGTCCGTGAGGATCGTCCGCCGCGGCGTCGCCGAACAGCGAATCTGTCAAAGGCGTGTTGACGTCTATTTGTGCTGGCTGGCGGCTTGCCCGCCGGAGCGCAAGCGCGTAGGCGGGCTAGGACTGGCGGGCGCGTTCGATCACTGCCTGCGTGTTCAGCGCGGTCCTCGGCTCCTTCGTGTTCGTGGCATGGGTCGGGTCGAGCTTGCAGCGCAAGTGCACGACCGTGCCGGAGCCGGGCGCCGACACGATGTTCAGCTGCGCGCCGATGCGCAGCGAGCGGTTGCGCATGTTCAGCAGGCCGCGCCCGCCGACCCCTTCGGCGGACATTCCGCGCCCGTTGTCGGCGATCCGGATATCCAGGTACTCCGCGTCGCCAATGCGCGACGTATCGAAGGTCACGCGCGCCACCCGCGCCCCGCTGTGCTTCAGCGCGTTGTTCAGCGCCTCCTGCACGATGCGCAGGATCGGCAGCACGGCATCCGGATGAAGGCCGATGCTCTCGGGCAGGTTGCGGGCATCCCACGCCAGCTCGATGCCGGCGGCCCGCAGCCGCGGCTCGATCCGGTAGCGCAGGTTGCCGAGCGCCGAACCCAGATCGGTCTCCTCCGCCGCGAGCGCGTCGATCGCAAGGCGCATGTCGTCGATCGACTCGCGCAGGATCTGCGCGACCTGCTCGTTGCTCAGGGCTCCCCGTTCGACCAGCATCAGCGACGACATCAACTGCGAGCCCAGCCCGTCATGCATGTCCTGCATGATGCGCTGGCGCTCCTGTCCCTCGGCCTTGATCCGCTCGCTCTCGCGCAGTCGTTCGAAATTGCGCTTCAGCAGCTGCTCGCGCTCGCGCACGCGGGTCTCGAGCTCGGCGCGGGCGATCTCGGCCTCGCGCAGCACGTCGATGAAGTGCTCGACCAGCGGCGTTCCCATGGCGAACAGCAGCAGCGGCCCGGCCCAGCTCAGCGCATGGGCCCCGTTCATCGTTCCCGGCCCCAGAACCAGCCCCCCCATGTCGACCAGCGCGGCGCCGATCGCCACCACGGCGGCGATCAACACGATCGGCTGGGGCGCCTCCAGCGATTGCATGCTGCGATACATCGCCAGAGCCGAGACGGCTGCAGCGATCGCAACCAGGCCCGGCAGCCAGGCCTGGTCCAGCAGCGGCGCCGCGGCCTGCGCGGTCGCGACCCGCATCAGCGGGCCCAGCGCCGCGTAGGCGATGATGATCCACTCCCAGCGCCGACTACGCAGGCCGCACAGCCGCAGCATGGTCACGCTGATCACGGCGACGAATGCGCCGGCGCTCGCGTAGTGCAGGCACTCGAACACCAGCCGCCAGGCGAGCGGATACAGGTCGACCAGGTAATAGATGCTGAAGGCGATCCAGCACACTGACGCGAGCGCCAGCAGGCCCGACAGCGCGTCGCGGCGGCGCGACCACAGCACGCCGAAGATCAACGCGATCATCGCAGCGACGGTGCTGCCGATCCAGATGACGGTTCGATCCAGGAAAAACTGCCAGTCGAAATGCGCAGCGATCCGGGGCAGGGGGCCGACTTCCACGCCGGACACCACATGCAGGCCGGAGCGAAACGGCGCCTCCATCAGCAGCACATTGTCGCCGGCGAGCAGGTCGGACGGATCGATCACCGCCATGTGAGGACGCCACCAGCGCACGTAGGTGGTCGCATCGGGCGGGCGGAACTGCCCTGCGAAGTGTCCGTTGACCGTTATCCGGCCGCCGTCGGTCGCCTCCGACGCCAGCACGGCCCAGGGCTCGGCCGGCATCGAAGGCAGGTTGAAGTGCATCCGCAGCGTGGCGGCCTTCAGCGGCGCGCCCTCCTTGACCGACCAGCGCATCGGCATCTCGAACCGGTTCCATTCGGCATCGGGCGCCGGAGCCTGTCCGAGCTCGTAGGAGATCCACTCGACCTGCCGGATGACCTGGACCCGGTCGAGATCCGCGACCTGCGGCAGCACTGCCGAAGACGCGGTCAGCAGGAGCAGAAAACCGAGGTGGCGCTGCGATCCAGCCACGCGTGCAACCTCACGACCCAGGCACGTTCAGCTCTTGAGCAGCCCCATCTGGCTGGCCTCGTACACCGCTTCTCCGCGCGAATGCACCGCCAGCTTGCGATAGATCTTCTTGATGTGGGCGGTGACCGTATGCGGCGAGATGCCCAGGATCTCGCCGATCTCGTTGAAGCTCATTCCCTTGGCGAGCAGTTGCAGGATTTCGGTCTCGCGCGCCGACAATGGGTTGTTGTCGCTCGAGCTGGCGCGCGGCGGCAAGGTCTGGCCGGTAGTGCCGCCCATGCGCGAGCGGATCGCCCGCAGCACGCTGCGCGCCACCACCGGGCTCACCGGAGACCCGCCGGCCCTGAGCAGGCGGATGCAGGAGATCACGTCGGCTGGAGTCGAGTCCTTCAGGATGTAGCCGGTGGCGCCGGCTTCGATCGACGACACCACGTGCTGCTCGTCGCCGAACACGGTCACCACCATGATGTCCACATCGGGCTTTCTCTGGCTGACGTTGCGGATCAGGTCGATCCCGGTGCCGTCCGGCAGTCCCAGATCGATCAGCATCACGTCGAAATCCTCGCGGTCGATCAACGCCTGAGCCTCGCGCTTGTTCGCGGCGACGCCCGCCAGTCTCATGGTCGGCTCGTTTTCGATGATCTGGGCGAAGCGGCGGCGGAACTCCGGCTCGTCTTCGACGATGATGATCGAGATCTGGTCGGCGCTCATGGCGGTCCCGGGGGGTGATACGCGAATACGCTATTTTAGCCTTATGTGTCCGATTCAACGACCCTTATTCGGACTTTCGGACGACCCGTGATCCGCCCGGGCCCGGGCCAGCCGGCGCGACCGGCCTGAAAGCGACCGCTTTCAAGCCAGTCAGGGGGCCAGTCAGGGGGCCAGTCGGCTCTGGCGCCAGCCGCCGGACTCCCGCACGTACAGTAGCCGGTCGTGCAGGCGCGCGGCGCCGCCCTGCCAGAACTCGATCCGGGCCGGTTCGATCCGGTAGCCGCCCCAGTGCGGGGGTCGCGGCGGAGCCGCTTGCTGGGAGAAGCGCGAGCGCACCCCGTTCAGCCGCTCTTCCAGCTCGGCGCGGCCGGCGATCGGCTCGCTTTGTGGCGAGGCCCAGGCGCCCAGCTGCGCGTCCAGCGGGCGCTGGGCGAAGTACCGGTCCGATTCCTCGGCCGAGACGCGCGAAACGGTCCCTTCGATGCGCACCTGCCGCTCCAGTTCGCCCCAGAAGAAGAGCGCGCAGGCGAGCGGATTGTCCTGCAGCTCGCGGCCCTTGCGGCTGAGATAGTTCGTGTAGAACACGAAGCCGCAGGCGTCGAATGCCTTCAGCAGCACGATGCGCGTGCACGGGCGGCCGTCCCGGGAGGCGGTGGCGAGGCTCATCGCGTTAACGTCGCGCACTGCCGCGGCCTGCGCCTCGTCGAACCAGCGCGCGAACTGCTCGATCGGGTCGTGCGAGGCGGTCTGCTCGCTCAACTGACCGCCCCGGTATTCGGTTCGCAGGTTCGAAATCGACATCTTCCAAGCCTACCGGAATCTAGAATTGCGCCATGCAGCAGGATCCCTGGACCGCTTCCTCGGCGGACGACGGGCTTGAGCGACGCTTCGGAGGCGTGACCCGGCTGCTCGGCGCGCACGCCCATGCCCGGTTGCGCGCAGCGCGCATCGGCGTGGTCGGGGTCGGCGGTGTCGGTTCCTGGGCGGCCGAAGCGCTGGCGCGCAGTGGCGTGGAGCGCATCACGCTGATCGATCTGGATCACGTCGCGGAAAGCAACGCGAACCGCCAGATCCAGGCGCTCGATCACGAATTCGGCAAGGCCAAGGTGGTCGCGATGGCGCAGCGCATCGAAGCGATCAACCCGCGTGCGCAGGTGACCCGCATCGAAGAGTTCATCACCGAGCACAATGCGTCGGAACTGATGCGCGACCTCGACCTGGTGCTGGACTGCATCGACCAGGTCTCGGCCAAGGTCGCGCTGATCGTGCACGCGCGGGCAATCGGTTTGCGCGTGGTCACGTGCGGCGCGGCCGGAGGCCGGACCGACCCGACCCGGATCCGCTGCGCCGATCTGGCCCAGGCGCTGGGGGATCCGCTGCTGGCCAAGGTTCGTTACCGGCTGCGCCGGCGACATGGATTCGCCCGCGAAACGACCAAGCGGCGGCCGCCGTTCGGGGTGGACGCGATCTACTCGGACGAGCCGGTGCGGCGGCCGCAACCGCCTGCCGAGGGGTCGGGGTCGGGCTCGATGGTCCGATCGGGCCTGGCCTGCGCCGGATTCGGCTCCTCGGTCGTGGTCACGGCCCCGTTCGGCTTTGCCGCCGCCGCGCGGGCGGTGGACAGAATCATCGGGGCTTGACCCCCCGTCACCGCGGCCCGGTCAAGACCGAACCCGAGTGAAAAATTTCAGACGCTCACGGCGTGCGGCGCTGCCCCATCTCGCGCCGTATCCAGTCGTGCAGATGGATCATGCCGTCCTCGTGGGGCGTGTGATACGGCCCGACGTCGTCTTCCCCGGCCAGCCATAGCGCGCGCCGACCGTCGTGCAGGCGCGCGCAAATGCGCGCGTCTTCGGCGCCCGATTCCGCGTACGACGCCTGGTGAGCCTCGACGATCTGACGTTCGAAGGCCTGGATCTCCTCGGGATAGTAGAACTCGACCACGTTGGTCGTGTGGTCCGGCCCGCGCGGGATCAAGGTGCTGATCACCAGCGCGAACGGATACCACTCGATCATCACGTTCGGATACACAATCGACCACACGGTTCCGTACCGGGGCAGACGACCGTCCGAGTAGCGCAGGATCGCGTCGCGATACTTTTCGTAATTGGCCGAGGTCTGCACGCGCAGCTGGTCGTTGACGCCCAGGATCTGGTAGCTCCAGCGGTCGCCGAAGCCCCACTCGTAGTTGGCGGCATCGACCCAGTTCTGCAGGCCGGGGTGGGCCGCCTCGACGTGATACAGCTCGAGGAAGATCTCGAGGAATTCCTTCCAGTTGAACGGGCACTCCTCGACGATGGAGCGATCGAACACGTAGCCGCTCCAGTTGTAGTCGTCCTGCAGCGGAAAATCGGCCAGATCGACGTTCGGATCGCGCGGTCCCGCGAACAGCAGGCCCCGCCAATTGCTCAGGCGCGTCGACGGCAGTGAGCACTGGGGCGTCTGGTCGAAGTCCGGTGCCCCGAGCAGCCGGCCGTCCAGATCGTAAGTCCAGCGATGCACCGGACACACGATGTTCCGCACCCGTCCTCGCCCGTCCAGCAGGCGCGCCTGGCGGTGCCGGCACACGTTGGACAGCAGATTGACGCCGCGCGGATCGCGTACCAGCACCTTGCGGTCGTCCATCCACGGCAGGCTGATGTAGTCGCCCGGCTGCGGCACCATCAGTTCGTGTCCCGCGTAGTTCGGCCCGCGGTCGAACAGCAGCAGCATTTCGCGCTCGTACCACGCGCGGTCCAGGTACCAGGCGACCGGCAATGGCGCGGTCCTGGAAATCAGCGCCGGATCCAGGTTGGAGCGGCGCGAAACCTTCGAATCCGGTGCGTTCATCGCCTGACTCTCGGCTGGCGCCGCCCGCCGCGGCGCGGGCTGAATGTTAATCCCGCCCCGGGCTTATCGTCCGCCGGCGGTCGGCTGTGCGGGATTGAGCGGAAGGAGCTGCACCGCTCCGGTATCGCAGGAGCGGTCCGAGAAGGTGACTTTGCCCTGTTCGACGCAGCGGAACGTCTTGTGCGGGTCCATCAGGATCTGGTCGGCCGGAGCCGGCGCGGCTTCCGCGGCCGGAGCCGGGGAGACGACAACCGGATTGCGAAGCTGCACCGGCGCGGCCGGCGCTCTGAGCAGCCGGGGGGCCAGCCAGCGGTACGACAGGAACGCGACACAGCAGACCAGTGAAACAAGAACAAAGATCGTCAGCAACCGAAGCGACAGGTCGAAATAGCGATCGCTGGCGGGGTTGGCTTCGTCCATGGGGCGGCCAATTTATCATGCGCCGGGCGATAATGTAACGATGCCGGCCCAACCGGACACTCTGCAGGCCCGTTTCTGGACGGTGGCGGCACTGGTGCTGGTCGGCGCCGGCGCCGGCGCCATGCTGGTGCTGGCGCGCGATGCGCCGCGGGTGGAGCCGCGCACGATCACTCCGCGCGGCTCGCTGCCGGCCGCCGAGCAGGCGCTGGTGGAAATGTTCCAGAACGCCGCCCCGTCGGTGGCCTACATCACCACCGAGGTCCTGCAACCGACCGGCTTCTTCACCGCGACGGTCGCCAAAGGCGCCGGTAGCGGCTTCGTGTGGGACGGCGACGGGCATGTGGTGACCAACAACCACGTGGTGGAGGGCGCGCGCAGCGTGTACGTGCAACTGGACGCCGGTGAGCCGGTCGAGGCGCGCATCGTCGGAACCTCGCCCGACTACGACCTGGCCGTGGTTCGGCTGGTGCGCGCCCGGCGCACCCTGCGGCCGATCCCGCTCGGCAGCTCGCGCGAGCTGCGCATCGGCCAGTCGGTATATGCGATCGGCAATCCGTACGGTTTGCAGCGCACGCTGACGCACGGAATCGTGAGCGCGCTGGGTCGGGAGCTTCCGACCACGGAGTTTCGCGAGGTGGCCGGCGTGATCCAGACCGACGCCGCGATCAACCCGGGCAACTCGGGCGGCCCGCTGCTGGACAGCGCCGGGCGGCTGGTCGGCGTGAACACGGCGATCCAGTCCGAATCGGGCAGCTCGGCGGGCATCGGGTTCGCCATTCCGGCCGACCTGGTGAACCGCGTGGTGCCGTCGCTGATCTCGCGCGGCAAGGCGCCCCTGCCCGGGATCGGCATCAACCCGGTCAGGCCCGACCTGGTCGAGCGAGCGGGCATCAATGGCGTCGTGATCGCCGAGGTGCGGCCCGGAACCCCGGCGGCGCAGGCGGGGCTGCAGGCGCTGAACGCGAAGAGCGGCAAGCTCGGCGACGTGATCGTCGCGGTCAACGGCAAGCGCGTCGATACGCTGTCCACGTTCGTCGCCGAGCTGGATCGGGCCGGGATCGGCAACACCGTGGATCTGACGGTGCTACGCGACGACAAGCAGCGACATGTGAAGGTCCAGGTGATGGACCTGGAGCAGTAACAGCAACTAAAAGCCCCGAGCGGGCCCCTCAGCCGGCGTCGGCCAACAGGCGCGCGATGTTGTCCTGTCGCTTCAGCATCGCTGAGTCCTGGAGCGCCGCGCGGTAGGCGTCGTCACCGCCGTCGCCGTAAACGGCAACGTACTCGTCGACCATCTCGACGAACGCTTCGACCAGCATGGGGTCGAATTGCCGTCCGCTCATGAAGCGAAGCTCGTCGACCGCCATCTGGTGCGGCCACGCCTGCTTGTAAGGCCGTCCCGTCGTCAGCACGTCGTACACGTCGGCCAGCGCGACGATGCGCGTCTCGAGCGGAATGTCCTCGTGCCTCAGACCCCTCGGATACCCCGTGCCGTCCCACCATTCGTGATGTGTGGCGGCCACGGTCGCAGCCAGACGTGCTCCCGGATGCGTCGACTTGGACAGCATGTCCGCGCCGATTGCCGGGTGCTTGCGGATGATGATCCGCTCGGCTTCGGTCAGCATCGAAGGCTTGAGCAGGATCTGATGGTTGATGCCGATCTTCCCGATGTCGTGCAGCCGGCCGGCCATCTCGATCGTGTCCGCTCGAGCCTCGTCCAGGCCCGCGCGCACCGCCATCAGGTACGAGAGGCGACCCACCCGGAAACAGTGCCGGCCCGTTTCGTCGTCGATCAGCGAGGCGGCAACGGCCCAGTTCTCCAGCAGCGTGCGCTCGCGTTCGGCCACCGTCCGGTTGAAGCTCTTTACCCGCAGGTCAGCGGCCTGGTCGCCCAGCAGCACCTGTGCATGCGAAGCCGGGTCGAGTTCGCCCAGCGCCTCCTGCTGGACCTGCGCGAGCTGCTGGTGCAGCTGGTGGGTGCGCATCGCGCCGAAGTAAAGCGTCAGCTGGTCGACATATTCGAGCGCCCGCCGCAGATCCCCGCCTTTCTCGTGAGCCCGGATCAGTGCGCGCAGCACGTAGTCGACATACCAGCCCACGCGCTCGGCCCGGGGCAGCAGTTGCTCCAGTCGCGAGATCCCGATGTCGGCCTGGCCGGAAAACGTTTCACACAGTCCCTGTGTCAGGCAAAGCAGCACCTCGGTGTGAGGGGTCGCCGGCAGATTCTCCGCGCGCAGCTGTCGCAAGCGCTGCCGCGCCTCGTCGATTCGCCCGGCTTCGAGCAGCGCGGCGTTGAAGAAATTCTCGAATTGATACCGGGCCAGGGCATTTGCATTGGCACCCTCGGATCCAATCACCTCAGCGCCGCGCTCGCCCGCGGTCAACGCCTGCTGCAGTTCGCCTCGGGCGAGGTGGCAATGCACAAGATTGGCGAGCGCCGCCACTTCGCGCTCCCGGGTGGCGCCTCCCGCCGCCGCAGCTCCCACCGCCAGCAGTAGCCGATTAACCTCGATCGCGCGCCCGTAATATCCAGCGTCCTGCAGGCACGCGGCCATGTTGGCAAGCGCGCGCAAGCGGCCCTCTTCCAGCCCGTTGGCACGGGACACGTCGTAAGCTTCTTCAAGCAGCGCCAGCGCGCCGGCGAAATCGCGCTGCTTCAGGCAATAGACGCCATTGTCGTTCGCGGCCTGTCGGTGCAGATCGGGCCGACCGAGCCTTCTTGCCCATTCGAGCGCAGGTCGCGCGAAATGCGCCGCCCGAGCCGGGGAGCTGCAGCCGAAAAGAATCCGGGCCACCGTGAGTAGGCCCTCGACCTGCAGGACCCGCTGCTCAGCCTTGGGGAAATCGCGAAACAGCCGCCCATAGTGCTCGGCCACTTCGGCAGTCGAACCGTCCAGGGACTTCGACTGCAGCGTAAGCAGGGACGCGACCAGGGTACGCAAAGCCGCCTCACGTGTTTGTGAATCCGACTCACCCAGAGCCGCGAGGACT